>CAVHEM010000072.1:0-11808 GCA_963635055.1 Bacteroidaceae bacterium | reverse complement strand
ACTCAATTCGCTTCGCTCATTGGTTCGAACTAGCACCGCAAGTGGGGAACATTATAAAATGTAGGTCACGGCACCGCCTGACACTTAAAATATTACCATGCGCATAAAAATGCAGACCTACTTTTCAAAGGATTGCAAGTTGCTATTGCAACACCTCAATTATTGATGAATGTTAACAATTTTTACATCTTTTTAATCACTTTTCTGCTACAATCAATTTGAAAGTATGAATGAGGAGAGAAAATAATGTTAGATAGCATAATAGCACCGATTGTTAGTTGGATTGAAAGTGTAATTACATCAGTAGGTCCTTTTGGAATAACACTTTTAATGGCGATAGAATCATGCAACATTCCCTTGCCATCAGAAGCAATTTTACCATTTGCGGGATATTTGGTAAGCAAAGGCGCTATGAACTTCCACGTTGTAGCATTTGCCGGAGCCTTCGGCTGTGTATTAGGTTCATTACCATCATATTACATAGGTTATTTTGGCGGAAGGAAACTTCTTGAAAAATACGGCAAATACGTTCTCGTAACTAAAAAAGACCTTGATGAAGCCGACAAATTCGTTGAGAAATTCGGAGATTGGGCATTTTTCTTATGCAGAATGCTACCTGTAGTAAGAACATTCATTTCGTTTCCAGCAGGAATTTTGAAAGCAAAAAAACGTAACTTCTTCACTTTAACGTTTGTTGGTTCACTAATTTGGAGTTATGTTTTGGTATTTGTCGGAGTGAAACTTGGTGAACACTTAGACAAAATGAAAGCAATATGGCACAAATTCGATTACATAATCATAATTGCATGCTTAATCTTAGGAATTTGGTACATATACAGACACGTTAAACAAGTTATTGTCGAGAAAAACGAACAATAATTGAAATAAATAGTGTTTAAGATTTTCAGATATTGTAAACTCAAGGGGTCAAAAGTTTTCGGTTAAATCATCGACCCAACCGAACAAGAGAAATAACAAGGATTTACTTGTTATTTCTTTGCAGAAAATTCATGTCTGTATGCTTCTAATAATTGAGAAGCTTCTTCGTAAGAATGTTCTTCTTGATACTTATCGAAAATTTTGTTCAATTGAGCAACTTCCTCTGGGTTTTTCAATAGAAACATCATATCGCTTTCTGTAGTATCTGTTGTAATTTGCGATCTGCCAAGTGATGCAGAAGGAACTTTGTCCAAATCGTTAATTTCTTTCTTTTCGATTGGAGCAGTCGGAATTTCCGCAGGTAGGTTGCTATCATTTGCAGCCTTTTGAATGCCTGTGTAGTTTACACTGTTGATGTTTTTGTTGTCGATTTCTCTCATAGTATCACCTTACTTTCGAAACTATTTTCTATTTTACCATCATGTCGTCCTGATATAGAAAACACCTAAATATATTTTTTTGCTACTTTGTTCTAAAAAAGATTACAAAAATTTACATGTAATTATTCAAAAGATTTTTCATGTTAAAATGTATTATATACTATAAAAGGAAGTAATGCAAATTATGAACTTGTCTAAATTATTAAAACGCATCTGGTGGTTAGTTTCAGCATACAACACAATGGATAAAATGCCGGATGCTATGATTTTTGTAAATCAAGAAGGTATTATTGAATATTACAATCAACGAGCAAAAGAGATTTTTTGTTTTGTAGATAATAGCTATGGCAGATACAAAATATCTGACATAGTTAGAAACGCTCAAGAAGCGATAGAAAAGTCATTATCTGAACATAAACCGGTGCTTGCAACCGCTACTTTATCTGAATTAGAATTTTATGTAGAAATCAATGTGCAAAAAAAAATGGGCGGATACTGTGTTATTGCAAGAGATTTGACTTCTTTAACGAAAGAAATCAATAATGCGGATAAGATTACAAAATTTAACAATGAAAAAAATGCAATGCTTGCAAAACTCAGCGATGATATAAAATCTCCGCTAAGTTCTATGATTGGATTTTCACAAGGTTTGTTAGACGGTTTGGGCGGAACTCTTACAGAAAAACAAGATAAATACATCAAAATAATTAACTCAAACGCAACAGATTTGTACAATTTTGTAGACAAATTACTAACTTTTTCAGAAGTTGAATCTTCAATTTATCAAGAAAATTACCACACATTTGATGTTGTAGAACTGTTAAAATCATCGGCAAAAGAATTCAAAACGACCTGCGAAAATAAAGGGATAACTTTTGATATAAACTGCGATGAACTACCAAACAGAAACGTTTACACAGATTCTGATGCATTAAAAAAAGCGTATCAAAATATATTGGAAGTTTCAACGGCGATGACAGAAAAAGGTTTTATTGCAGTTAAAGCAACAGAACCGGACGATGCAACAAGAGAAGAATACCATTTACCGGAAGGTAAAAAATATTTATACATAGGATTGAGAGATACCGGTATTGGAGTATCAGAAGAAGATTTAAGATACTTGTGCGAACCTTATGCTCAACTTGATAAGGGAAAAAAGAATATTCTTCGTTCACTAAAACTCGGAATTGCAAGTATTTTAATTAAAAGAGCAAACGGAATAATTAATATTCGCTCAGAACTAAAAAAAGGAACAAAATA
Organism: Bacteroidaceae bacterium; assembly: GCA_963635055.1. GTDB lineage: Bacteria > Cyanobacteriota > Vampirovibrionia > Gastranaerophilales > Gastranaerophilaceae > Zag111. The sequence goes on along the minus strand of CAVHEM010000072.1, from coordinate 9,229 downwards.
CGAAATTTTATTACCTGTAGAAAAGGGAGCTAATGAGTAACGTAATTTTAAAAAACGTACGTAAAACTTATGACAACAAAAAAACTGTCATAAATAACGTAAATTTGGAAATTAAGGATAAGGAATTTGTAGTTTTGGTAGGAGCGTCAGGTTGTGGAAAATCAACCCTACTCAGAATGATAGCAGGATTAGAAGACATCTCTGACGGCAAAATTTACATAGGCGATAAAAAAGTCAATAATGTTCCGCCAAAAGACCGTGATATTGCATTTGTTTTCCAAAGTTACGCACTGTACCCTCACATGACAGTTAGAGAGAATATCGCTTTTGGATTAAAAATGAGAAAAGTTGATAAAAAAACAATTGACGAAAAAGTTGCTCAGGCTGCAGAAATTTTGAACTTGGGAGAATATTTGGACAGAAAACCAAAACAATTATCAGGCGGACAAAGACAAAGAGTAGCGCTTGGACGTGCAATAGTAAGAAATCCAAAAGTTTTTTTAATGGACGAACCTTTGTCTAATTTAGACGCAAAACTTCGTGTCCAAATGCGCTCAGAAATAAAAAAATTACACGAAAAACTACAAACTACATTTATTTACGTAACCCATGACCAGACAGAAGCATTGACTATGGGGGACAGGATTGTAGTTTTGAATAATGGTGATATTCAACAAGTTGACACTCCAAATGAAATTTATAACAATCCAAAAAACACATTTGTAGCAGGATTTGTAGGTTCACCACAAATGAATTTCATAGAAGGAAAAGATTTAGGATTAGATGAAAATATTTTATACGGAATCAGACCGGAAAAAGTTACAAGTACTGACGGAGATATTAAATTAAACGTAAAAGTCGAAATAACAGAAATGTTAGGCAGCGAAATTATCGTATATTTCAATATCGGTGATAAAAAATGTTCAGCAAAACTACCTTCCGACACTCAAATCGGCAAAACTTTTGATATTTGCATAAATTCGCATGACTTGTACAAATTCGACAAACAAACCGGCGAACGTATTTATTAAAAATATATAAAGAGATAGATTTATTAACATTATCGTGTATAATTAGATAAGACATTATATTGGACGGGATTTTAGAAATGCAAAAAACATTGGAAAAAAGGGGAATTAAAAATATAGATTTTAACTGTGATTTAGCACAGAGTTTTGGGATTTATAAAAACAGTACGGAATCAAGATTGTTGGATTATGTAAGTTCAGTGAACATTTCTTGCGGATTTCACGCAGGGGATCCGTTGACAATAAAAGAAGCTTTATTGAATGCGAAAAGTAAGAATATTGTTGTGGGTGCTCACGTAGGATATGACGACATTCAAGGTTTCGGTTACAGAAAAATGGACTTAGATTTTGACGAATTGGAAGCACTTGTTATGTACCAAGTCGGAGCAATTATGACATTTGCAAAAGCGTACAATATGGAAATCGAACACGTTAGACCACATGGCGCTATGTATCGTCAGGCTGCAGAAGACATTGAAGTTTCAAGAACTATTGCTCGAGCTATAAAAAAATGTTCAAAATGGTTGGTTTATTATGGTGCAACAGGTGATAATCTTGCACAAATCGGCGAAGAAGAAAATTTGCAAGTTGCGCACGAAATTCACCTTGAAAAAATTTATGATAAAGATGGAAATATTGACTTTTCTGCAAGAGATTTAGAAAATACTAATATTTCAATTCAAAGATTAAAAGACTTGTTACAATATTCTCAAGTAACAAATAATGAAGGCGGAAAACCAGTAGTAAGAGCGGATTCTATCCATTTTTCAAACAAACTTTCTAATGCCAAAGATTTGATTATTCAAGCAAGAGAAATAGTTGAACCGCTACCGTTTAACTATATGAACGCTCAAAAATCAGGTTGGGTAGAATAATTGATTATTACTGAAAAGGAATAAGTAAAAGTATGATAAAAAAATTAAAAGTACCAAAACAAGCAGGTTGGTTAATTCCGGGATTACAGGTAAAAAGATGGTTTTTGCTGATTTTTATCGGTGCTGCGGTCATGACTGTAGGGATTTTGATGTTGTTTGACTTGCAACCAATATTTAATACTATGCAATTTATTAGAAAAATTGCTACAAAAATTTCGACTGAATGGCTTGCTTTTGCGTTCATTATGTTTGGTGCAGCAATCTTTTTCAAAGGCTGGACAAAAACAAACCTTTCAATCCTTGATATGGACGAGGACAGAAACAACGATATACTTTTAGAAAATTTATACAGAAGAAGAAAACTTAACCGTGGACCGAGAATCGTTGCCGTAGGTGGCGGAACAGGTTTATCAATGCTATTGAGCGGTATCAAAAACATTACAAATAACATAACCGCAATTGTAACAGTTGGCGATGATGGCGGAAGTTCAGGCAAATTGAGAGAATCATTAGGAATTTTGCCACCTGGAGATATTCGTCACTGTATCACTGCGTTAGCAGATGATGAAGACTTGGTAAACAAATTGTTTAAATATAGATTTGATGACGGCAAATGCTTAGAAGGTCACAGTTTTGGTAATTTATTTATCACTGCGCTTTGTGAAATCACAGGTGATATGGTATCAGCAGTTCGAGCATCTTCCAGAGTTTTGTCAATCAGAGGACGAGTTTTGCCGGCAACGTTAGATGATATGAAACTCGTTGCAGAAATGGAAGACGGCAGAATTATTCACGGGGAATCTCAAATTCCTGAAGCGCACGGCAAAATCAAAAAATTATTCACAGAACCTAAGCACTGCAAAGCTTTGCCTGAAGTTATAGATGCAATTCGCAATGCTGAATTGATTATTTTGGGTCCGGGAAGTTTATACACGAGCGTTATTCCAAACCTTTTGATTAAAGAAATATCTGAAGAAATTGCAAAATCAAAAGCGAAGAAAATATATGTTTGTAACATTATGACCCAACCGGGAGAAACTGACAATTACAAGGTTTCAGACCACATAAAAGCATTAATTAAACATGCAGGGTCATCAAAAATTGTTGATGCAGTTTTGGTTAATAATTATTTACCGGAAAAACCGGCAGACAAATATCAAAAATCAAACTCTTACCCTGTAGTTTTGGACACTCCGGAAATTAAGAAAATGGGTATCAGAATTTGCGCTAAAAAACTTATTGAAGATAACAAAGAAGGCTTAATCAGACATAGTTCAAACCGTGTAGCAAGAGCAATTTACTACTGGTTCAGAAAATCATCAAAATAATAAAAAGGCGGAATCATGGTAAAAAAAGTTACTGTAAGAACACTAAAAAAACTCAAAGAAAATAACGAAAAATTTGCAGTACTGACCGCTTATGATTATTCTACGGCAAAATATCTTGATGAAGCAGGAATTGATGTAATATTGATAGGTGATAGCCTTGCTATGGTAGCCTTGGGCTATGAAAACACTAATGCAATCGGTGTTGAAGAAATGTCTATTTTTACAAAAGCTGTTGCCAAAGGGGCAGCAAGAGCAATGGTAGTAACAGATATGCCTTTTATGAGTTACACTATAGATATTCCATCTGCTTTAAAAAATATTGGAAATATGGTAAAACTCGGTGCTAATGCGGTCAAACTTGAAGGTTGCAACGATTATATTTTAGAACTCATTAAAAGGAGTACTCAAATGGGTGTTCCGGTGATGGGACATATAGGTTTTACTCCGCAATCACAAAACGTAATCGGCGGTCACATAATTCAAGGCAAAACGGACGAAGCAATAGAAGAACTTTTGCAACAGGCTAAACAACTGGAAAAAGCCGGTGCATTTTCTATTGTTCTTGAAATGGTGCCTAAAAACGGCGCTAAATACATTACCGAAAATATAAATATTCCAACAATTTCTTGTGGTGCCGGCATGTACTGTGATGCTCAAGTTATGGTTTGTGATGACTTGTTGGGCAAATTTTCTGAATTCAAACCAAAATTTGCCAGAAAATACGGTGATATGAGAGAATTAATTTTGAATTGTGCAAAAAAATACAAAGAAGATGTCCTTAGCGGGAATTACCCAAACGATGAGGAATGTTATTAACATATAAAAACATAAGAAGGAAGTGAGCAAAATGTTAGTTCATACAATCAAAGAAGTTAGAGAACAGGTAAAACAGTGGAAAAAAGAAGGTTTGACTGTCGGTTTGGTGCCAACAATGGGCGCTTTACACAATGGTCATTTGAGCCTTATAAAAAAAGCGGTTGAAAAATGTGACAAAGTTGTAGTTTCCGTTTTTGTAAACCCAATCCAATTTTGCCCTGGGGAAGATTTGGACAAATATCCAAGAACTCTTGAAGCTGATACAAAAATGTGTGAAGAAGCTGGAGTTAGCATAGTTTTTGCACCAACACCAACCGAAATGTACGGAGAAAATCAAATGAGAACAAACGATTTTCTAACCTATGTAATTCCGCCGTTTTTCTATGTAAATAAACTTTGCGGAAAAGCAAGAGTAGGACATTTTGATGGCGTTTGCACAGTTGTGAATAAATTATTCAATATCGTGCAGCCGGATTACGCATTTTTCGGACAAAAAGATGCTCAACAACTTATCATAATCAAAAAAATGGTCAAAGATTTGAACATTCCTGTCGAAATTATCCCATGTCCGATTGTTAGAGAAGAATCAGGTTTGGCATTAAGTTCAAGAAATAAATATTTATCTGAAGAAGACAAAAAACATGCTTTGGCATTAAGCAAAATTCTTAATAATATAAAACTTTGCTACAAAAAAGGCATTACAGATGTTGAAGCACTTCGTGAAACAGCGTATTCAATACTAAACGAACACCACGACCTTGAATACTTGGAATTTATGAATGAAAACGACTTGGAAGAAGTTAAAAAAGCAGATGATTCCACAAGGGTTTTCATTGCTTGCAAAGTCGGCGGTGTAAGACTTATTGATAACATTTTGTTAGGTGAATAAGCAGACTCTCACAATATAAAATTAGAAAAGAGGTTGAATTTAATTTTCAACCTCTTTTTATTACTTATTTTCAGTTTTCCAACTTGTGAAAAATTACTTTTTGAAAATTGTTTGTTCTCTATCTGGACCTACCGAAACGATATCAATAGGAGTTTCAAGAATTTCTTCCAATCTTTCCAAATATTTTTTACAATTTTCAGGTAACTCATCATAAGTTTTCACACCTGTAATATCTGATTTCCAACCTTTATGAGTTTCATAAATCGGTTCTAGATACTGATGAATAAAGACATTTGTCGGATAATCTTTATAAACTTTACCATCACGAGTGTCACGATAAGCCGTACAAATCTTGATTTCATCAAAAGAATCAAATACATCAATTTTAGTTAAAGCGATTGATGTCAAACCACCAACAAGACAAGCATACTTCATGGTTACGGCATCAAACCAACCGCAACGTCTAGGACGACCTGTTGTAACACCAAATTCATGTCCGATATCTTGGATACGTTTACCCATTTCATCAGTCAATTCAGTAACAAAAGGACCTTCACCGACTCTTGTAACATAAGCTTTTGCAACACCAATTACTTTGTCAATAACTGTCGGACCATATCCGGAACCGGTAGAAGCACCGCCACCGATTGGGTTTGAACTTGTTACAAACGGATAAGTACCAAAATCAACGTCCAGCATAACCCCTTGAGCACCTTCAAAAAGGATTTTTTTATCGTTTTTGGCTTTTCGCAACATTTCTTGCCAGTCAAAGCAAACATAAGGTCTGAAAATTTCTGCATACTTTTTGCACAATTCTAAAACGTCGTCTTTTGTGTAGGTTTTCAAATTATAAACATCTTTCAATTGTTTATTTTTTATCGGCAAAATTACATCTAGTTTTTCTGACAAAGCAATATCAGAATACAAATCTTCGATTTTCAAACCAATTCTTTGCATCTTATCTGTATAAGTAGGTCCGATACCTTTTTTAGTTGTACCAATTTTACCTTTTCCTGCGGTACTTTCAGAATATCCGTCAACTTCTGTATGCCATGGCATTGTAATTGATGCCAATGGGCTAACTTTCAAACCTGACAAATCTATATTTTCTTTTTTTAATCCTTCAATTTCTTCTTGAAAATACTCAGGTAAAATTACAGTACCATTACCGATTAAACAAGTTTTTCCTTCATACAAAATTCCTGACGGAATCAAATGAAATTTAAAAGTTTTACCGTGCGCAACAACAGTATGACCGGCATTACAACCACCTTGATAACGGATTATCAAATCAGAATTTTCTGCCAATAAGTCAGTAATTTTAGCCTTACCTTCATCGCCCCATTGAGCGCCGACTACTACACAATTTTCCATAAATACACCCTTCATTTTTCTTACTTCGCACAATTAATATTACAACAAACAAACTAAAAAAATGGTGTTTTGTTTCCAAAACACCAATACCTCTATTATAATGTGTAAATATATACCCTTAAATTTCAAATAGACTGTGCAATCTTGTTTGAATATCTTCTTCATCAAGATCTTCAGTTATTCGATTCAAATCTATTGCCATTTGATAGTAATTCGCAGCATCATTAGTAAAGCCCATTTCTTGACTTGCACGACCGGCATTGAAATACGCAAGTGTATAATTTGGATTTAGCGAAATTGCTTCTTCAAAGTATTCCAACGCTTCTTCAGCGTCCATCAATCCGTCTAAATATAGAATTCCCAAATTATTTTGAGCAAATTCATTATCAGGTTTTAGTTCAACAGCCTTGTGATAAGCCACTAACGCTTCTTCCAAATAATCCTTTTCCCACAATGCGATACCAACTTTTGAATACGCACGAAATTCTTCCGGATTTAGAGTAATCGCATCGCAGTACGCTCTAATCGCCTTATCTAAATCGTATTCAGCCATGTAAATATCGCCTAAAGCAACGTATAAATCATAATTACTAGGGTCTAAAATTATACCTGATTGATAAGTTGAAACTGCAGCCTCAATATTACCTTTTTGCTCTGCGTAAATCGAACCGAGTGCCTGACAAACAATAGATGTCCATTCAGCATCAGGATTAAGCGAAATAGCCTTTTGGTAATGCTCAATCGCATCATCATAGAGTTCTGCTCTTGCATAAGCATAACCTAAAGAATTGTTATAGAACGGATTTTCAGGTTCTCTATCAACTGCTAATTTGAACGCACTGATTGAATTCAACTTATCATCTTTTGACATGTAAAGATGACCGAGTTCATAGTAAATTTGAGCGGTATCTATATCAAATTCAAGTAATCTTTCATAACAATCAATCGCTTCTTCGGTATTTTCAGGAAAATAAGTTTGCAAAATTGTCGCAATTTTCACCAAGATTTCACGATTTTTCGGGTTAGCCTCTAAAACTTTACGATAACAACTCAATGTCGTATCTATATCGTTATTTTTCAAAGCCATATTGCCGAGTTTTTGATAGAAATAATCACTGTTTGATGTATTCTCAACTGCAGACTTATAAACTTTTTCTGCAGAATCGTACATTTTGAATTTTTCTAAAAATTTCCCAACAGTGTTATAAGAAAAGATTGAAACATCATTACTCATGTTTCTGTAAAACATTTTCATAGTTGGTCTGTCCCAAGCAAGCATAACGCTACCTGTCAAGAAATAATACAAAAAGCCGATATAATCTTTATATGTAGCATTTTGAGAATTGATTTTTTGCAACAAAGACTGAGATAAAATCATTCTCGGACGACCTGAAGCAAGCGGATTCATTGAAATTGCAGACTTGAATTCTTTCTCTGCAGATTCATAATCTTCCGCAAGTTGCATAAAATACCCTGTATATAAATGAGCATCTTTATTTTTCGGAGAAAGCACGACCGCAGTCTTACATTGCTCAATAGCCGTACCCAAACTTATTTGTCCTTGCTCCCACATTAAAGTTGCAAGCCTATAATAAGTTTCCGGAATAGTCGGGTCATACTTAACCGCATCAACATAATGTTCAACGGCTTCTTCCAAGTCATTATTTTTTTGACCGATTAAGTATTTTTCATGGGCTACTCTTGCTTTCTCTAATGAGTCCCTCGCCTTTTCCTTATTTTCGATATTATTTGTGCCGATAAATGGCATTAAAACTTGTTCTGACATTTTGAAGCTCCAATATATTATTTAGATTTACATGATGTGTCGTAATAAAATTTCTCTTCTTTAATAATTGGACTCAAAACTCATACATTTGTATTAGATAGTAGAGCAAATTTTAGAATAAGAAAGTGGGGCGAAACACACGCCCCACTTATATAATAAACCTTTTATTTAATACATTCTTAATATTATTTATTACTTTGCAATTTCATAAAAAGTTTCAACATCTCGATGTATAACCAAACCAAAGTTACCATCAAAGAAAATCCGAAATACCATTCCATATTTTTATCAACACGAGAAGAAAACTCTTCAATATTTGAGAAATCCATGATTAAACTAAATGATGCAACCGCAACGATTGCAAGGCTTACACCGATTCCAACCGGTCCGTTCGAATATAAGAACGGAATACTTACATGAAACAAGGAAAGAATCAGTTGAAGCATGTAAAGTACAAAAATTGAAAAAAAAGAAATTGTCATGACTGCACGGAATTTTTGAGTACATCTGATAACTTTTGTAGAATACAAAATAAGCATGGTAAATAGAGCAATAAAAGTTGCGACAGTAGCCTGAAGCACAACCCCAGGGAATGCTCTGTTTACGATTGCAGACAGATAACCTAACGCAAGCCCTTCTAGCATTGCATACAAGGGAGTAGTCAGGATTAAAAACTTATTTTTTGGAATGAAACAAATTGCCAAACACATGCCAAGTCCACCCCAAATTCCAACGCTGTAAAGCAAAGCAGCCTTATCGGAAAAACCAGTAAGCTGCAAATACCAAGTATAGGAAAAAGTTGCAAGCATGAGCAAACCTAAAAAGCATGTTTTTAAGATTGTCCCGCCAATAGTCATGGTTGAGGTTTCATCTAAAGAATTGAAACTCGAATTATTTATAAAACCTTCTCTAAGTGTCGGATTAGCCATAAAATACACCTCCTAATCAAGTATATAACATATCCGCTAAAAATATAACATATAAAAGAAAAATCTCAATTCCCGAAAAAAATAAAAAAAAGACTTTACAATAAAAAATGTTTGTTATATATTAAAGGAGTCGGCAGTGATGCCACAGAATAATCCTCAGTAGCTCAATGGCGGAGCATTCGACTGTTAATCGAAGGGTTGCTG
>CAVHEM010000071.1:0-25058 GCA_963635055.1 Bacteroidaceae bacterium | reverse complement strand
GGTTGGTGGGCTTAGCAAGGCTCTCGTCATTCTGAAAACTTAGAAAATTTTGCGATTGCAATGAGCAAATAAATTTTCTTGTTATTCAGAATCTGCACAAATAAATGACAAGTTTGTACAATCGTTGAAAACAGATTCCGGCTCGTAGGCCGGAATGACTGGTTGGTGGGCTTAGCAAAGCTCTCGTCATTCTGAAAGGCTTAAAAAATCCTTTGAGTTTACGAAAAGTGATTTTTTTGTCTATTCAGAATCTGTTTATTATCGTAACAGACTCTGAATCAAGTTCAGAGTGACGATTTGGTGGTGTTTACAAGAGTTTCGTCATTCTGAAAAGATTAAAAAATCAAGCAATTTTAATTGCGTAGATTTTATCTTATTCAGAATCTGTGCAAATAAATGACAAGTTTGTACAATCGTTGAAAACAGATTCCGGCTCGTAGGCCGGAATGACTGGTTGGTGGGCTTAGCAAAGCTCTCGTCATTCTGAAAGGCTTAAAAAATCCTTTGAGTTTACGAAAAGTGATTTTTTTGTCTATTCAGAATCTGTTTATTATCGTAACAGACTCTGAATCAAGTTCAGAGTGACGATTTGGTGGTGTTTACAAGAGTTTCGTCATTCTGAAAAGATTAAAAAATCAAGCAATTTTAATTGCGTAGATTTTATCTTATTCAGAATCTGCACAAATAAATGACAAGTTTGTACAATATTTGCAAACAGATTCCGGCTCGTAGGCCGGAATGACCGGTTGGTGGGCTTAGCAAGGCTCTCGTCATTCTGAAAACTTAGAAAATTTTGCGAATGCAATGAGCAAATAAATTTTCTTGTTATTCAGAATCTGTAAAGAATTTGTTTTATAACAAGTTATTTTTCCCCCCTTCGAAATCATAGATTTCGGTTCCCCCGCATGTGGGGAACATTATTTTTCAACATTGAACACCTATTTCAATACCAAACGTAGGTCACGGCACCGCCTGACATGTAAAATTAACGCTATCCGACAAGTTTTAATGATTTTTGTGAATTATTTTCTGTCGCAAACGGATTAGCAGTACCTTGTGACTCTTCCAACAAGGAAGTTATCAATGCCATTTCAACATCTCGATAAGAAAAACCGTTTTCAACCAACTGCATAATTTGCTTTCTTGACATACCCAAAGCCATCAATCGTTCAATTTCATCATCAGTATATGAACTTTTTGGAGTTGTGTTTGTTGTAGTTTCGTCTTTTTCTTCGTCTGAAACTTTAGTATCATCAGTTGTAGAAGGTTTTTCAACTTTACCAGATGTCTTATCACCATTATCCGGAATTACGTCATCATTAGCAACCGGTGTATTGACAGGTGTTGAAGGCTTTTCAACAGGCTTCTTAACTTCCGGTTTATTAGGTTTTTGGTTTGCCTTTGATTCTTTTGTTTCTGTTGGTTTAACTTCTTTTTTAGGTGTTTGTGCTTTCGCTTTTTCGTTAGATTTTGGTTTTGTTACTTCTTCATCATCGTCTGGTTCTGGAAAAGTAAATGCTCTAATTCCCCAACCAACAAGACCGCCGACAACTGCACCAATACCGGTTCCAAGCCCAGGAACAATCGAACCGATAGCAGCACCTGCTACCATACAACCAAGTTCAACTCCTGCTCCGCTAACTTGTTCTAAGGCACCTTTCCAGCCACCCTTTTTATAGCCCTTATAAACATTTTCAGATTCTAATGCAACTGTTATGACAGCACCAATAATAGGAATTCTTTTAGCAAATTTTGCTCCAACTTTTAAAGCCTTTGGAGCGTATTTTGTAATAGGTTTCAAAACTTTAGATACAGCATTGCCAATTGATTTCAAAAATGAAGGTTTTGCAGCAGTATTTGTTAATTTATTAACCGCACGATTTGCCAAACCTTTTCCATCACCAAGCGCTTTTGGAGAAGATTTAGCACCAGCCCATATTGAACCTGATTTTTTTGATACCGTTTTTGCAGCAGAACCGCTTACAGATTTTGTTACGGCTTTTACAACTCGTGTAGCAACTTTTGCAACTGCTGAAAATATCCCCATTTTATACTCCTTATATCCCCTGTATATATATAAAGGATTTTTTATCAAAATTATTGCGTTCATGTTAAGAAAGATTAACAAAAATTAAATTTTTCTGCGTTTTTTACCGAAAATAAGTATGATGGTAAAACTCAGAGGTATATTATGTTTAATTCGGTAAGTAACCCATTTGGGCAAAGAATTGAATCTGCAATTTCAACAAATCAAGAAAGAAAACAACATCAACAAGAACAACAAAAAGAAGAAAAGAAATATCTTGAAGATGAAGATAATGATGAAGTTGATATCAGCCCATTACCTGCGCTATCAGAAGACGATATAATTTATTTAACTAAAAATTATATTGAAAAATTAAAAACTGAAAATGAAAACAATCCTAAAACTATAGAAAAACTTGATAAATTTTTGGCAAAATTCAATGTTAAAAAATTTATGAAGCAAAATCCTAATTTAACAAGTTCTGACTTTTACATGATTATGTACAATGAAGTTGCTGACCTTTTATAGCCAACAACTTCATCAACATCTATTGAACAATAGTTTCCCAGACAATTCCGGTATCACCAATCACAGAATTTCTATCCATTTTTATCTTTTTGTACCTAAACGGAGAAAGTGCGTTTCCGTAAGCATCATAAAGAGCGTATTTTTTGCCTGATTTTACGACAATATACTCACTTCCGAGGGTATCAATGCTATCGTATGTTGTATCAAGTATTTTATGCCCATCAAAACCCAACAATCCGAATTTGCCTTGTTTTTTCAAGCGATAAGTAGAAAGAAATTCCTTGATATTATCGTTTTCATTTTTAGCAAAAATTTCATTATCCAAACTGATTAAGCCCCAATAACCGTTCAATTTTGTCATATACAAACCGTTATTGAATTTGCCGTAATTTATCGTTTGATATTTCAAAGGTACAATAATTTTGCCTGAATAATCTACAACACCGTAACCGGTTTTGAAAGCTGACAAACTTTTTGAAACTAAAATTCTGTCATAAGCAACATGTTTGGCACTGGAAAAAGATTCAGCGCCAGAAATTACGCCATAAGAATCAACAATTTCATAACGTCCGTTTTCGTATATCAAAAAATAATGTTCATAATCATTATTCAGATGTTCAACAGATTTTGCATTTTCTACCAACATTGCACCGTCTTTATTCACAACAGAATACAACCTGGAAGTACTTGCCGTATTGTCTGAATATTCGGTCGTAAATTCATTTATTAGCAAATAATGTTCATTACACCCGTCAAACGGCTGCTGATACTGAGTTGAATATGTCGCAACAGGAACTATTGGCGGAGGTGGTGGTGGCGGCGGAGCATCACAAGGTGGAGCCGGCGGGTGCGCCAACACAGGTGTCGAAACAATTAAAAAAGAAAATATCAAAAAATACTTAACAACCTTTTTCATTATCCTTCTCCTTGCTACTTATATTACGATTATAAAATACGAAAGTTCAAAATTAATATTACTTTTTGTTAAAATTTGTAATATTTTTGAAAATAGTAAATTAAAAATACATTAATATATATAAGAGAGATTTTGAGGTTTACATGTCAATTACGATAAACACAGATTTAGCATATATCCAATCGAAGTTGAACATATCTACTTCCAAAATGGAAACGTACAAAAACAAATCCATTGAAGAGATAATTCAAACCGAAGCGGCTGATGGAAACCAAGCCGCTATTCAACTTGCTGCAGACATGTTCACCAACGTTTCTCAACTTGTAGAACTTTTCCAACTTGCAGACCCTGAAAATAAACTGGCAATTATGTCTGAAATGACAGGAGCACAATTGGAAAAACTTGTTCCTATGCTTGAAACAAATGATCTTGTTATTGGTTTGAATTACTTTACCCAAGATACACTACTGGATTTGGTCAAAGATATTCCAAAAGAAGAACTTGTAAAAATGGTGTTTCAACTATTTTCACAACAACAAGTTATTGAGTTCATGCCGGAAGAACAGTTAGACAATTTGCTAACCGGAACTGATATGAATAAGCAAATGTTATTGAATAATTTGGAACGTTTGCCGGAAATATATCTGCAACAAATTTATGAAAGTGTTTCAGGAAAAGAAGCCAACGGAAACGCTAAAGAAATGATTTCTCAAATCGGTCAACTGGGAGATTTAGACTACAAAAATGCAATAAAAAATCTTCAACCGACTCAGAAAAAAGAATTGACCTACATGTTAGCAAATCAAGAAACAAAACTGTTCGAAAAATTTGATACCGATGCTTATACAAAAATCATCAACAGAGAACGTGAAAAAGATGAAATGGTCAAAGGAATGAGCGTAATTCGTCCTGAATACTTACAAAAAATGATAAATGAATTACCTCAAGACTTGCTTGCAGTCGTAACAACTCAAATTGATACTGACAAATTTGCAGATGCTTTGATTAACAAATTCCCAGAACTTTTAGCACAAATTGTTGCTTCTTAAAAAGCTTACGCTAACCATTTATCCATTTGAACAAATCCGTCAAAACCTGAACCTACAGAATGTTTTGATGAATAGTGATGTTTTGTAACTGCATCTTTTGAATTACCTTCAATTGTATCAAATGAACCGTCAGAATAAACTTTTGAAACAATTCCGACATGACCGGTTGAAGATGATTTTGTCCACATTGCAAGGTCACCTTTTTTCGGTACATAATTTGAATTTTTAGAAGCATAGCAACCTGCATTTTGTGCTTTTCTTTTGATTTCTTGAGAAGATGCAGTATAGCCAAATGTTTTACCGTTAGATGAATGTTGACCGGCACCGTACAACCAAGAAGTAAATGATGCACACCAAGGATTGCCGTCTACTGCGCCATTTTTATATTTTCTGATTTCTGCACTATCGTTTGATGAACCGTTTTCGTGAACTCCAACTTGAGATTCTGCAAGTTCTACAGCGTTTTCAACAGAATCAGAAGTCAATGCATATTTTTCTTTTGCTCCTTCAGATTCTCTTTGTGAGATTTTTGCATTAATTTCATCAACACTGCTTTTTGCTTCTTCAAATGCTTTTTGTGCAGTTGCAGTTTCTCTTGCCTTTACGGTTTCAACATTTTTTGTTGCAGAATAAAACGCATCTAAAGCAGCCTTTACTGCATCTGAACAGTTTGCTTTAACTAAAGAATCCAATTTTGCTTTTTCTGCCTGCAATTGTTGTTTTTCTGTTTCTAATTTTGTTTTTTCAGTGTTTAGTTTGTCCAATTCTTTTTGTGCTTTTGCTAAATCTGACTTTTGTTTTTCAATTTCTTTTTTCTTTGATGAAATTTCTTTTGTTAATTCCGCTTTCTTATTAGCAAGTGCAGCATCTTTTTCTTTGTCTTCCGGTTTTCCTGATGGTGCCGGAATTGAAGACAAAACACTTTCCAAACTTGAAAGCATACTTTCTGAATTTGAAATTGTTGACTCTTTTTCAGAAATTTCAGTTTCTTTTGTTGTGATTGAGTCTGAAATTTTGTCTAATTCTGCTTGATTTTTTTCGATTTTTTTATTGTTTTTCAAAACATCTTTTGCAAATTTTTTCGCTGCAGGATCTTCTTTTAACAATGTTTCATATTTTTTCTTAGCAACATCTGCTTGAGTTTTTGCTTGTTTAACTTGTGGATTTTCACCGTTTCTAACAGCTGACAAAGCGGCTCTTTTTTCTGACATTACAGAAGTTCTTTTTGATTTTTCTTCTTGTAATTCAGGTAAAGTCATATTATCAACTGTTTTTGGCACATCTTGTTGTGGTGCTGATACCGTATTTTGAACACCTGAATGGTGTTGAGAAGCAGATGCAGTTTGCACAGATTGAACCGATTGCGGTTGAGTTTGTGTTGAAACTTGCGGTTGTTCAGTGGTATCATTTATGAAATTTGAAATAGCTTCTAAATCAATACCTTCGTCTTTAATCAACTGTTCAAAATCAGCCAAAGACAATTCTTCAGCATTACCGTCTTTTGCAGCCAAATTTTCAACAAATTCTTTAGCCTCTTCAACTGATATTTTTCCATCTTTATTTTTGTCTGCTACTTGTTTAATTTTATCAATTGAGAAAAATTCTTTTAATACAAATTCTAATGGAGAAAGTTTTGCATCTTCTGAAATTTGTTCTGCCAAAACTTTGTCATAATCAACTTTTGACAAGTCTTGTTTATTCGCAGATGTAAAAATTGAAACACCGTTCAATGAAACATTTTGATTTGTATTTGAAAAAATTGGTGCAGATGCAAACGGATTATTTCCTGTTGCTGCTACAGAAATTGGACTTACATTAGTCGTACCATTCACAATTTTTCTGTTCAAATACTCAAAATAGTTCATCAAATCTTCCCCTTTAATATCCCTTATATATAAAGTATAGATAAAGGGCAAAATTGACTATTTTAAAGAATTTGAAACAATTTGTTACAAAATTAGCAAAGACGTTCTGAACACAAAGTCGAAATTGCGAGTTTCAAAGCCTGATTTGCAAATTCTTCTTTCATTTTTCTTCTGTCTAAGTTAGGAGATAGTCGAACTTCTTTTATCGTAACAATATTTTTATATCTGATAGAAATATACACAAGCCCTACCGGTTTTTCTGCAGTTCCACCAGTCGGTCCGGCAATTCCTGTTGTGCATAACGCAACATCGCAACCTGTTCTTTCAAAAAGTCCGTTAGCCATTGCTTCTGCGCACTCCTCACTAACAGCCCCTTTTGTTTCTAAAATTTCATTACTTACACCCAAAATCTCGTGTTTTGCTTCATTTGCATAAGTTACAAAATTCAATTTTACATAAGCTGAACTACCCGAAACATCTGTCAATTTTGAACTCAACAAACCTCCTGTACATGATTCAGCCGTTGCAATAGTCAAATTATTTTCAATAAGAAAATTTCCTAAAATATCTTCTAAATTTTGCATAATATACCTCTTATTGTGGAGTGACGCAAGCAGAAATTGCATCAATCAAACGTTTTACCGGAACTACTTTAATCTTATCATTTTCAATTCCTCGATTTGCATAAGGAATTATTGCCTTTTTAAATCCCGAAATCACCGCTTCATTCAAACGTTTTTCAATATTACTTACAGGGTGAATTTCACCAGATAGACCAATTTCCCCAATAATAACAGTTTGCGGGTCAACGACAACATCTCTTGCACAAGTCGCAATTGCCAACGCAATCCCTAAATCCGCACTAGGTTCTTCAATCTCAATTCCACCCATAACGTTTACGTATACGTCTTGTTTAGACAGATTTAAGCCAACCCTTTTTTCTAGTACCGCAAGAATTTGCAACAATCTGCTAGTATCAACACCATTCGTAACTCTGCGAGGTGTCGGATATGGAGTTGTGCCAACAAGTGCTTGAATTTCAACAAGCAAAGGACGAGAACCTTCATTCGTAACTATTATCGCACTTCCGGGAATTGCATCTTGAGAACGTTCATTTAGGAACAATTCGTTTGGATTTTTAACTTCAACCAAACCTTTTTCCTGCATTTCGAAAATTCCGACTTCTGAAGTCGTTCCAAAACGATTTTTCATCGACCTCATCATTCGATATGACTTGTATTTATCCCCTTCAAAAGAAATTACAACATCAACCATGTGTTCTAAAATTTTAGGTCCTGCAATATTGCCATCTTTTGTTACGTGACCAATGACAATGACAGTAATATTTTGAGTTTTGGCAATCTGCATCAAAATATTGCAACATTCTCGAATTTGAGAAACGCACCCAGCAGAGCCTGAAATAGTTTGAGAATAAATCGCCTGAATACTATCAATAATTATTGTATCAGGGTGAATTTCAGAAATTTGTTGTCTTACACTTTCCAGATTTGTTTGCGGAAAGACATACAAATTGTCAGAATTTATCCCTAATCTGTTTGCTCTCAGTTTTAATTGACTGGCAGATTCTTCGGCAGAAACGTACAAAATACGTTGTCCATTTTTCGCCAACTGCCCACCGGTTTGCAATAAAATTGTTGACTTACCAATCCCAGGATCACCTGCAATCAAAACGAGAGAACCTTGGACGAGTCCTCCGCCCAAGATTCTGTCAAATTCTGAAATATTCGTGCTAATTCTGACCTCTTCACCAATATGGATATCATTGATTAACGATGGTTTTGCATCATTAGAAATTCCCTGCGGAGATACATTTTGCACCTTCGCAGAAGACTGAATTTCTTCTACAAAACTGCTCCACGAACCGCATTCCGGACATTTTCCTAAATAGCCGGCCGTTTCGTAACCGCATTGTTGACATACCCATTTTGATTTTACTTTAGCCATTTTAACACCTGTTTTGTATTATTATCTGCCAGTTTTATTCAATTCTGCAACATCAGAAACTCTCATTGCATAATACGGAACATTTTGATTATGTTCAACAAGGAACAATACAAAGTTGTCATTGAAATTGAAATGTCTGATATCTCTTGCCGGCAATGACATTACTTTAACCATTATTGCGGCTTCACTTTTCAATTTCACACCTTCATTATTCATTTTGAAATCAACTGTTTCAATAGTACCGGCAATTTCAAGGTTTGTATTTTTGATTTGATGTCCTTCAAGTTCCGGGAACTTAGTTTCCATATACAAATTAATATCAGGGATTGACAAAGTTTCATCTTCAACCATTTTCTTATTACCCTTGAAAGCGTTTGATTTATCTTGAATTTCAGCATAATACTTATCAAAAGTCATATCAGCATCAGTTCTGTACAAAATAACTTCATCGTTACCTTTAGTTTTTAACTTAACTGCATAATCTGATGAATTGTTATAGAACAATACTGAAACATTATTATACAATTTTGAATTGCTGCTTGATTTTATTCCAAAGTAATCAACTTGTTGTGGATTTTTACCAAAAACACCTTTATCCAACTTGTCAAATGCAGTCAAAAATTTGAAATCTTTTTTCAACATTGCATATATAAAATATTTATCAGGAGAATAAGTCCAGTCAAAATTGCTCAAGATATCGCTTTTTTCATGGAATTTCTTTTTAATACCTTTTTCGATAGTTTTTCTCAACTTAGGAGAAACAATGCCGTATTTTGTATAATAAGCACTTTCTGACAAATTTGCTTTTGAAAATTCACGAGCATTCAAAGCTGTAGCCATAGGTGAGCCATAGCCGTAAAATTCTACAGGACCCTTTACAATATTATCCAGCATTTCGTTCCAAACTAATTGGAATGTTCCTACCCAAATTCTATTCGAACTGTCTGATTGAGTTGTCATTGTAGGAACAACGTCAACATTTGCCGAAAATGTAGGTGCTTGTAAAAATGTCGAACAAGCCATGCAAACCATAAACACAATAGCTGCTAATTTTGTAATTAATGATTTCATTTAATTCTTTTTCCTTCCTATATTCAATATTTTGAAAAAACTTTTCAAAAATCCTTTTGCATCGTTATTATGAATGACCGGAGCCGAATCATAATATCTTTTGTAATTATCAATAATATTTTGTGGCAAATCCTCGCCTTTTTCAAGAGTATAAGCCAAAAATTCAAGATAATCATCTTGTTCATCTTTGTACAGTTCATCACGACGGCGCAAATCCTCATCAGCCTCATAATGAATTAAGGCATGATAAGCAGCGATTAAACTCTCGTCGTCCGTATCTTTGGGGTAATTCAACATTGCTACTCTCACAGAACATACCCCTATGCGAACATTCCTCAGTAATTTTGCAACAAAAACTCTATCTTCAAACTGTTTTGTCATGTTAAACTTGTTATTTAACCAACATTTCTACGGTTTCTTTTTCCACAAATCGAACCATTTTAGAAATATCACCATCAAAGAAATTGTCAGTAAACTCATGCATCATATCAAGAGCCATTTCTCTTTTATCCATGGTTGTTTTGTAGAAGAATTTTTTACCAACTTTGTATCTGACTAAAACGCTTTTAGAAACAAGCCTGTCCATAACTGTCTTGATTGTTGTGTAGGCTCTTTCAGTACCGTTAGCCGATAATGAATTTACCACATCTTGGATTGAAATATCAACGTCTTCATCGATAGCGGCAAAGTTCCAAAAGGTGTTCAATATTTCGATTTCAAGAGATCCGTAACTCATATATTCCTCCATACATACTAATTACTATAATTGTAACATAAAATATTATATTTTCAATAGATTAATTTACGATTTATAACAAAATTTTAAAATTCTAAATCCATAATATCTTCGTCTTTTTTATAACTTCTCTTTTGAGTTCTTACTTTTTCATTTTTCTTTTTAGCTTTTGGGGATAAATCCATATAGGCATTATCTACAGAAATTTTAGTAATTACATCATTATTTTTTCTATCATAAAAAGTCAACCAATATTTGCGATTAATATTATCTACTGCAAAAGAAACTTTTTCAATAACTTTTTCTCCTGGTTTAATTTGCCTGAACATCAATTTTGTATTTCCAAAAATTGACGGACTGAATTTTGCATTATAATCATTTACCAAAGCCATATCAAATCCGGAAAGAGTCTTGTCTGACATATTAGAAATCAGCAAAGTCAATGTTATTGTATTAACCTCACCAAACGGATCTTTTTCGTGTTTGACATCATTTATACTAATTTTCAATCCGTCATATAAAATTTCTTCTTGTTTTAGCGCTTCTTTTTTATAAACCGGCAAATCAAGCGAAGTATTTATTCTGACTTTGATTTCGTCCCCAGGGGCAATCAAAACATGATTACCTTTTCTTATTAGTGCAACACCAAGCCCTGCAACACCTCCAACCGCAGCACCACCGGCAAGTGTATAACCTTGTGAAGCAATTGCAGCACCAAGCCCTAACCAATTCAAGGCAACAAGTCCGCCAACAGCACCACCTGCCACAGTGTAGCCGACATCTTGTGCTACAATTTTGGCACCTTGCGCTACAGGGTGAAGTTTTGTTGTCATTTTACCTTCAATCGGAATTTCTCGACCGTCCGGAGTCACCAAATAATCAAAAGCCAAATCCATAGATGCTTCTTTACCCAATCTTCCCGGAGCAGTGGTATTGGTCAATTTTCCATGGGCAAGAGTTCCTTTTGGTATAATAATCCCTTTATCGCCATATACATCATCAGTAACTTCTGCAAAGAACTCATCGCCTTCTATCGAATAAGAAGAGTCCAAAATCTGAGAAACAGTCATATTTATAATTTCTTTTCGATTAAGAGTTTCAATTTTACCGGTAAACATTTCATCTTCATATTGTTTAAACTCGGCGCTTTCCGTAACTGACCCTTTCAACGGTTCAGCTGCAAAAACAGGTGTCAATATACCTGACATCAAAGATATTAATATATATAAACTGATAATATTTTTCATTTTATACACTTATCCCCAATTTAACCAAAATCTTTACTAACCTTGTTGCTCTTCAACTTCTTTAGCAATCTCTTCAACATAATTATTTATTTCTGCAGGTTCAAACCCTGAACATGAATTCCAAATCAAAGTAGGTCTTAATTCTGACAACAATGGACTAGGAAATTCATTATGACATTGCCCTTTCAACATATTTGTAGACCCGTCAACACTAGATGTGAAATTTTTACAACAACTGCAAATTTTTAATTTCAAACCGTAATCTTCCATTTTTGATTTCAATTGTTGCAAGGCATCAATCATTCTCAAGTGAGAATCTGTAACATATTTTTTATTTTTATAAATAAATCTAATCTTTGATAATCCGCTTTCTGTTGAAATAAACTCTAACTTGCACGCTCTATCACCGTATTTTGTAATCGCATAAACATCTACAACAAGTTTATCTGCTTCTGAATCCGTACTAGCACCAAGTTTTTTCAAAGTATAACGAACTAACGGGAAGTTTTTAATAATGTGACAAATCGAATAAATCGGATACAAAGTCAGCAATACAATTTCTTTGAAATTTAACTTAGCATTTATCAAACTGATACCGTATACAGCAAGCAGCAATGCTGCAGAAAAGATTACAACATTACATTTCACAACAAATTGACAATTGTACGAATACAAAATCAATATTAAATATGCAAAAATCAAAGTCCAACAATTAGGATTTAACAAAGAACAAATATGCTCAAAAAATCCTAAATTAAAACTTCTGATACTTTTGCATTTTTCTGCTAGCAATTTGAACCTAAAAGTCAATCTCGGCTTTTTGAATGAACAATCCTGACCCAAGACAAAAGACTGAATATTCGGATTATACATACATTTATGACCGGTTTGAGATAATAGCAAACTGAAATCTAACTCATTATTTATATCTTTAAATTTAATCTCATCAAGTTCATCAATAACAGATTTTTTGACAATAAATAAACCTGAATCAACTTGAGTAGCAAGTCCCAATAGAGTTCTTGCCTGTTTCAAAAAGTTTGCAACATATTTTTTATGAACCGCTTTTATCTTATCTACGATATCCAAACTTGAACGGTTAATATTCATTTCGCCTGTAACAGCATCAGCGTTTGTCAGGGCAACATTTGCCAAAGTTAGGAAATTACTGTCAATTTTACGTGTACCGTCTATAAAAACATAAGCATCAATAGTTTCATCAGTTTTCAACTGTTCTAATAACATTGATACTGCCTGATTTTTGCCTAACGTTCCATGGTCTTGAATATTCAAAGCATAGACAAATTTATCATTTTCAAATATTTTTTCAGTTCCGTCATTACAGTTATCCAAAACCGCATAAACTTTGAAGTTCGCAAGCGGATAATCTTGCATTTTTAACTCTTCAACCAATTCTTCCAAGCAAGCTCTATGGTTATGAGAATAAATAATAACCGCAAAATTACGTTTATATTCATCATATCTTGAATATTTTCGTTCTAATGAAAACGGCTTGTCATTCAAATTGCGAATACCCAAGATAAAAAGGTACAATGTATATAAAACTAAATAAAAATATAATATGTCTAGTAAAAATTCCATAAGCTCACCCTCATCTTAGATACATGGTAGTAAAAAATTAAAGAAAATTCAACCTTCTTAAATTTTAAACTAATCTAAATCAATTTTTATTGCTCCTTGACGGAAAATTCTCAACTCATCATTCATAACGCCGACTACCGTTGATTCAAGCCCCTTTGCAACATGTCCATAATCAGGAATTACAATATCTGCAAGCCCTGACATGTTTGCAATTGCCTGTTCATAAGTTTTGGCAGACGGTTGGTGTGATAAATTAGCACTTGTTGTCGCCAAAACGTGTTCAGGAATTGCTTCACAAATCTGCCTAAAAATTTCATTATCAGGAACCCTAATTCCCACTGTCGGCATATTTGACGTTATATAATCAGGCGTTTTGTCACTTTTATCAGTTACAACGGTCAACGCTCCAGGGAAATATTTTTTAATCAACTTTTGCCCAACTTTTGGAATAGGTTTGACATAATCAAGCAGGTTATAAACCTCATTAGACATCAATATCAAAGGTTTTTGAGCCTCTCTTTTTTTAATATCATAAATTTTGCGAACTGCTACTTCATTATTAGGTAAACAACCCAAACCCCAAACAGTGTCTGTCACATAAGCGATAACACCACCGTTTTGCAATATTTCTACAATTTTTTCTTTATCCTTTAACATATACAATATTTTAGCATATAAATCAAAATATTGACAAATCTGAAAACATTATTATTATTAAGATAGGTAGAAAAACACAATACGAGGTAACAGCATGACATCAGGCTCATCAATAATCACAAATTTAACATCAAATTTAAGAAACACATATTCTTACTTGGCATCACTTTACCCTGAAGATGGTGTAACTTACAAAAATATTACAGCCGCAAGAAGCGATAATTCCAACTATTTGACACTTAATCAATCTTTCGCATCTTATTTGCAAACAAATTTTTCAAGTTTTGACAAAGATGGTGACGGAGTGATTAGTGCTGACGAAATGTCAAAAGTTACTGATACGATTTCAGCATCAGGAGTTTCAAGGACGGAACTTTCTCAACTTGCTGCATCAGGAGTGTACTCTTCAGACCAAATCAGCAAAATTTTAGATAACTTCAACGAAATTGACAAAAACGGAGATGGACGAGTAACAAGTGCCGAAATTGCAGCCTATACATGCGATTGCACAAAACAAGAAAAACTTGACGAAGAAAACTATAAAAAGGCTACTCAAACTTCTGTATTTTACGGAGAAGACAGTTCTTCAGATGTTTCTAGTTACAGTATCCTAAGTTACAGATACAAAAACTTCTTAGGTTCGTCATCAAGTTCTTCGTCATAATATTAAATAAAAATCCCGACTTAATAACTTTTGGTCGGGATTTTGCCTATTCCTATGAAGTTATTTATAAAAGTTTTTTATTCTGCGTTAATTTTTCCTGCATTATAAATTCCACGAGCAAGAAGTGCCAAGGCTGCAACAACTGCGGCTAAATTCATTGCGCCAATAGTTTTATGATGTTTCAATGTAGCCTTGATTTGCTCAGCGTGCGACATAACTCCACCTGTTGAACGGTTACCGGTCACATAACGTTCCATTGCTCTACCTAACGATGACCCCTCTTTGAACAATTTTTGACCTGCTTTTTCAAAGAAATTGAAAATAACACCAGTTTTAGTTTTTATACTTTTAGTTCCATTAGTCAATGCGATAGCATCTCCCCATACACCTTTAGATTGTCTAATTCCTTTGTCAAGACAGCCTGCAATTGCTAAACCACCTGCTGCTGTAATACCAGTGTTTACGACATGTCTTGCTACCTTATGTTTTGATTGTGGTTGTTGTGGTTGTGCTTGTACATAAATTGGAGTAATTGTTGTCATATTTTCCCTGCTTTCTTTTTGTTTTTACTAATACTTTTTCGTTTGGTGTAAATCGATTTTCCCTACACTGATATAAAAACATTTGAAAGCTAGTTTTTGCTCCGCCCCGCCACACCATACCATACCATACCATAAAGGTATTATAGCAAGGATTTCCGACTTTTTAAATTTAACTTTATATTTCGTAATATTAGCATTTTTGGAAAGTTCAACATCACAATTAATAGTACAAATAATGTCGTTGGCGTGGCAACGCCAATCTACTTTTCCAAATCTTGCCTTTTCTGGATTGCCACAATTGTGCTTACGCACAATTTCGCAATGACGTGAAACCCGTCAAGCACCCGCCAGTAACGTCATTACGAGGAGCGAAGTGACGAAGTAATCCAGTATTTTATAGTCAACATCATACACATCTTTCAATGCCAAACGTAGGTCGGAATTGCCATTCCGACACGTAAATTAACACCGTTGGCGTGGCAACGCCAACCTACTTTTTTCTTCGATTTTATCAAAATCTATGATTGTAACAGGGTTGTTATACAGTGGCGTAATTTAAAAATTTGTTGTATAATCTTTAATAATAAAAATAAGGTGGTTTAATATGGGTTATAAAATTTTATCAAAAAAAGAAATTTGTCCTAATCAATACGAAATTACTATTGATGCGCCATACGTTGTTAGAAACGCAAAAGCCGGACAATTTATTATTTTCAGAGTAGAAGAAGACGGAGAAAGAGTACCGCTAACTATTGCCGACATCGACAATGAAAAGGGCGAATTAACTCTTGTATTTATGGCTGTTGGCTATTCTACAAAAAAACTTGCACAACTTAATGTTGGCGACGAACTTGTAGATATCGTTGGACCTTTAGGCAAACCAACCGATATCAAAAAATACGGCACCGTTGTTTGTGTTGCTGGCGGATACGGCGCTGCACCTTGCTACTTAATCTCAAAAGCACTAAAAGAAGCAGACAACAAAGTTTATATGATTTCTGGTGCAAGAACAAAAGATTTGCTATTCTGGGAAGACAAAATGAGAGCCGCTTCAACAGAATTATACTTGACAACTGATGACGGTTCTTACGGAATCAAAGGTTTCGGAACTACTGTATTGCAAGATATTATGAACCGAGAAAAAGTAGATTACGTAATTGCTGTCGGTCCTATGCCAATGATGAGAGCAGTAGCAGAACTTACCAGAGGTAAAGGTATTTACACAGAAGCAAGCATGAATCCGATTATGGTTGATGGAACCGGTATGTGCGGAGCATGCCGTGTTACAGTCGGCGGAGAAACAAAATTTGCTTGCGTTGACGGCCCTGATTTTGATGCTCACAAAATCGATTTTGATGAAGTCATCAACAGAACAAGAATTTACAAAGACCAAGAACGTAAACGTTGCGAATCTTGTAATTTATTAAAACAAGCAGATAAAGTATAGGAGAGAATAAACATGAGTAAAAATGAAATTCCGGTATGTCCACTAATCAGTATCGGCTCAGGAATTGATATGGTTTGCAGCCAAACTAAATGTGCGTGGTATGTTCCAAGTGTACAAAAATGTTCAATGTATCTGTTAGCATACAATGCATTACTTGAAGCTAATCAAAAACAAAGAGCTAGAGCACAAGCAGCACACCAATAAACTCTAAAAAATTATGAAAATTGCACTATGTATAAAGCAAGTTCCGGACACAATGGACATCAAATGGACAGAAAACAACACTATCCAAAGAGAAGGGGTTGAAAGTGTAATAAATCCGTATGATGTCTACGCAGTTGAACTTGCTCTTAAACTAAAAAAAGAAAATAAAAACACTGAAATTACTGTTTTCACAATGGGACCACCTCAAGCAGAAGATATGCTAAGAAAAGTTCTAGCCTTGGGGTGTGATGATGCAGTGCTGATTTCTGATAAAAAATTTTCAGGCGCTGACACTTACGCAACAGGTTTAACAATCTCCAGAGCAATCAGATTTGCAAAACCTGATTTTGACCTAATTATATGCGGTCAATTTGCAGTAGACGGAGATACAGCGCAAACAGGTCCTAACATAGCAAATTTTTTGGATATTCCACAAGTAACTTACGTTAAAGATTACATAAAAACCGACAACAACGTTCTAACATTAACCAGAGAACTCGAAGACGGAATTGAAACAATTGAAATCAAACTTCCTGCATTGATTTGTGTAGTAAAACAAGATTTTGAGCCGCAACGAGCAAAAATTGCCGGTGTAATTTCTGCAAGCAAAAAAAAGATGAAAACTTGTACAATGACTGATTTGGGACTAGATGCAAACAGTGTAGGTATAAAAGGTTCGCCAACATTTGTAAGTAAAGCATTTAGAAACTTACCGACTCACAATGCGCAAAAATACCAACTTGGATTAAAAGAAAGTGTTGAGTTGCTAAATAGTAAAATTATCGAATTTGGAGCAAGCAAAAATGCCTGAAAATAATGAATACAAAGGAATACTTATTTATGCTCAATTGACAAGAGATGAATTTATCCACACAGTATTTTTTGAACTCGTAGATAAAGCAAAAGAACTTGCTCAAAAACTTGGCGGAGTTGAAGTCAATGCAGTAATTTTAACTCGCAAAAATTTAGTTTACACATACAAAGAATCGTTTGAAAATAAAGGTTTAAACAAAGTTTACTATTTTGAAGACGACAGCTTTAAAAATTACAATACCGAAATTTATTCAAAACTCATAATAAATTTAATCAAACAAATCAAGCCTGAAATAATGCTAATCGGTGCCACAAATCAAGGCAGAGATTTAGCGCCGAGAATATCAAGCGCTCTAGGCACAGGCTTAACTGCCGATTGTACAGGACTTGACATAAACGAAAACGGAAAACTTGCCGCAACTCGTCCAACTTTTGGTGGTCAACTTATGGCTACAATTTTATGTAAAACTTATCCGCAAATGGCGACAGTTCGACCAAAAGTTTTCAAAACAAATCCTGAAACAAATTTTGTACAAACAGAAATGATACATTGCCCAATAAACATTGATATCTGTTCAACAAGATACAAAATCATTGATTTTAAAAAGACAATCGAAAGCGAAATCAATAACTTGGATTCTGCAGAAATTATTGTTGCGGGCGGAAAAGGTTTGAAAAATAAAGAAGGTTTTGCTCTTCTACAAAAGTTCGCAAACAAAATCGGTGGAACGTTAGCAGCCTCAAGGGGTGCTGTAGAAATGGGACTTGCACCGGCAAGTATACAAGTAGGGCAAACTGGAAAAACAGTAACTCCTAAATTATACATTGCTTGCGGAATTTCAGGAGCAATTCAACACACAATCGGAATGACGGGTTCAGAACATATCATAGCAATAAATAATGATGAAACTGCACCAATATTTGAGATTGCAGATACAGGAATTGTCGGTGATGTGTTTAAAATTATTCCGGAATATTTAGAACAAAAACAATAAATATATAATAAGATTTGTTAAATTTAACTTGAAAACTAACAATATTTTTTATTTACTGGTTTTGGTAATGTTGAAACGAAGGTTAGAAAATGTATATACAACCAGTTACAAATTATAATCAAAAGAATACAACATTCACTCATTTCCCAAAATCAGATGAGCCAATAACAAAAGAAAAAATTGGCACAGCGGCAATGGCTGCATTAGGTGTTGCAACATCAGTTGCAATGATTGCAAAACATCAAAAATTTTCACTAAGACCTTCTAGAATTGCAAAAACACCAATAAAAGATTGGGCTATATTTAAAATTGCAGATGAAAACAATCCAAAGGTAAAAGTTTTAAAATTTGAAGCACCGCAAATCTTACTTATGGGCTTAGGCTCTGTACTTGGCGGACTTGCAGGTGGTGCAATATTTGATAAAAAAGAAAATTTCAGTGCAAAATGCAGTGAAGCAGTAAACCAATTACTTGGCGACGTTTCAATTCCTTTAGGATTTGTTGCTGTTCCGACAATACTTTATAAAAAATTTGAAAAATTAGCCCAAAAAGAAACGACTCATACAAAATTACAAAAAGCATCAAAATTTATAACAGGAAACAAATTTCTAAGAGTACTTTGTCCGACTGTTATAAGCGGCACAAGTCTTGCTACAGGTATTATCGCAGGAAATAAAGTTTCTAACACAATAAACGAAAAAGTACACGGAATTAAAGCCGACAGAGGAATTAGAATCACAGATTTTGCTCCGCACATTGATGATGTTTGCTTGGCAATAACACTAATGGCTGAAAATTCTCCGGTTGGTAGCATTATATCAAAATTCGTTCCGATAGCATTAACAGTTGCGGGAATTGAAACAGGCAGCGCAAAACCACACCATACAATGCCTAAACCTGAAACAACAACAAATACTATTGAAAAAGAACAACAACCTCAAAAAGCCTAATTACAAATTTGGTAAGCCAAACGTTCTGAGCCGTCTTCTTTTTTAATAATTCCACAATACTGAAATCCGTTTTTCAAAATAGTCTTTTGCATAGGAATATTATTTCTGTGAGTATCAATTCGCATATTAGGACAAATTTTCAAACACCATTGAATGCAAAAAGAAGCAACACCTTTATGATGTTCAACCACCGCAATTCTATGAATGACGCCATACTCATCATTATTTAACCATTTCCCATCAAAAATATTGTCATAAGTCGGCTCATTTCCAATAAAAAAGCAAAATACAGCAGAAATTTTACCTTCGTTTTCACAAACATACAATTCGCCTTTTTCAATATCTTTTACCAAGAGTTCACGCTTAGGATAGTCATTAACCCACTGTGAAGAGTTACCGTTTTCATTCATAAAAGATTTTGCCAAACGATAAATTGATTTAATTTTGTCAACCTCATCAATTTTAGCTTTTCTGATATTCATTTGTTAAGCTCACTCACTGATTATAAAATTCTAGCCCATGAACAAGTAAATATGAAGCAAGTATGTGTAAAAAATTCCGAACAATGCACCTACAAAAACTTCAAATGGAGTATGACCTAAAAGTTCTTTCAATTTACCACCCACAGATTGCAAATCGTGATAGTAAAAATCTTCCATCATTCTGTTTAAACAAGCAGCAGTTTTACCTGCAGCACGTCTTAATCCTGCAGCATCATACATAATAATCAAGGCAAAACCTAACGATACAGCAAAAACAGTTGAATCAAAGCCTTCCAAAAGTCCTGCTGCCGTTGACAATGCCATTACACCTGCTGAATGAGAACTAGGCATTCCACCAGTTGTTGAGAATATTTTGAAATTTATTTTTTTGTTTTTCGCAGTGAACAAAATAAACTTAATAACTTGAGCAAAAAACGCTGCCGTTACTCCGCATGTTATGACCTCATAACCATTCCCTGCAATCATATCCCTTAAAACTTCAAAATTCATTATTAATACCTACTCTCTTAAATATATTATTCATAATGTCAGTAAAAATATCTGACGACATGTTCTGTCCTTTCATTATATCATGGCATTTTTTCAAAAGGCAAGTAAGTTTACATTTCGACTCTTCTAACCCATACAAAGAAACATAAGTCAATTTTCCTTCTTCTTTATCCTTGCCCATTGTTTTACCCATTGTTTCAAAGGTTGAAATTTCATCTAAAATATCATCTGCAATTTGAAAAGCAAGTCCAAAAGTTCTTGCAAATTCGGTAATTATATTAAGTTTTTCATCATCAACACCGGCAATAATCGCACCTGTTCGCATTGCAAGACAGAACAAATCAGAAGTTTTATGAATATGTAAATATTGCAAAACTTTCTGCGCATTTTCAAATTCTTCTTTATTATTTTTGTCTAAATTAATAAATTTACCTTCTGAATCAATATCCACAACCTGACCTGCAATAACACCATAAGCACCGGCAAATTGAAAATACTCATTCAAGACTCTAATCAAAACAGAAGATGATAAATTTGTAGAATATTTTGTTATAACTTGTGGCGCAAATGTCAACAATGCATCACCTGCCAAAACTGCCATAGCCTCACCAAAGACCTTGTGATTTGTTGGTTTTCCACGACGGTAATCATCATTATCCATACACGGCAAATCATCATGAATAAGTGTTTGAGCGTGCAACATTTCTATAGCGCACGCCGTCGGGATTGCATCTTCAACCTCACCACCAAACATTCTGCAAGTTTCCAAACACATCACAGGACGCAACCTCTTCCCAGGTAGCAAAACCGTATATTTCATTGATTTGAAAATTGTTTCAGGATATTTAATTTCTAAAAATTCATCTAATTTATCATTTATTAACTCAATATAATTACTCATTTTCATCTTCATCAAGTTCCTTATATATATTTTGTTTTAAAGTATTTCTTGCGGCACGACGTTTTTTATCGCTGATTTTCGGTTGCATTTTGTTGTTTTTAAACTTGCCCGCAGTTTCTTTTTTAACACCGTTATACTTAACTTTTTCCTTATATTCCAAAGCCTCAGACACAAATTCGATATAACTTTCATATCTGGATTCGGCAATTTTATCAATATTTTCTAAAACCCCACACCCATCTTCATTTATATGCAAACAATCTCCGTATTTGCAATGTTCACGGTTTTCAATCATTTCAGGGAATAACAAATCAATTTCGTGAGGCAATATAAAATCAAAACGAACGTTACTAAACCCAGGAGTATCAACGATTGCAGAATTTTCATCAATCGGAATAATTTCACAATGTCTTGTGGTATGAGTTCCACGATTTAATTTTTCGCTAACTTCTTTTGTACGCAAATGTACATTCGGATTTAAAGCGTTTATCAAACTTGATTTGCCGACACCGGAATTTCCACATAGCGCAGAAATTTTGCCATTTAATAACTCTCTCAATTCAACAAGCCCTAAACGTTCTAATGCAGAGGTAAACACAACCTTATAACCGATTGGAGTATAAATCGAAATAATTTCATCTTTCAAATTATTTTCTAAACCCAAATCTTCTTTATTGAAACACAAAATTACAGGAATTTTATAATATCTTGCCAATGCAACATAACGATTTAACTGATGAAAATCTAAATCCGGGTGCTTCAAGGCACTCACAACTACGATTTGGTCAACATTAGCAACGGCAGGACGTTGAATATAAGTTTTTCTGGGAAGAAGTTTTGTAATATAACCATCTAAAAATTCAACATTGTCACCGGCAACAATACGCAATTGCTGCTTTTTCAAAACATCTCTCATTTTGCATTCAAAAGTGCAACCGTCTGCTTGCACATAATAGAAATCAGAATGTATTTTGTAAATTTGACCTTCCATACAAAACAAGTTTACTAAAAATAGTCACGGTTTGCAAACTTTCAAAATAATTTATAAAAAACTAATAGCCGTATTGTTCGTGAGCATTCAAATAATCTCTGACAGCATTCAAAGATGACTGAACAATTCTTGTAACACGAGATGGCGACAACCCGATTTGAGTTGCAATATCTTTGACCTGCATATTACGGTAAAATCTATATTCAACAACAGTTCTTTCTTTTGGAGGTAATTTTGAAATTGCAACCCTAATCATTTTACCCATTTCGGAAATTTCAGCATTTTCATCAGGTAATGCGTGCGGATCTTTGACAAAATCAAACGGTGATTCATTATCACTCGCAGCGGCAGCAAGACCATCAATTGACAAAATAGTTTCGTAAATCGCTTCACGAACCTTTGCCTGTTTCATATCCATACCTTCTACTGCTTCTTCTTCATCAAATTCATATTCTGACTTGTGTTTCAAAGAGTACCATTTATATCTTATACGCAATTCGTTACGAATAGCCCAACGTACAGCAGTTGCAATATATGCTGAATTATATTTTGCAAGTTGTTCCGGAGTTTTATTCTTTATCATAACTTGAATTGCAATAATACCGATAGACAACAATTCTTCATACTCAACCATGTGCGAGGGAATACGTCTGTGTTCAACTCTCGCTACTTTTTGTACGATATCAATATAATGTTGTAAATTTTTGTTATCTTCTTTTGTCATAATTTTACACATCAATAATACTTCAATAATTTAATTTCGTGGTCGTTTATTTGTAGGATTTTTCATTTTATATACGAACATCAAAATTTCAGCAACTGCTTTGTACAATTCCGGCGGAATTGGCTGATTAATTTCAACCATTCTGAATAACGCTCTTGCGACCGGTGGATTTTCTATGACAGGAACATTATGCTCGTTGGCAATATTAATAATTTTCTTTGCAATCAACTCAGTACCTTTTGCAATCAACATTGGAGAATCCATTTCTTCTGCGACGTATTTCAAGGCACAAGCAACGTGAGTAGGGTTCGTAACAACAAAATCTGCCGTTGGAACTGCGTCCATCGCACCTTGTTGAAGCATTTGCATACGACGTTGACGCAACTGAGCCTTAACGTTTGGATCACCTTCTGAGTTTTTATATTCATCTTTAATTTCTTTAAACGACATCTTTTGGTCTTGCAAAAATTTCCACTTTGTAACCCCATAATCAGCAGCAGCAATAACTAAAAACGCAATACACGCTTTGAAAATAAACTGAGTGATTAGTTCTCCAAACTCTTTCATTACCGCAAAATTGTTATCAACTTGAGCCAACATCAAAATACTTTCGATATGTTCTTTATAAACAGACCAACCGATATAACCCAAAATTATAACCTTTGCAATGTTTTTGAATAATTCAAAAAGAGTTTTGATAGACATAATATTTTTGAAATATTTTGTCGGGTTTAATTTGTCTAACTTAGGCATCAACGGCGCTGTCGCAACAAGAGGACCAACCTGAATAAAATCTGCAAGCACAGCAACTAACCACGCAACCGCAAATACAGGAAACAAAATCAATGCAATACCTTTTGCCGCAATCAAAAAGACGTACATGTAATTTATATCCTCAAGGTGAGCGTTTGGAATTTGTTCATACAAAAGCGTAAAAATCGAAACGATTTGCTCCCAAATAAATGGTGCTAACCCGATAACGGCAGAAAAAACAACAAGCATAGAAATAGCCATAGAAAAGTCACGAGATTTAACAACCTGACCTTCCTTTCTTGCTCTGTCCAGTTTTTGTGGTGTGGCATCAAACTGCTTGTCTTCATCACCCATCGAGATAGTCCTTTTTACTAC
The DNA here is from genome assembly GCA_963635055.1 of Bacteroidaceae bacterium. Lineage (GTDB taxonomy): Bacteria > Cyanobacteriota > Vampirovibrionia > Gastranaerophilales > Gastranaerophilaceae > Zag111. Next base: position 1,045 of record CAVHEM010000071.1, on the reverse strand, counting down.
ATTATATCATGGATAATAAGGATTTTTGACAAATAATCAGAAAGGGGGAAATTGAAAAGGTTATAAAGCAACGAAATTGAACACAAATTTCATAGTCAAAACGTAGGTCACGGCACCGCCTGACACGTAAAATTAATACTTATAATCTGGTAATTATTTATCAGATTTCTGCCAATAACTCAATGGCTTATATAAAATATCCCAATAAGATTTTGAATTATCAATCGGATTGATACCACGGTGAGCATAATAATAACAGCCTTGTTGATTATATGAATTTTTAATAGTTGGATTGCAAAGAACGGTATATGACTGTTCCGGTCCTGCAATCGAACGGTAAATAAAAACATCATATCCTGGACGGTTTGGTCCCTTCATACCATTTGTATCAAATACAAAATAGACATAACCAGGATATCTATTGCCATCAATTCCAGAACTTATAGAAGATACTAGCATTCCATTTGGCAAAAGATATCCACCACCCATTAGACAATTCATGAATTCTCCCATCATTGTATGGCAACCTTGCCCTTTAGCAATTAGATGATAATAGAATTCTGAACCGCTAACATAAATAGCGCCTTTAAATTGCTTTTTCCACGCTTCGTTAATCGCAGGAATTTGCGCTTTTAAATCCTTGTAAGCTTGACCTTGCCCACCAACAGCAGATGTACCTTCAAGTTTCAAATCTCCCAAATCCATACCAACTTCATTTGATGCGTTGAGTAACGCTTGATGAATTATCGCATCTGCAGTTTTGAATTGATTTTTCAAAACTTTTACCTTGTAATTGGTGATTAAACTAGGCAAAGTAAGTGCAGCCACAATACCAATAATTCCAATCGTTATCAATACTTCCGCTAGCGTAAATGCTTTTTTCATGTTTTTAATACTCCTTTTTATTTGTAATATCTGTAACCAGATTCTGAATAAGATAAAATCTACGCAATTGAAATTGCTTGATTTTTAATCTTTTCAGAATGACGATAGCCTTGCTATGCTCACCGAATAGTCATTCCGGACTCCGATCCGGAATCTGTTT
>CAVHEM010000070.1:0-9197 GCA_963635055.1 Bacteroidaceae bacterium | reverse complement strand
CAATTCGCTTCGCTCATTGGTTCGAACTAGCACTGCCAGCGGGGAACATTATTTTCCAACATTGAACACATATTTCAATACCAAACGTAGGTCAGGCACCGCCTGACATGTAAAGCCATTGCAAGTTAGCATATAAATTTTGAAACCTCTAAACAAAATTTGTTAAAATCGTAAAACTTTTGTATAATAAGGTTGCGAAACAATTAATTTGAAAAAGGTGTTAAAATGGCAGTCAGTAAAGAAGAATTATTTGCTCGATACAAGCAATTAAAAGCAGAAGGTGTTAGCATTTCGCTAATGGAATTAAAAAAGCAAATGGAAGCAGAGAGTGCTGCTCAAACTACAACTTCTACTTCAACTCAACAAACTGGCTTTAGTGCTTTGAACCAATCTGCCAATGAACAAACACAAATTGAGCAACCAAATATTCAAAACGCACAACCTTCTCAAACTGTTGAACAGACAAATCCAAACCCTATACAAACTCAAAGTGTTTGGACAAATTCTTATTATTCGCAACAAAATACAACCCCAACAAATCATGTAAATCCGATATCGCAATCACAAATTCAACAATCGCCGGAACCTGTTTCGCAACCGACAGTTCAAACATTACCGCCGGTTGAAGAACAAGTAAAAAGCACTTATACAAACAGTTTTGGCGGAAATTATTCTTTTGGAAACAATAACACAAATCAAATAAATTCTTCTGTCATCATGCCGGCAACCACACCAACACCGGAAGTGACACCACAACCTGAAATCAAACAAAACAAATTTTGTTTAATCGGTTATCCGTTAGGACATTCACTATCAACATATATTCATGAAGCGGGTTTTAAGAGCCTCAACGCAAATTGCACATACGAACTTTTAGAAACTCCGCCGGAAATGTTGGTTGACCGAATTAAATACCTGAAAGCCAATAATTTTGCGGGATTTAATATAACTATTCCATTGAAACTTCCAATCGTATTATTTTTGGACGAAATCGACATTTCAGCAGACTTAATCGGGGCGGTAAATACGGTTGTAATCAATCCTGACAAAACGTTAAAAGGGTATAACACAGATGTTTTAGGGTTTCGCAGAGCAATTCCTGACGATATAACACTTGCCGGCAAAACAGTAGCAATTCTTGGAACAGGCGGAGCGGCAAGAGCGGCAATCACGGCACTTGCTCAAGAACAAGTCAAATCAATAAAAATTTATACAAGAAATATACCTAATACATTGGAACTTTTGAAATATCTCAGAGAAAAATTTCCGCTCATTGAATTTAATTCCTTCCAAATTGAGCGGCTTAGAGATTTGTCCGATATAGATATTTTGGTAAATACGACACCTTTAGGCATGCTAGGTAGGGCTGCAGACCTGACTCCGGTGGAAGAAAATGAACTCATAACCTTGCCAAAACATGCACTGGTTTATGACGTAATCTACAACCCTAGAAAAACAATTTTATTAAAACTTGCGCAAAAACACGGATACAGAACAATAAACGGACTAGACATGCTGGTACATCAGGCACTTGCCGCTGAACAGATTTGGTTTGGCAAAACTCCTGACTTCAAAGATATGAAAATTGCTGCATTGGAAAACATTTAGCAAAATTCATATCAATCAGTCATTATGCTTCATAACGTTTGAATGATTTTTCTACGGCTTTTGTAATGATTTGTTTTGTAGAGTCATATTCTGTTGTTAATGAAGAAATTTCAGTATCAAGATTTTTCATCTTCATATCAATAGTATCTTCTTTGTTTTCGATTTTTGCTTTTTCAGTATTATATTTTGCTTCTGCAACAGCAATAGCGCTTTCATCAGAAACTTCCAAAATTGCACGGTCAGTAGAATATGAACCTTGATAATAGTATCCGTCTTCTGCGATTGATGAAATAAATGCTAAGCCGTTTTTGAACAAATCCGTCATATAATCAACGTCTTCAATTTGTCCGTTTTCAGTCCAACCGTTCATACAAATTTGGTTGAATAAAGCATCATAGAAATTTGCATAAAGATTATCATCATCAGAATCAACTGTTGTTTGACCTGCAATAGTGAATTGGAAATCGCTACGGCTTGGGTCATAAAGATTTGTATCATTTCTGTTGCCTTTTTCGTAAGCATAACTTGTATTATCAATGCCTTCTTGATATTCAACAAAAGCGGTTAAAAAGACTTGTGTTAAAGTGCTAAGGTTAACCGCAACGTGATGTTTTTGACTACCATTGCCTGCATCGCCGTTGTATGAACCATATATACCAACACTTTGGTAAGCATTATCTCTGACATTACCACCTGTATCTTTACCATATTTCCAAGTGCTGCCGGCAAAAACTTCATCTAAGGCGTCCCTCATCTGTCCATTATTTTCACCATTAGAATAGCCTTCTCTATCGTGTCTGTCACCTGACACATACTCTGGATTATTTTTAAGAATAGTGTTTGCAGTATCTGTTACATTTGAATTCGGATAAATCAAGTTATAAACAGCATTTGCAGCATATTGCAAACCTGTTTCATTTGATTTTACACCGCCAAGGACACTTGAAAACATATCTACAAGGTATTGTACAAAAGAAGTATTTCCTTCATCAGTACCACAAATTTGAGATTGCATATATGCAGTTTCACAAATTGGTGTTGCAGCACCTCTAGGTGCCATAATTGACCAAACATACTCTTTATCGCTACTCAACAAATCGGCAAGAGTAATCTTAACGGTTGAACTATTACCATCTTGGAAAGAAGTACAATTTCCACTCTTGTCATAAGTTGCCATACCCATTTGACGCCCGCCAAGTTTACCTGTTGCCCACATTTCGGTGTCTTTCAATTGGAAGTCAAGTCCATAATCTTGTAATGATTCGCCACTTGTTGAAGCTTCTATCATATCAACCAATTGATCATAGGTAACTTGTGTATAAGAAGCGGTAACATTTGATGTGCTACCTAAACCTATAGAATTACCATAAGTAACAGCTTCGATAGATGCAGCACGTGTTGCAGTGATTACGCCTGCACCAGCCAACGCTTCAATGAACGCATTACGTACAGAATCAGAAGGTGTACCTTCCAAACCTTCAACAGGAATGCCTGCTGCTCTTGCTGCTGCTGCATAAGAAGAGTTCAAAATAACTTTATTTTCTGCATCTGTAACAGTTTTTGGATAATAATCGTTATAAATTGACGGAGTCATCAAAAGTCCGTAGTCTAAATTTACGCTAGTATCGCCCGTTCCATTATAATCATAAACCAATTTTGTTTGGCTCAATGCATTTTGATAATCAGAGGAAACATTTTCCATATCACGAGCAAGTGCCAGTTTTTGATGTGACAAAGACATTGACAAAAACTCACAGTCAGCTTTTCTGGCAGTTATGGTTAATAATCTCGCTTGTGATGCCGCTAAACCCATTGTTTTCCTTTCATTCTGATTTCGTAACTTATACTCTTTAGTCGATACATGGTAAATATCGACATTTATAAGTGAAATCTTTAATTTTGGGGCTTATATTATTAACAAAAGTTTACAAAACAAATGAAATTATAAATAAACCTTCCGCACAAAAAATCTAATCTATTTTTGCAATCGGACAAAGGGTTTTGTAATATCTTGCGGCTTGAATATCAATTTGAGCATACACTGCGCATTGGTCATTTTTTGCGTTTGCAAGAACTTCAGCAGTAGGAGATACAATTAGTGAACAACCAATAGCACTTGATACTTCACTAATCTGTTTTGTTTGATTTGAAGTTACCAAATATATTTGATTGTCATAGGCTCTTGTTCTATTTAGTGCAATCCACATACCTTGAGCGTATCTCAAACTTTCTTCATCTTCATAAATTTCGTTTGGCACTGTCCACATTGACGGCTGAACAATTATATCAGCACCGGAATTAGACAAATTTTTGTACATCACAGGAAATCTCAAATCATACCCTATAGCAAGTCCTATTTTGGCAAAATCCAATTCAACAACAATAAAATCTTCGCCAGATGAAAGATTTTCACATTCCTTTTCTCCAATAAAATCTAACAAATGAATTTTTCTATATTTGCCGGCAATATTTCCGGTTCTATCAAAAACATAACTCGTATTGTAGAAGTTTTCACCATCTTTTTCTACAATTGAACCAGCAACAATATTTGTATTATATTTTTTTGCTAGCAATTCAAAAAATTCAAGAGTTTCTTGCATCAAACCATCTGAGTCATAAAGACAAAATTTTTCCGGTAAAACCACCAAATCCAAGGTTTTATCCGAATATTTTTTTATAAAATGTTCAACCTTTTTTCGGTTAATTTCAGGTTTATCCTGTGTAATATTTATTTGTATATTTAAAATTCCGTTCATAATTAACTAAATTTTAGCATGACAATATTTTTAGATAAACAGATTTTGTTTAATATTTTTTAATAAAATGGCAATTTCTGACAACTTATATCCTTTATATATATGAAGAGTATAAAAGGACACGATTATGGCAAATGATGATACTATAGTAAATAGCAGCAATAATCAAAGCTTTGGTGGATTTTATCCAAATGTTTTGTGCAAACCTAAAAGCGGACAGTTGTATTATAACAAGGAATTAAATACTTTTATCAATTTTCAAGAAGAGCCGACTGCTCCATTTAGATTGCCAATTGACCAAAAACAAATTGGCGACTATTTGAAAGAAGGTTATGTTGCACAACCTGACGCTTTGAAAGTTGACAAAACTAAAGTACAAATCGCAGCAGAACTTGACAAAAAAGAATATAAAATTCCGACAATTCCAACAAAATACCCACTAAATTTTGATATTACAAAGAATTTATTTAATGGAAAAGCCGAAGACTTAAACAGATGTCTTGCCGGAACAAAACTTGCAGGAAAAGGTCAACTATTTCTTGATGCACAGAAAAAATACGGAATTAATGCAGTATTTTTAATGAGTATTGCTAAAAAAGAATCCGGATTTGGCGCAGCGGCAGCAAAAGAAAAAACAGGAGTTGTTCATAAGTATAACATAGCAGGATTGACAACAGGAAGCAAAATTCCGGGGCACAGATTTCAAAATCCGTCAAGTTATGCGGCTTGCGTAGATTCATTATGTCAAAACTTACAAAAACATTACATTAGTAAAAAACATACAACGATAAGTTCAATTCAAACAATTTATGCCCCAGGGAACACAACTTGGGCAACCGCAATAAAAAATACTATGGGCGAATTGTCAACAACAATAATGAAACCTTATCGCACAACACCGGAAACTTCTAAAGAGAAAAATCAGTAGCAAAGAAATAAAAATTAAAAAAGGACCGTAAATTAAACGAGTCCTTCTTTTAATGCTTTCACAGCAGCCTGAGTTCTATCATCAACGACAAGTTTTTGGATAATATTACAAACATGTGCTTTTGCCGTATGAGAGGATATTGTTAGAGTTTCTGCAATTTCGTTATTTGATTTTCCATCAACTACGAGTTTTAGCACCTCGTATTCTCTTTGTGTAAGATTTGAATGTTTTTCACGAAACATTGCCCGTGACATTTGACGTTGCGGAACAATTCCACAATTTTTATCACGCAAAATAGGAACTGCAAGAGGATCAATCCACATTGCTCCTTCTTTTATTGTTTTGATTATCATTTTCAGAATATCAGTGTTAATATCTTTCATGACATAAGCACACGCACCTGATTGCAAAGCATCTAGCACTTCATTTTCGCTAAGATGAGAGGTCAAAATAATAACTTTTGCATTTGTATTAAGTTCAAGGATTTTCTTTGTCGCTTCAATACCGGAAATATCCGGCAAACCAATATCCATAAGCGTTACATCAGGGTGAGTAGTTTTAAATTTTTCAATCGCATCATGCCCGTTATTCGCTTCTGATGTAACTTCTAATCCGTCCTGTTCTTCAAACAAAGATTTTAAACCAACTCTCATAAGTTTATGATCTTCAACCAACATTAACCTTATATTTGAATTTATCATAATTTACTCCTTGTCGTTTTTCACATTATATTCGTGAGGTAACATTGTTGGAATTGTTGCTGAGTTTAGGCTTTGGGGCTATTCTTTTCATATCTGGCTTTTTATTTATTGTTTGAATTATAAAAATAAAGGTTTTATAAATATTTTTTTGTTTCATAGCACAAATATTCTTTTTGTTATAAAATTATTAGGATAAAAACGGGAAACACGATAATGAAACATTCAAAATTTTCAGTAATTGTTGCAGGGAGTGGACTTTCAGGTCTTTACGCAGCATTAAAAATTGAACAACAATTGAAACTTCCAAACGGGATTTTACTTGTTACAAAATCAGAACTGGACGAAAGTAATTCATATTACGCTCAAGGCGGCATGGTCGCTGTCTTGAAAGATAACGAAAAAGATTCTGTCGAACTTCACGTATCTGATACATTGAAAGCAGGCGCAGGATTAAGCGAATTAAATACAACAAAATTTGTCAGTGAAAATTCTGACAAAGTCGTTCACGATTTGCTCAAATTTGGTGTGGAATTTGACCGAGATGAAAACGGCAATTTTACATTAACCAAAGAAGCCGCTCACAGTATTAGAAGAATTCTTCACTCCGGTGGCGATGCGACAGGACGTGAAATGACAATCGCATTATGCAAAAAAGTTAAAGAAAATAAAAACATTACAATAAAAGAAAACTCGCCTATCGTAGATATTTCAATAAAAAATAATATTTGCACAGGCATAATAACATACAATGCAAAAACAAATGAATACGAAGTAATAGAAGCACCGGTGGTAATTCTTGCAACAGGCGGAGTCGGACAACTATATAAATATACAACCAATCCGTCAGTCGCAACTGGTGATGGTCCTGCACTTTGCTATAGAGCAGGAGTTGAACTTCAAGACATGGAATTTGTACAATTTCACCCAACATCATTAGCCGATGATTCACGAGAAAACAGATTTTTGATTAGTGAAGCGGTTCGTGGAGAAGGTGCAAAACTTTGCGATAAAAACGGCAATGAGTTTATGTACAAATACGATGAAAGAAAAGAACTTGCACCAAGAGATATCGTTGCTCGTTCAATTTTCACAGAAATGGAAAATACAAAAGTTCCAAATGTGTACTTAAACGCAACAGGAATAGGAAAAGAAAAATTATTAAAAAGATTTCCGACAATTGCCAAAAGATGTAGTGAAATTGGCATTGATATCACAAAAGATTTCATTCCTGTTTCACCTGCCGCACACTACTTCATGGGCGGAGTTAAGACAAATTTAACAGCAGAAACCTCGGCAAAAGGACTATTTGCAATCGGTGAAGTTTCTTCAACAGGCTTGCACGGAGCAAACAGACTGGCAAGTAATTCACTTTTAGAATGTGTAGTTTTTGCATACGAAGTTGCCGACTATCTGAAAAACACACCGTTTTCAAATATCAGTGGAATTGATGAAAATTTAATCAGCAGATACGAAAAAGTTTGCGAATTTTCTACTATAAACATTGAGAATTTGAAAACAAGACTAAAAGAAATAATGTGGGAAAATGTCGGAATCTTCAGAAATGAAAAATCATTAACCGAAGCACTAAATACCGTTAATGAAATTGAAAAAGAATTTGGAAGAATTGATAAATGTAAGAATTCCGAGGAATACGAATTGCGCAATATGCTTATCACCGCACGACTTATCATTAAGTCAGCATTGAACAGAAAAGAATCACGTGGAGCACATTACCGCACTGATTATTTAGAAAAAAGCAATATTTGCGAACATAGTTTGATAAAAGATAATAAAGGAGAAATTAGTTTTGCTAAGTAATTTTTATGTAGAGGAACACGTAAAATCAGCATTAATGGAAGATATAGGATTTGGTGACGTTACAACAGAAAGTATTGTTGGAGAAGATGAAATATTCAATGCTTCGCTTGTATCTCGCTGCGAAGGAATTATTTGCGGTTTGAATGTATTTAAAACCGTTTTCAAAATCTTGTCAGACAGAGTGAATGTCGAATTACTTTTTAAAGACGGCGATAAAATAAAAAAAGGCGATGTTCTGGCAAAAATCGAAGGTCCGGGGAAATATTTGTTGCTCGGTGAAAGAGTTTCATTGAACTATATCCAAAGAATGAGCGGTATTGCAACAGAAACTCACAAATACCAAACGGCAATCGGAGATTTGCCTTGCAAAATCGTTGATACAAGAAAAACCACCCCAGGATTTAGAGCATTCGAAAAATATTCAGTAAAAACAGGTGGCGGAGCATTACACAGATTTAACCTTTCTGATTGTGCAATGATAAAAGATAACCATATTCAAGTTGCAGGTTCTGTAACAAAAGCGATTGAAAAAGTTAAAGCAAACCTTTCTCACGCTCATAAAATTGAACTTGAATGCGATACAATTGACCAAATCAAAGAAGCCTTACCGCTAGGTGTTGACATTATCATGCTTGATAATATGGATTTAGACACAATGAAATCAGCAGTTAAACTAATTGACCATAAGGCAATTGTTGAAGCAAGCGGAAATGTCAGATTGGAAACAGTTCGTGCAATTGCAGAGTGCGGAGTTGATATAATTTCTTCAAGCGCAATTGTTGCAAAAGCACCAACCCTTGATATCGCTTTAGATATGTAAAATATTGGCGTAGCAACGCCAACATACTATTTATCAATCAGCATTCTGCCAATAACTCAACGGTTTATACAAAATATCCCAATAAGAATTTGAATTACCTGACGGGTTTACGCCACGGTGTGCGTAATAAAAGCAACCATCTTGATTGTTAGAATTTGTTATTGAAGGGTCACATAACATGTTAGCAGTGCCAAACCAATAAGAATTATAACTAAAAATATCATGTCCCCAGCGATTTGGACCTTTGAACGGACCGTTTGTATCCAGTATCAGGCGCAAACGTTTTACATTGTGAGTATCTGATACTGCAAAATACGAAAAACTTGTACCATCTTTGGTAATAATAATACGGTCATCATTCAATTTTGGAAAATATCCTTGTGCAGAAGAAGATAATGCATTACCAAAAATATCATGCTGACGTACTCCCCTATTGAAAAGATAATTATCAGCCTTGGAAATTCTTGTTGCTCCGGCAAACTGTTTTTCCCAAGCATTGTTGATTTCAGGCAACATTCTATCTAATTCATCATCTGTAGATGGAGTCGATAAATTTGAAAAACTGT
>CAVHEM010000069.1:15342-26216 GCA_963635055.1 Bacteroidaceae bacterium | reverse complement strand
GGTATGGTATGGTGTGGCGGGGCGGTGTACTTATGGGTAAAAATACTCCATAATAGAAATATGGTATTGAAAATATTGAAATTTAAAACCAGCAAAATCAACGAGAAAAAACAGATTCCGAATCGGAGTCCGGAATGACTATTCGGTGGGCTTACCAAGTGTTTTGTCATTCTGAAAAGATTAAAAATCAAGCAATTTTAATTGCGTAGATTTTATCTTATTCAGAATCTGTTTATAGATATTACAAATAAAAAGGAGTATTAATAACAGGAAAAAAGCTTTCACACTGGCGGAAGTATTGATAACATTAGGGATAGTTGGTGTTGTTGCAGCTATGACAATTCCAACAATATTGACTGATATAAGTAATAAAAAATTAAAAACACAATTTTTCAAAACATATAGTGAATTAAACCAAGCGGCTAGGTTGTTTTATGTAAACGAAGGGGATAATTTCCACAATCTGGATCATGTTTATGCTGATAGTACAGTATCTTTAAGAAATTTAATGAAATATTTTAGTGGTGCGCAAGAAACTAAGTATAAATGGAGAGAATTTGATGTTAATCAAAAAATTACACAGCATAATTTAGATGGTAATATAATGCGAAATAATCCTTGTGATGGTGCTTCTGTCGTATTTATGGACGCTTCAGGTAGGCTTTGGGCTACTGGTATTTCTACTGCGGCTTGGGAAGGTGGAATACCTTTTGGTCCTAAGATTTGTGTTGATACAAATGGAATTGCTCCACCAAATAGATTTGGTTATGATAGGTTTGTTTTTGTTGCTACTCAAAATAATGACTTTGTTCCATATACTGGTTTAACTTGGAGTAATCTCGTTCCAAATGTTGTTGTAAAAACTCCCGAAGATGAAGAAACTATTTCAAAATACTGCAGTCGAACAGAAAATACAAATGTTCCGGCTCATACCTGTGCTTATTTTGCACTAAAAGATAAGAGTCCTACCGGTAATGGTACTTATTGGAAAGATTTTTTGAAAGGCAAATAGGTTGGTATTGCCACGCCAACAGCGTTATTTTATCCTTTCAGAAAGACTGTGAATCTGCTAAATATCACCAACCGGTCATTTCGAAATCTGATTTTACCCAAATGACAAACTATTCTGTTTGTGATATCTTGGCAAGTGGAATGATAGCGTTTATTACAAACCCGATAATTGTAGCCGTAGTTTTGCTTTGTACACTTTGTTTGTGCAGAGTAAATGTTTTGTTGGCTTTGATTGTATCGTCTGTTATTGGTGGACTTGTCGGGCACATGAATATTAACGATGTAATGAATGTGTTTATTTCGGGAATGGGCGGAAATTCAGAAACTGCATTGAGTTACATTTTGCTGGGTGCATTTGCTGCTTCTATGTCACATACCGGACTTGCGCAGTTACTTTCAAAAAAAATCGCATCTGCAATTAAATCAAACAAATATTTACTTATCGCAATTTTGACGGTTATTGCAATATGTTCTCAAAACTTAATACCGGTTCACATTGCTTTTATTCCGATATTAATTCCCCCATTGCTTGTTGTAATGAACAAACTGAATATTGATAGAAGAGCAATTGCTTGTAGTTTGGCATTTGGTTTAAAGGCTCCATATATCGCAATTCCTGCGGGTTTTGGTTTAATTTTTCAAGGGCTAATTGCTGACAATCTGGTTCAAAACGGTGTTCAGGTGCTGAAAAGTGACATTTGGAAATATACGTGGTTAATTTGTGCGTTTATGTTTTTGGGGTATTTATTTGCAATATTTATTTCTTATAGAAAACCAAGACATTATGAAAATATATCGACCACAAAAGAAGAACCTACCGAAGATTTACATTTTAATCAAAAACATTATATAACATTGATTGCGGCTATATTAACTTTAGTTGTTCAATTATGGACAAAATCTTTACCTCTTGGGGCTTTGGTTGGCTTGACCGTTATTTTTGGTTTAAAGGCTATTGACCATGAAAAAATGGACAAGCTTATCAATGAAGGTGTCGGGTTAATGGGATATGTTGCGTTTGTAATGCTTGTTGCTGCAGGTTTTGCAAATGTAATGAAAGAAACCGGCGGAATAGAATCTTTGATTTCTATGGTTACTCCGTTTATGATGCATAGCAAGATTTTTGCAGCGATAATAATGTTGCTTGTCGGGTTATTTATAACTATGGGAATTGGCACATCTTTTGGTACTATTCCTATTCTTGCGGTTTTATATGTACCGATTTGTGTAAAATTAGGCTTTAGTTTGCCTTCAATGGTTATTTTAATGGCTGCAGCGGCAGCGCTTGGAGATGCAGGGTCGCCGGCTTCTGATACAACACTTGGACCAACTTCCGGGTTGAACGTTGATAATCAGCATAATCACATTTGGGATACTTGTGTTCCAACTTTTTGGCATTTTAATATTCCAATTATTCTTGCTGCAATTTTTGCGGTTTTAATTTTTAAATAATAATTTTTGTTCACGTATTTGCATTATATTACCTTATATCGTATGATATATTTAAGTTTTAAAGGAATATTATGGAAAATATTATTGATAAATTATTAGAAGAATACAGTCAAAAGGGAGAGGCCGCTTTAGTTAAAGAGGAAAAAGACTATCCTAGTTTTGCAGAAATGGAAAAAGAATATTGTGCATTGATAAATGAAGGAAATTCAATCCGAACACAAATTTTGCAAAATCCTGATTGTTGCGATGATAGTACAAGAATGGTTTTGGCAAATGAAGTTAAAGGTTTTGTTAAAGGTTTGAGAGGAAAGTTTAAACCTCTAGCGCTTGTTTTTCTTCTTTCTGAAAAACTTTATGGTATTTATAAAGAGAGATTAGAAGAAGCCAAAAAGAATAATGATGACAATGAATATATCAATTTGAATGAACAATTATTCAAGTTTTCTAATAAATATGAGTACCACAAAAATATCGCAGATTTGCTTTATCAAAAATATAAAAATTTCAAACAGGCTATGGAATTGTATAAAGAAATTGAACCTCAGGCGAAAGAAAACGATGTTGAGTTCTGGAATAATTATGCAGAATTGAATGCCGAATATGAAAACTTTGAAAAGCGTGATTATTGTTTAATGAAAAAACAAATTGCACAATTGAAAAATGATGTGAAGGTTGAACTTGATAAAAAAGATTATAAACAAGCAATAAAGAAATACGAGGAATTGTTTAAGTTAACAAATGATTATTCCTACCAAAAAGAAATTGCTAATATTTATGCGGTTTGTTTTGAGAACGTAAAAAAAGCAATTAATATTTATAAATCGTTGGAAAAACAATTTGTAAACGATGCAAATTATTGGTTCCAACTTTCGAGTTTGTACGAATATAATAACAATTATTACAGAGAAGTTTTGTGTATTAAAAAAGCAATAGATATTGAACTAAAAGAACCGGAAGGAGAAGTATAATGGCAGAATTTTCAATAATAGTACAGGTTTATAATGTAGAAAAAGAAATTAGAAAATGTTTAGATAGTCTAAAAAATCAAACATACGGTGATTTTGAAGTCCTTTGTGTTGATGATTGCGGTAATGATTCTTCAATTGATATTGTCAAAGAATATGCACAAAATGATAGTAGGTTTAAAATATTGACTCACGAACATAACAAAGGTGTTTCTGCTGCTCGTAATACTGGGTTAGATAATGCAACCGGTGAATTTATAATGTTTATTGACTCTGATGATTGGTTGGAATTAAATGCGTTAGAAGAAGTTAAAAAGGCTTTCGATAAAAGTAAATCAGATGTTGTTATGTTTGATAATTATGATTGTTACCCTGATAAAGAAAAGAAAGTCTATGGGGATTATACAAAACAGAATAATAAACATGTAGCAGTAGATGAAAAACTTCTTGATGCAGTTGTCGGTGTTGTATGGAACCGAGCATATAGAAAATCTTTAATTGATGATAATAATATCCGTTTTCCGGAAGGTATGATTGTTGAAGATTCAGAGTTTACATTCAAAGTTTGTATGCATATAAAAAGCATATTTTTTATCTCAGATAGTTTATACAATTATTTGAAAAATAGAGAGGGTTCTTATACTACAGAAGATGCCGTCCAAAACAGAATTAGTGATGAAATTACCGTAATATCTCACTGTTGGAGTTATGTAAAAAAACTCGGTATTGAACGTAAATACAGAAACTATTTCTTACGACTTATCGGTACAACCACAAAGAAAATTCTCGGAATTTCACATAAAAGACATTATATTTTGAGTCGAATAAGAGATGTGTTAGATGAAATGAATTTCCCTAACGATTTCAAAGATATGGATAAAAAAGTCCTTACTTTGTGGCTAGATTAGTTATTAAAATTTAACATACTCTTTTTTTCAAAATTTCTTCGTTTTACAATGGAAAAATGGGAGAAAGTGAAATCAAATATGTACCGCTACATTTGCACACAGAGTATTCTCTGTTAGATGGTGCTATCAAAATCAAGGATTTAATAGAGTTTTGTAAGGAAAACAACATGCCTGCCGTTGCCGTAACAGACCACGGGGTTATGTATGGAGATATGGAACTTCAAGAACTTTCAGAAGGTTCCGGTGTGCAACCGATTATGGGGTGTGAGTTTTATGTTCATAATGGTGATATTACAGAACGTGATAAAAATAACAACCCTTGTTATCACTTAGTTTTACTTGTTAAAAACAAAACCGGTTATGCAAATTTGATTAAACTTGTTTCTATAGCGTGGTGTAAAGGTCGTTATGTTCACCCTCGTATTAACTGGGAACTTTTGGAACAACACCATGAAGGTTTGGTTTGTTGTTCTGCTTGTTTGGGTGGAGAAGTTTTACAAAAACTGATGAAAAACGGTTATGAAGAAGCCAAAGCCGTTGCAAAAAGATTTAAAGATTTGTTTGGTGAAGATTATTATATAGAACTTCAAGACCACGGATTGGAAGACCAAAAACGTACTAATCCGGATTTGATAAAAATTGCTCAAGAACTTGGAATAGAAATGGTTATTACAAACGATTCGCACTATCTTCGAATGGAAGATGCGGATATGCACGATACCTTGCTATGTATGAATACAAACAGTGATAAAGATGACCCGAATAGATTTCACTTTGCAAACAATGAATTTTATGTAAAAACGGTTTCTCAATTACGAGATGCTTTTAAATGGATGGACAGTGAAACATTTGACAGATGTATTCAAAATACTGTCAAGATTTCAGAAAAGTGTGAAAAGTTATGTATGGGAAAAAGTCCGTTGCCTAATTATCCTGTACCAAACGGTTATACGAACGAAACATACTTAGCATATTTAGTTCATTGTGGTATGAAAAAACGTTACGGTGAAATTACTCCGGATTTGAAAGAAAGAATGGAGTACGAACTTGGCGTAATTAACCAAATGGGGTTTGCTGCATACTTCTTGTTGACGTGGGACTTTATTCACTATGCAAAAACGAACGGTATCCCTGTTGGTCCTGGGCGTGGTTCAGCGGCAGGTTCTGTAGTTGCCTATGCTCTTGAAATTACTGATTTGGATCCGATTAAACACAAACTATTGTTCGAAAGATTTTTGAATCCTGAACGTTTCACCATGCCCGATATTGATATCGACTTTTGTATTGAACGTCGTGGCGAAGTTATTGATTACGTTGCGAAAAAATATGGTGAAGACAAAGTTTGCCAAATCATTACTTTTGGTACTTATGCAGCAAAAGCCGCATTTAAAGGTGTTGCAAGAATTATGCGTGTGCCGTTTTCTGAAAGTAACAGATTGGCTGCTCTTATCGACCCCGCAATTGAAGTTGCATTGGCTCAAAATGATAAAGCAAAAACGTTGAAAATGGCAATGCAGTATGACGGTTCAGAATTGAAAGCGTTATATGACAAAGATGAACAAATTGTAATTGACCCGATTGAAGGCAAAACTGTCGGGTTAAAACGTTTGATTGACTTGGCTGTCGGAATTGAGGGTATAAAAAACAAC
Source organism: Bacteroidaceae bacterium (assembly GCA_963635055.1). Classification (GTDB taxonomy): domain Bacteria; phylum Cyanobacteriota; class Vampirovibrionia; order Gastranaerophilales; family Gastranaerophilaceae; genus Zag111. Next base: position 20,231 of record CAVHEM010000069.1, on the reverse strand, counting down.
ACCGGTACTCACGCAGCAGGTGTTATCATTGCGCCGAAACCGCTTGATGAAATTTTGCCTGTTCAGCCGTCAAAAGATGGAATTATTCAAACCGGTTATCCGCCACATGCCGTAACAGAGGTTTTAAGCCTTTTGAAAATGGACTTTTTGGGCTTGCGAAACCTTACAACAATTTACAAAACTGTTGCATTAATCAAAAAACGTCAAGGAATTGACCTAAAAATTAACGATATTCCGCTAGATGATAAACCTGTTTATGAAATGCTTATGGCTGGTGATACAGATGGGGTATTCCAGTTAGAATCTCAAGGTATGAAAAACCTTGTAAAAAGACTAAAACCGGACGTATTTGAAGATTTAGGCGCTTTGGTTGCACTGTTCCGTCCGGGACCGCTAGATTCCGGCATGGTTGATGTCTTTGTAAAAAGAAAACACGGTGAAGAAGCTATTACATTCGCTCACCCGTTGCTTGAACCGGTATTGAAAGATACTTACGGTACGATTGTATACCAAGAGCAGATTATGCAAGTTTTCCAAGTTTTGGCAGACTATACACTTGGTCAAGCCGACATGGTTCGTCGTATGATGGGTAAGAAAAAAGTCGATGAAATGGAAAAACAAAAAGGTAAGTTCATCGAACGTTCCGCAAAACACGGTATGAGTTCAGAAGATGCTACGACTTTGTTTAACCAAATCTTGAGTTTCGCTTCGTACTGTTTCAACAGGTCCCATTCTGCTGCGTATGCATTCGTTGCTTACCAAACTGCATATTTGAAATGTCATTATCCTGTTGAATACTTTTCAGAATTATTGTCAAGTGTTGCGGGCGACCAAGAAAAAACTCAATTATATATTGAAGAGTGCTTAGAAAAAAATATCAAAGTTTTGCCGCCTGATATTAACCACTCATTAGCCTCATTCACTCCTGACGGTGATAATATCAGATTTGGACTTGCTTCAATTAAGCAAGTTGGTGAAGCGGTTTGTGAAGAAATTATCAAAGAGCGTGAAGCCAATGGAGAATTCAAGTCAATTTATGATTATATAAAAAGAGTTGATTTGAAATGTTCAAATAAAAGAGCTTTAGAAGGTTTGATAAAAGCCGGTGCATTTTCATCTATTGAAAAAAGCCGTAAACAACTTTTAGATAATATTGAATATATTACGGCAACAGCATCAAAAGAAGCAAAAGAAAAAGATTCAGGACAAGGTAGTTTGTTTGATATGTTAGGTGATACTTCATCAATTGAGAGTGCTAAATTCTCACTTGCCGGTTCAGATGAAGAATTTGACCCACACCAAATTCAACTTTTTGAAAAAGAATTTTTAGGATTTTACGTAACAAGTCACCCATTATCAACAATTAGGGATAAGTTACCATTCTTGATGACTCATAAAATTTCAGAACTCAGCGAGCAGCCAAATGACAAGGTTGTAACTATTTGCGGACTTGTTACGGCAATGAAACAAATTCCGACGAAGAAAGACCCGTCAAAATTTATGCGATTTGTTACGATTGAAGATTTGACTGGCAAAACTGATGCTTTAGCATTTAATTCAAAAATTGCGGCATACAACGACTTTTTACAACCGGAACAAAGAATTATTGTGTCAGGAAAAGTTAGTCGTCGTAATGAAAACGACCCTGTAACCGTACTTATTGATACTGTAAAACCTGTTGATAATTCAAACATCTTTACTATCAATTTGAAAAAAGATTTGAAGTTTGAAGAATTGGTCTTATTGAAGCAATTGTTATGTCAATATCAGGGTTCTGATCCTGTTATGCTCAAACTTCCTGATTTGACAGGAACGGTTAAAATCTTAGCTTCGTCAATATTTTGGGTAAATTCATCAAATGACCTTGTAAATGGTTTAAAAAAGACCTTTGGGGATAAAATAGGTGTTTCTATTCGTTCAATGGATAGGGATTTGAAAGATGACGACGATAGTAATGAAATCTAACTTATTTATCTAGCAAAAAACATTATTGACGGATTTTATAAATTGTATGCTTATTGATGGAAATAATAAATATCAATATCAACCCGTTAGTTTTAAGGCAAGAGTTGATTTAAAGACGTTGAAACCTCTTTTGCCGGAATCAAAAAACGGTACAAGTCCGCTTGATGTAATGCTTGATTATGGTACAGGCATGCAAAAGCTGGAAAACTTGACGTTGTTTTTGAAACGTTCTGTTGATAATAAGTATTTTCAAGGAGAACCGAGTTATCTTTCTAAAAAATTTCATCATATTGTAAATTACACGATTATGAAACTTCGCAAAGCATCTTTAAAATTATTTTTGATGAAAAACGACAAGGCGATAAGTGAAATCAATTCTAATTTTATGAAATTAGATGAAAAATCTCCTGAATATATTGACGAATTGGCAAAGCTTTGTAATTCAATGGAAGGAAAATTTTTTATTACAAATGTTGACAAAAATCCGTTGAAGGATCTTGGAAAATCTGACAAATCAACAATTTTTGTGCTAAATCACCCTAATTATCACAGAGATAAGTACACCTATGCAATAATTAATTCAATATTGAATAAACTCTATGTGCAAGAGGGCAAACAGGCAACTTGTCCACGACCTAAAATTTTAGTCAGTGAGAATATGCTGAATGCTGTAGGTGAAAATATTGGCAAAATTTACCAAAAACTTGGTATGATACCGATTGATGCGGGTGTTGAAAAAAGAAATAAATTGTCGAATGCTCTTCACATGAAACAAGTAATGCTCGACTTTATAAATAATACAGCGAATGTTTTTATTTTTCCGGAAGGTCGAAATTGTATGAAAGATATGCCGTTAGAAAAACGTCTACAACCGGGGATTGCGGCATTTATCAATAAAGCATTGAATTTCAAAAAGACTGCCAGAGTTGTGCCGGTTGGAATAAATTATACGGACGAAGCAAATAGTTATGGTAAAATCTTTATAGGTAAACCGATTTACATCAAAAAATCAGGTGATAAAATTGTCTATACTCATGGCGTAGAACATCGAAAACTTAAAGATGACAATACAAAGAATGCAAATACTGTAATTCTTTCTGAAATTTGTGACAATTTACGACATTGCATAAACAAAGCAGAAAATTTAACTTAATATTATGAGGAACGTTATATGGAAAATACTATTTGTGAAATCTTAGATAAACTCTCTAACTTTGAAGAAGTGAAGGCAATCGCAACAGGCGGTTCAATTGCTAACGGGACATCTGATAGTAAATCTGATATTGATGTTTATGTGTTTGTAACAAAAGATATTCCAATAGAAAAAAGACTAGAACTTGTAAAAATTTATTCGTCAAATTACGAAGTTGGCGGAGAGTACTTTGGCTCAGGTGATGAATTTTGGGTTGATAAAATCAATAAACAACTTGATGTTATGTACTGGAATATAAATTGGTTTGAAGATACAATTAAAAATACTTGGGTAAAACATTATCCCTCTAATGGATATTCAACATGTTTTCTGTTTACTTTAAACAATTTTCAAATAAAATACGATTCGGAAGGTTGGTTGTCTGATTTACAAAAATGCACTTTTGAAACCTATCCGCAAGAATTAAAGCAAAACATAATAAAAAGAAATCTAATGCTATTAAAAGACAAACCGTTTGCATCTTATTATGAACAAATTTCTAAGGCGATAGCCAGAAATGATTTGGTAAGTATAAATCACAGAGTTGCTGCATTTTTGGCAAGTTATTTTGATATAATTTTTGCAGTTAATGAACTCTTACACCCCGGAGAAAAACGTTTGATAACTTATGCAAAAGCAAATTGCAAGATTTTGCCAAAAAATTTTGAAGAAAATATTGTTAACTTATTGACCGAAAAAGATTCTGAAATCTTAATCTCTTTAGACAAAATAATAGAAAATTTAAAAAATATTTTACACTAATTGATAAAAATCAAAAAACGAAGTATAATGTTTTTGAGTTTTGGAGAAGGGTATGAAAAATTTTATAATTTTATCATTATTTATATTGTTAAGTCTGCCGGCATTGGCTGTTGATGTGCCACAATGGAGTGAATTTTGTCCTGTGCAATATCTGAATGTCCAAAGTGCAACATTTAATACCGATAAAAATTATTGGCACAACCGACGACTTCAATTTGAAAATTCATTAGAAACTTGTAGACAGAAAATTGGTACAGAACGAGATTATTGCTATTCTGAGCTCCGAGAGGTCGAAAATCTGAAAAATGATATTCGTACAGAGCGTCAAAATAACACCGCATCAAAACCTTATATCAGACCTGCTGATATGAAAGATTCCGGTGTCGTTGAATTTGGTACTGCAAAAATTCAGACAACTATTGAATAGTTTTATAAATTTAATGCATAAGAAAACAATTCACCGACTCTTGCATTATACGCTCTGCCATCATCTTTTGTGAAAAGATTTTTCCAGTGACTTTCTTTTGTTCCATCAGTTGAAAATGAAGGATTTGTCATCATTAGTTCGTGTGTACTTGTGTCATAACGAAGTGGAAACAGGTCTTCCATTTGCATAAAACTCGGAAGCTTATCGCTTGGATATTCATACCCAAAAAGGATAGAATTTATACGATTTAACCGCTCTTCGTAAGTTCGACCGCCCATATCGTTATCATTTGAAACTTCAACTCCAGGGATATAGTCAGTTTCGTATTTTAACTTTTTAGACCAATATTTAACATTGTCATAGTTGTCAGGGTGAATAAAAGCCGTGCCTGTTGTAAGTCCGAGATTTTTGTAACGCTCAAAATCTTCTGTACTTTTTTCTCCAACAAAACTCAAGGTGCCTGAACCTGCTCGAGAACGTATTTCATTCAAAATATACTGCATTTGAGAATATTCAGGCAACGCTCCGACTCCTGTATAATTT
>CAVHEM010000069.1:14831-15332 GCA_963635055.1 Bacteroidaceae bacterium | reverse complement strand
ATTTTTCATATCGTATCCGCCGATATGTTTTGCAGAATCTATAAAAATTGCCTCAAATCCTGTTTTAATAAGTTTTACATGTTCATTTATAAACAATTCTTGATGAGTCGGATTTTTCCAATTAAATCCTTCTTCCTTACCGTTATTGTGTACAACTTTGATTTGGTCAGCAGAAATAACTGTTCTAAAACCTGTTTTTAATCCGTGAAAATGTGCCAAATCATTAAATGCGTAAAACTGTTCAATTCCTGACATTTCCATATCTGAACAGATTATGTTTTCGCTAAATCCTGAATTTAATTTTATCCCGTATATTGAATTTTCTTCATTGCCCTTGTTATAACCATCCCCAAAAATATTTGGAAAAATTTGGGATAAAATTACACAGTTAGCCCAACTTTTGGCAGATGGTGGAATAGCCGGAAGAATTTTTATTGAGCTTAAAATTCCGTTTTTAGTTCGGTTTCCAACCATTTCTGCAATTGCTCGATTATTTATTTC
>CAVHEM010000069.1:0-14821 GCA_963635055.1 Bacteroidaceae bacterium | reverse complement strand
ATTTATTTCAATATAATTTGCGTTTTTGCCCCATTTGTCACCATAATTCGGTGTCAAAATTTCATCAGGAAATTCTGAATAAAAAACGCTATCTTCACTGAGTGTGACTAGTTCTTCAACTGCTTGTTTAATACTTTTTGTTAATAGTTCTGACGGTAAAATTCGCCCTATCCATTTTTTATTAACTGAACTATAAATGTGTTCTAAAGTCCATTGGTCTTTGCTTAATTCTGTTGTTTCACCAAGTTCTTTTAATAATTTGTTCACGTAATTTGTCATAATTTAACCTTATCAATTTGGAAATAAATTTTAATCCACCAGTCAGGCAAAAAAAGAGATGCAAGTTCGCATCTCTTTTTCTACTTTTTTATTTTTTGTCATTATCTTCGCAAAATTTTACTTCTCCACGTTTTGTCATTTCTTCATAATCTTTGACCGATACGGTATTAGGAGCCTGAGCGATTGTTTCTAATCCAATGGAAAGTAGTTCAGGTTGTTTTTCTGTAAGCTTTTTGTTTGCTGTTGTTATATCACGACCAAGAGAAGTTTTTATGTTTTGAACAACTTGTTCTGTTGGTGCTCCATCTTTGCCGACTTCTTTTTGAACTGCATAACTAACCCAATCGTCAGGTAAATCATCAATGTTTGAATAACTCATTTCAAATGTTCCGTCAAGTCGTTTCTCAATTTCATTTGTTAAAATATCTTCGACATATTCTTTTTGACTTTCAAAATGACAAGGTAATACAATATCTGTTCCGATAACTTCTTCTGGATCTCTTTGTTCGTGTTCTTTAAACAATTCTGCCGCAATTTGTAAATGCCCGAGTTCCATTTGAGTAAATTCTTCCCAGATTTGTTTTATTCTTGGATTAGTTTCATCTTTGTAGCAGTTATAATAATTGCAGACTTCTGTAAATTCGTGAATTAGTAATTTTTCAAACCTTGATTCTGTCGGGTCAATAAGAGATTCGTACATTGTAACGTGTTCTTCTTCAACGTCACAAATTTCTGCATAAGTTCGTCTTAAATCGTCATTGCCATACATAAATCCGTGCTCAGCATAATAGTTGTGCGTTTGTTGTTCGCCTGATAATAGTGTAAGTATATTAACTTTTGTTGTTGGCGATGTGGTTTCTTTATTATAATGATGTCTAACCCTTGCGCCATTACAGTTGTGATGGTTTTGTGTTGGTCTGCCTAATACAACATCAGTTTTATCTTGCAAAATCAAATTTGGATTTGTACCTTCTGTTAAATAAGCCCATTGACTATAACGATACAGATGGTCAAAATCTTCTAACAATCCAAAATCAAAAGTTTCTTTTACATAATCGTTTGGTTCGTTTTGCGCAAGCCAAGCGGTCAAATCAACGGCAACTTGTTCGTAGCCTAAAGTTGTATCAAGAACGGATTGATTTGCTGGAGCAAGCCAATTTACTGTAGTTTGTTGCATATCTTCAATTCTGCGTATTCTTGCTAGAGTTCTTTTAAGTTCTACGTCTTGACAAACTCTTGCAAAATGATGCTTAAAATTCCACGCTTCAACTTCAATTCCGTTCATTAGAATTTGTCGAGTACGAGTGTAACAATCAACATTTGTTCTGTTATACGGGCGTTTTACAATATCGTGCCAAGTTCGCAGTTGTTTTTCGAGTGGAATTCCCTTTTCTGCTAATGCATTAAAACTCATAATAATCTCCTTTTTTATAATGTTCAAAAATGAACCAATAAAAAGATAACCAAAGAATGAATTTTAAACATTATCTTTTCGGATATAAATTGTAATATCAAAATTTATTATTGAAATTTTAATATTATAGTAGTAGAATTTACATGTTGCAAAGAGTTTGAGTTTCTCAAAATCAATAACTTTGTGGCACGAGATATGTAATTTCAATGTTGTGAAATTCGTATCGGGATTGTAGCACTCTGCCGAGAAAAAATGATTGAGTATCATTTTTTCGAGAGGGGTAGCGCACCCGCCGGAAACGACAGTTTGCGGTTCATATTTTATCTTTCGGGATGTAGCGCAGCTTGGTAGCGCACCGTGTTCGGGTCGCGGGGGTCGCAAGTTCGAATCTTGTCATCCCGACCATTTTACAAAAGCCCTTATCATAAGGGCTTTTGTAAAATGGTTTTAAACAGAAATTCTAAACTTTTTAAAGTTCATTTTAAAAACTTGCCAAACTTCAGGACTTTTTAAAATGTGTTTTAAAAACTTTTGAGAATTTGACAAGAAAGTTTCCGTTTTGAGATTTTGCAATTTGGGCATGTTCATAGTATTATCAGTGCAAAAGGGATTATATTATGCAATTTATAGACAAGGCTAAAATTAAAATTTCATCAGGAAAAGGCGGAAACGGTGTTGTTGCTTGGCGTCGTGAAAAGTTCGTGGATAAAGGCGGACCGGCAGGCGGTGATGGCGGAAAAGGCGGTAGCGTTTACTTGATTGCAGATGAAGGTTTGTCAACCCTTTTGGATTTTACATACCGTTCAATATTCAAGGCTGATAATGGTGAAAACGGCTTCAAAAAAAGTATGCACGGAAAGAGTGCAAAAGATTTATATATAAAAGTTCCGACAGGAACCCTTGTAAAAGATTTGAAATCTGGTAATATTATTGCGGATTTGACTGAACATAATCAAACTGTTCTTGTTGCAAAAGGTGGTCGTGGCGGTCGTGGAAATATTCATTTTTGCACTCCGCAAAATAGAGCGCCTCAGTATTGCGAACCTGGGGAACCGGGGATCGAAAGAGAATTGCAATTAGAATTGAAATTGCTTGCTGATGTTGGACTTTTAGGCTTCCCGAATGCAGGAAAATCTACATTTATTAGCAGAGTATCTGCTGCAAAACCCAAAATTGCTGATTATCCTTTTACCACAATTTTTCCTAATTTAGGTGTTGTAAGAAAATCTGATGGTGATGGGTATGTGATTGCTGATATCCCAGGGCTGATTGAAGGTGCATCAGATGGAGTTGGGCTTGGTCACGACTTTTTAAGACACGTTGAACGTTGCAGATTTTTGTTACATATAATTGATGGCACCGAAGAAAATCCTATTCAAAATTACAAAATTATTAATGAAGAATTGGCGAAATATTCTGAAAAATTGGCTAATTTGTATCAAATAGTTGCAATTAACAAGATTGATGCGATTCCAAGTGAAATGATTGAAGATTTGAAAAAAGAATTTAATGAAATTGGGATTGAACCGTATTTTATTTCTGCGGTAACGGGTGAAAATTTAGACAAGTTAAAGCTTGAATTGGAAAATAAAGTTAACACAATAGAAAAACCAAAATCTGAAATCAATGTTATTGAAGACCTTGATGCAACAAATAATGATGACGGATATTGGGACGTTCAGAAAATTAAAAAAGATACTTTCCTAGTGACTGGCGGAAGAATTATAAGAATTTCACAAGTTACGGATTCTCGCAGTACAGAGCAGGTTATTCGTTTCCAAAATATTATGATTGGTATGGGGATTATGGACGAATTGAAGCGTCAAGGTGTTCAAAACGGTGATACAATCATTGTTGGAAAACTTGAACTTGAGTACTGGGACGACGAGGTTTATAAATAGAAACAATCTTGCACTTATAAAAAATAAGTGATAAAATCAAAATGTATAAATTAGAAAGAGGGAATCTATTATGGCAAGACTAATCAGACCAACATGGGCAATAAGATGCGTTCAATCAGGCTGCAAATGCTTATTTGAAGTGGCACAAGTTGAAGATGGGAAACAACAAGAAGTAGTTTGTCCAAATTGTGGTGAACACTATGTTTATCCTATTTATGACAACGATGAAAACAATCAACAATAATGTTATTCAATAATACAGATAAAAGATACAACCAATTCAGTGCATATTTGAAAAACAAGTTTGGAGCGAAGGTTTATAAAATAACTATCGACGCTGGTTTTTCGTGTCCTAATCGTGACGGGACAATTTCGACTGGTGGTTGTATTTTTTGTGATGATGGCGGAAGTTTTTCTCAGGCACATTCAAATAAACTATCTGTAGAAGAACAGGTCATTGTGGGCGCAAAAACCTTACACGACAGGTTTAAGGCGCAAAAATTTATGTCATATTTTCAAGCCTATTCAAATACGTATAAACCGGTTGACGAACTTGAAAAAATATATAAATCAGCGCTTAATCACCCTGATGTCGTTGGTTTATCTGTTGGAACTCGTCCTGATTGTGTTGATGAGGATAAATTAAATCTGCTTGCTGATATCGGGAAAGATTACTATACTTGGATTGAGTACGGTTTGCAATCAATTCATGACAAAACTTTGAAAAAAATAAATCGTGGTCATGATTTTGATTGTTTCTTACGTGCGTATGAGATGTCGAAGGAAAAAGGGTTGAATGTTTGTGTTCATGTGATTTTTGGACTTTGGGAAACTCGTGATGAAATTTTGCAAACAGCACAAAAACTTGCTCAACTTCACGTTGATGGCGTTAAAATTCACATGTTGTGCGCATTAGAAAATACTAAACTTGCAAATTTGTACCAAAACGGCGAAATTGATTTTATGAGTGAAGAAGAGTATGTAAGTCTAGTCACGGATTTTTTAGAAATATTGCCTGCAAATACAACGATTCACAGACTTGCTGGGAATGGTTTGAAGAAAAATTTAATTGCTCCACGTTGGCTGGGGGCAAAATTGGATTGTTTGAACAAAATTGACAGAGAATTTATAAGACGTAACACTTATCAAAGTGCAAAGTGTATTTATTAGTTTTGTTTGGCATATAATAAATGTATGAATTACTTGAATAACCATTTTGATATAATTGTTGTTGGAGCCGGACATGCCGGCTGTGAAGCGACTTTAGCGTGTGCAAAGTTAGGTATGAAGGTTTTGCTTTGCACTTTAAATATTGATAATATTGCATTGCAACCTTGTAATCCTGCGGTTGGCGGACCTGCAAAATCAACTCTTGTTAGAGAAATTGATGCCTTAGGTGGTGTTATGGGCGAAGTTGCAGATGCGACATACTTGCAATTAAAAACATTGAATTCTTCAAAAGGACCTGCAGTAAGAGCGTTAAGAGCGCAATCTGACAAGGCTGAATACACTCGCTATATGAGAAGTTTGATAGAAAGTAATGAAAATATTTATCTAAAACAATGTTGTATAACAGAATTAAAAGTTGAAGATTATAGAATTGTTGGTGCGATTGATGAATTTGGTATTGAATACAGTGCCAATGCTGTTGTTTTGACAACTGGAACATCTTTAGAAGGTAAAATTTTTGTAGGTTTGCGTTCTTATAGCGCCGGTAGACTTGGAGAAAAAGCCGCTATCGGATTGTCTGATTCTTTGCATAAATGGGGTATTCAAACCAAGAAATTAAAAACGGGTACACCTGCAAGAGTAGACAAAAGAACGATTGACTATTCAAAAATGACTATTCAACCGGGGGACGAAGAATTAAACTTTTTCTCGTTTAAACCAAATCGTCCGATTAGAAAGACTTATCCTTGTTATTTGACAAGAACAACTGAAGAAACTCACGAAATTATTCGTTCAAATCTTGATAAATCCCCAATGTATCAAGGGTTGATTCAAGGTGTCGGACCAAGATATTGTCCATCAATTGAGGATAAAATCGTTCGTTTTGCTTCAAATCCTTCCCATCATATCTTTATAGAACCGGAAGGACTCGGAACTTACGAAACTTATATTCAAGGTTTTTCAACCAGTTTGCCTGCCGATGTTCAGGTGAGAATGATTAGAAGTCTTCCGGGGCTTGAAAATGCGCATATTATTAAACCTGCTTATGCAGTTGAATATGATTGTGTTCCGGCAGTTCAGACAACACATTCTCTTATGTCTAAAAAAATCAAAGGTTTGTTCTTTGGTGGTCAAATAAACGGTACAAGCGGTTATGAAGAAGCGGCAGCACAAGGCTTAATTGCCGGTATTAATGCATTTAACTACTTGAACGGTTCTGAAATGTTGGAACTTGCAAGGAGTTCATCTTATACGGGAACTTTGATTGATGATTTGGTAACAAAAGATATTCAAGACCCTTATAGAATGTTGACTTCTCGTTCAGAATATCGTTTGCTGTTAAGACAAGATAATGCGGACGAACGTTTAACACCGATTGGTCACAAAATTGGCTTGATTGATGATACTCAATTTGAAAGATTTACACAAAAACAAAAACTTATTCAAGAAGAAAAAACTCGTTTGGAAAGTGTAAAAATTCCTGCAAATGAACGCACAAACGAAATTTTGAGTAAATATGAAGACCATCTTGAACGTGGAATTAGGGCGTCTGAACTTCTAAAACGTCCGAATATTACGTACAAAGTCATTAAAGAATTGGACGAAAATACAAATAGTCTGAATATTCCAAAAGAAGTTTATGAACAAATTGAAGTTATTGTAAAATATGATGGTTACATCAAACGTCAAGAAGAACAGGTTTCTCAGGCCGGTAAATTGGAAAAATTCAAAATTCCTGATGATATAGACTATTCAAAAATTGACCATATCTCATCAGAAACTAAAGAAAAACTTGCTAAAATTCAGCCAAAAACTCTAGCGCAAGCCGCAAGAATCGGTGGGGTAAAACCTGCAGATATTTCAATTCTTATGGTTATGCTTGATAGAAATTCTATTGCAAGAAAGTAGTTTTAACTCTGTTTTTTATATAAAATTCTGTCAAAAACTTCATTTTGTAAAGTGCTAAATCGCTAAATTTGACTGCTTTTTGGTCTTTACAAACTATTGTGAGAGAATTTTCGTCGCTTGATTTTGCGATAATATCGTTTGGATTATTTTGAGTAAAATTTTCCTCAAGGATTTCAATTTTATAAGGATTAACGACAAAAAACTTCGATTTATGCGTGATATAACAAGGCAAAAACGGGTGCAATGCTCTTACTGTTCTTGAAATTTCTTCTGCTGTTTGGTTTGAAAAATCCAACATTTTTTCAATACCGGTAATATTTTTATAATACGTTGCTTTAGCATCGATTTGCTTTATTGGTGTGATAATATTTGAATTTAATTCGTTAAACAATTGAGTAACCAATTTTCTTGCGGTCAAAACAGTGCGTTCTCTCAATTCTTTTGAGGTATCTGTCGGCAAAATTTTAACTTTTTCCTGCAACAAAATTGCTCCAGTGTCATAACCTTTTTCAACCAAGTGCAAGGTCACTCCGGAAAACTCTTCTCCATTCAAAATCGTTTGTAAATAAGGGTTTGGACCTCTATATTTTGGTAACAATGAGGGGTGAATATTCACTGTCCCGATTGTCGGAATATTAAATGTTTGTGGTGAAATTTTTTCTTTCCATGTGCCAACTAAGAGCATATCAATATTGTTTTTTATCAAAAATTGTCTAAATTCATCACTATTAACACTTTTGAAATCAAGATTTTTGAGTTTTAATTGCTTCATCAAGGTGTATTCATAAGACGGATTAAACATATCTCGCAAATTTTGACAAATCCTGTTTGAAGTTGTGGTTTCATACCGCAAGACTCCAACGATTTTCGCTCCGGAATCCATAGCCCCGAGTATCATATTAGAAAGCATTAACCCTTTTCCGATAATCACAATTTTCATATTTGAATTATAAACTAAAAAGTATGTTTCGCAATTACAAAACATACTTTTTAAGATTTATTTACATTTTTGATATTGTTTATACTTCTTCAGCTTCAGGTAGTTGGTCTTCTTCTGCCAATCTTTCAGCCGCTTCAACTTCTGCCCTTGCTTCATCTCGCATTTCTTTTAGTTCGGCAAAGTGTTTAGCAGTAACTGCGTTTTTAACAGTGGCATGGTTAAATGAATGAGTTAGTTGACCAATAATCATTAACATTGGAGCCCAACCAATAATACCTTTAGCAAATCCTTTTAGAGCTGAAGGAACTTTATCTATACCTTTTGAAATAGTATTTAAAACTTTGCTATTTTCAAGACCTTTGTCTAATTTTGTAACAACTTTGGTGAATTTTTCTGCAGTTTCAGGTTTTATTGCATTAAGAACTTTTGGAGCAAGTTTAGAAGCGCCTGTTACTGCAAGAGCTAACGCACCGATTGATGCACCGACTGTCAAACCGAAGGATAAGATTGGGTGATTTTGGTCGAATTTTCTTACAGTGTCACTGTTTTTACTTACTTTATTTTTAACTGCAAAAATACCGTCCATCAATAAGAAAGTACCTATCCAATTTGCAGTAGTGGTTGCGAATTTTGCTAAGTTGCCAAGTCTTGCAGATGTGAAAGTTCCGGCTTTTGCAGGGTTTCTTACAACTGCTGCCAAGCCGCCTACTACAGGCAATCCCCAATATAAAGCCTTATCAATTCTTCTGTGTTTTCCGTCATTAACATCATAAGAAGCGTTTATTCTTGCCAATTTTACTAAATCTTCATCACTTGCATTTGGCAAATCATCAAGAACTTTTGATACGGCAGGGAAAAAACCTTCTTTAGGTAGATCTTCATAACTGAAATCACGCTTTTTTCTTGAGCCAAAGGATTCAACGTTATTTAAAGAAACCGAATTTACTTGCATATTTACACCTACACTTTCTACATTTTTATTATATCTATTTAAAAACAAAAAGTAAATTTTTTTGTTATTTTATGAAAAATTTATACTAAAATGTTTACAAATATTTATATTTTTAATACTATTGTGGAATGAAAACTTTTTATATTCATACAATGGGCTGTCGAGCCAACCAATTTGAAAGTGCAATTATTGAAGAAAAACTTATCGATAAAGGATTAATAAAAGTTGACAAAATTCAAGATGCAGATGTTTATGTGCTAAATTCGTGTTCTGTTACGCATAAAAGTGATAACGAGGCATTGTATTTGTTAAGAGCCGCAAAACATAAAAATCCGTATATAATCAATGTTTTGACCGGTTGTTTTGCTCAAATTGAAAAAGACGAACTTCTAAAATATGATTTTATTGATTATGTTTTAGGCAATAATGAAAAATTAAACATGTATGAATATTTAATCAGCGAAACAAAATTTTCGGCTCAAGATGTTTTGAAAATGTCAGAATTTAATGCGGTGGAACTTCATGACACGTCAAAAACCCGTGCTGCTGTAAAAATTCAAGATGGTTGCGATAACCGTTGTACATACTGCATAATTTGGAAAGCCAGAGGGAAAAGCAGAAGCGCAAAGGCTGATTTTATAATTAATCAAATTAATAATTTTTCAAAAAACGGTTTCAAAGAAGTTATGATAACCGGAATTCATATTGGACAATGGGGCAAAGAATTTGGACTGTCGCTAATTGACTTATTAAAAGAAATTGAGGAAAAGACAACAATAGAGCGTTATAGGCTAGGGTCGCTCAATCCGCCGGAAATCACACCTGAGTTGTTGAACTTTTTAAAAACTTCAAAGAAATTTTGTCCGCATTTTCATTTGTCACTCCAATCTGCAAATGACAAGACTTTAAAATCAATGAACAGATTTTACAAAACTGATTTTTACTTATCTTTGATTGATAAAATCAATGAAACTTTTGATTTACCATTCTTAGGAAGTGATATTATTGTTGGTTTTGCAGGCGAAACAGAAGAAGATTTTGAAATTACTAAAAATAATCTTCAAAAATCAGGGCTATCGCAAATTCATACCTTCCCGTATTCAATAAGAAAAGGTACAATTGGTGAAAATTTGCCAAATCAAGTTGATAATTCTGTAAAAGTTTCCAGAGCGAATATAGTAAAAGCGATTTCTAAAAATAAATATAACGAGTTTGTAGAAAAAAATATCGGTAAAGTTCAAGAAATAATTATTGAAAAACATCGTGATAAACATACCGGAAATCTAAAAGGTTTGACGAGAAATTACTTGTCGGTGCAAGTTGTTTCAGATGATGAAACTATTTATAATACTATTCAAAATGTCAAAATTACAAAAGTTGATAACGGTTTGATTTTTGCAGAAATTAAATAATGAAATTTTAAGATTTGTATAGTTTATTAAAAAACACGAAACTATTTTCTTGAAAAAAAAAATAATTTATAAGATAATGCCCCTGTGTAGTTTTATGGAATAAAAATATGACTAATGATTTTATTTTTAACATGAAAAATTTATGGGGGATTAGATAATGGATATTTTTTCTATCTTTACATTATGCGGAGGCTTAGCGTTTTTCCTATACGGAATGATGGTTATGTCCGCAGGACTTGAAAAAATTGCTGGCGGAAAGATGGAAAAGATGCTCGAAAAAATGACATCTAATCCGTTGAAAAGTTTTTTGTTAGGTGCTGGAATCACAATGGCAGTACAGAGTTCATCAGCCGTAACCGTTATGCTTGTAGGGTTCGTAAACTCCGGTATTATGAAATTATCACAGGCAATCGGAGTTATCATGGGTTCAAACGTTGGTACTACGATAACTTCTTGGATTTTGAGTTTGTCAGGTATTCAAAGTAATAACTTCTTTATTAGAATGTTAAAACCTGAATCTTTTACTCCAATCCTTGCTCTTATCGGCGTAATAATGATTATGACATCACCTAAAAGCACTTCAAGACGGAAAAACTTTGGCACATTCTTTGTCGGTTTTGCCGTCTTAATGTTTGGTATGGGGTTGATGTCTTCTTCAATGAGTCCGTTGGCAGATGATCCCAGATTTGCTCATGTTTTAACTGCATTTGCAAATCCAATTTTTGGTTTGCTTGTTGGGCTTGTCGTTACGGCGGTTATCCAAAGTTCTGCGGCTTCTGTCGGTATGTTGCAAGCGCTTTCAATGACCGGTGGTGTTACTTATGCTATGGCTGTTCCGATTATTATCGGTCAAAACATTGGTACTTGTATTACTGCAGTACTTTCAAGTATCGGTGTAACAACAAATGCAAAACGTGTTTCTGTTGTTCACGTTGCGTTTAACGTTATTGGTGCATTAATCTTTTTGCCATTGTACGAACTTGGGCATTATTTCATAAATTATCCGTTCTCAGAAGCAGTTAGCCCGTTTGGAATTGCCGTTGTTCACTCTATTTTTAACGTTGCGACAACAATAATTCTATTCCCGTTTGCAAAAGCGTTGGAAAAATTGGCATATCATATTGTAAAAGACGAGAAAAACGAATCAGAAGTTATTTTGGACGAAAGATTATTGATAACTCCGTCTTTTGCGATAACTCAGTGCTACAAAGTGACTGCAAATATGGCAAAAATCACAAGAGATACCTTGGTTATGTCTGTTAGAATGTTGAAACAGTATAATCCGAAAGTTGCAGAAATTATCAATAAAAATGAAATCAGAATTGATAAATATCAAGATACTTTGGAATCTTTCTTGCAAAAACTTTCCGGTCGTGAGTTGTCAGATGAAGATAGTAACAAGATTTCACAATTGTTCTTATCAATTTCTGATTATGAAAAAATTGCCGACCATGCAATTCATATTTTGAGTATTGCTACAAAAATTCACCGTAAAGAATGGAGTTTTTCTCCTGAAACAATTGACGAACTAAAACGTGTTGTTAATGCGGTAAAAGAGGTTTTCGATGTCACTGTAAACGCTTTTGTCGGTCACGATTTAGCTTTGGCTTATCATGTTGAACCTCTTGAACAAGTTGTAGATGATATTGCATATTTTGCAAAGAAAAATCATATCAAACGTGTTAAAAAAGACAAATCCCATATTAAACGAAGTTTCGCTTATGCTGAAATTTTGAATGATTTGGAAAGAATTTCAGACCACTGTTCTAATATTGCGACAAATATTATTCAGTCAACAAATTCTTCACTTCCTAAACACATTTTGAAAAATAAACTGAAAGAGGCAGATACCGGTGACTTTAAAGCTCAAGTTGAAGAGTTCCGTGCAAAATATGCGGTTGAGCCGATTCGTTTGTAAGAATATTTTAAGTAAATAAGTAAATTAAAAAAGCAGTCAATGAAATTGGCTGCTTTTTTTTAATATTGTTGTATTTTTTCTGATTTTAATTAGCAATTTATACCGCAAATCTAAAGTGAACTAAATCTCCGTCTTGAATAACGTAATCTTTTCCTTCAAGTCTTGTTACACCTTTATCTTTACATGCAACGTAAGAGCCAAGTTCAACAAAGTCTTTGTACGGTGTTATTTCTGCACGAATAAAACCTTTTTCAAAGTCTGTGTGGATTACACCTGCCGCTTGCGGTGCTTTTGTACCTGCTGTAATTGTCCACGCACGAACTTCTTTTTCTCCTGCAGTGATAAATGTTCTCAAGTTTAAAAGATTATAAACTGATTTAATCATTCTGTTGATGCCGCTATCTTCAATGCCGAGTTCTTTTAGGTATTCTTCTGCTTCTTCTTTGCCTAAGTCAGCAAGTTCTTCTTCGATTTTGGCAGTGATAACAACCATTTCTGCGCCATGTGTTTTAGCATATTCTTCAACTTTTTTAGTATAATCATTACCGTTTTTCAAATCAAATTCAGAAACGTTAGCACAATAAATTACCGGTTTTGTTGATAACAAGTTCAACATCTTAACTACTGGCAATTCATCTTCATCAAAGTGCTTTTTGATATCAATAAAAGTGCAATCAGAAAGTAATTCAGCAAGTTTTGTTAATACTTTGTCTTCTAAAACAGCTTCCTTATCTCCTGATTTTACAACTTTTGCAATTCTTGCTTGGCGTTTTTCAATAGATGCCATATCTGCAAGAGCAAGTTCTGTGTTAATTGTTTCAATGTCGCTAATCGGGTCAACTTTTCCTTCTACGTGAATTGTGTTTTCATCATCAAAACATCTTACAACTTGGATTATTGCATCGACTTCTCTAATATTTTGCAAAAATTGGTTTCCTAATCCTTCACCTTTACTTGCACCTTTTACCAAGCCGGCAATATCAACAAACTCAATCGCAGTTGGAATGATTACGTCAGTTTTGCAGAGTTTTGCTAAAATCGGTAATCTTTCGTCCGGCACGTCTACAACACCAATATTTGGTTCAATTGTACAAAACGGGTAATTTGCACTTTGAGCGTTTCTTGCATTTGTCAATGCGTTAAATAATGTTGATTTTCCAACATTTGGAAGTCCTACTATTCCTGTTTTTAACATTTATTTTTCCTTCTTATTCTCTATTTACTTATAAATCTATTGTACTTCAAACTATTTCTTTAATATAGCCTTTTTTCTTTATGTGAAGGTATATTAATTATTACGATATATTACAATTATATACAAAATGAATAAAAAAATAGCAATTTTTTTATTCGAAAATACTTTATAGATATGTAAGGGGATTACAAAAGGAAAAATAAAGGAGTTAAAATGGCAAGAGTACTTATTTCAATGCCTGAGAAATTTCTAGACGAAATTGATACAGTGGCAAATTCTGAAAATCGCACAAGATCTGAACTTATCAGAGAAGCATTGAGAACATATATGTATAGAAGTCAATTAAGAAATAGCAAAAAAGCCGTGACAAATGCGGAACTTCTTGATACACTGTTAGGGTAAACAAATCTATTTAGGGGAAATAAAATTAAAGAAAAGGAAGAAGGTGGAAAATGCCAAATAGCAGTTATCAGACATCGTCAGTATACGAGTACGTAAAGTTGCTAGATAAAGAAGATGCAAAAATGGAAAATAATGCGGAAGCTATTAAGTCAAGTATTAACCAATACATGTTGCATCATCGAAGAGCACAATCAAATGCAAAACTTTTAGAAAGTTTATTAGACGAATAATAGAAAAAGAAAATGAAAAAGTTTCGTTGGGGAAAATACAATTCGTAAAGATTTAGTAAGGTGAAATTAAAAAAAGACTTGATATTTCTATCAAGTCTTTTTTCATATTGTTATTAGCTGTTATTATTCGATAATAGTATCTACAACACCAGCACCAACAGTACGTCCACCTTCACGGATAGCGAATCTCATACCTTTTTCGATTGCTACCGGAGCGATCAATTCAACGTTCATAACAACGTTATCACCAGGCATTACCATTTGACCTTCAAATTGGATTGAACCTGTAACGTCAGTTGTTCTGATGTAGAATTGAGGTCTGTAACCAGGGAAGAATGGAGTGTGACGTCCGCCTTCTTCTTTAGTCAAAACGTAAACGTTAGCTGTGAATTTAGTGTGTGGGTGAATTGAACCAGGTTTAGCCAAAACTTGACCACGTTCGATTTCAGTTTTATCAACACCACGAAGCAAAGCACCGATGTTGTCACCTGCTTGACCTTGGTCAAGAGATTTTCTGAACATTTCAACACCTGTAACAGTTGTTTTCTTAGTAGGTTTGATACCAACTAATTCAACTTCGTCACCAACTTTAACGATACCACGTTCTACACGGCCTGTAGCAACAGTACCACGACCTGTGATAGAGAAGATATCTTCGATTGGCATCAAGAATGGTTTATCCAAATCTCTAACAGGGTCTGGGAAGTAAGAATCCAAAGCGTCCATCAAATCCCAAATTTTATCTGTCCATTCGTTTTCACCACGTTTGATAGATGGGTTAGCTTGAACTGCTTCTAAAGCTTTCAATGCAGAACCATGAATGAATGGAATATTGTCACCGTCGAAATCGTAAGAAGAAAGCAATTCTCTAACTTCCATTTCAACCAATTCTAACAATTCTGGATCATCAACCATATCGCATTTGTTCAAGAATACAACTAGGTTAGGAACACCAACTTGGCGAGCAAGCAAAATGTGTTCACGAGTTTGAGGCATAGCACCATCAGTTGCTGCAACTACAAGAATTGCACCGTCCATTTGAGCAGCACCTGTAATCATGTTTTTAACATAGTCAGCGTGGCCTGGGCAGTCAACGTGTG
>CAVHEM010000068.1:0-18124 GCA_963635055.1 Bacteroidaceae bacterium | reverse complement strand
AAATTTTTGCGATTGCAATGAGCAAATAAATTTTCTTGTTATTCAGAATCTGGTTTAAATAGTTAATTCCTCAAATTTGAAATATCCTCAGGTAATCCAATATCTGACGATAAATCTTTAAATTCAGGATTTGATTTTCTAATTAAATCCATTTTCCATTTTCGTTTCCAATTCTTTAACTGTTTTTCTCTATTTATGGCATCTTCAATTGATGATGTTATTTCAAAATATACAAGTTTTTTTAAGTTATACTTTGAAGAAAATCCTTTGTTGATTTTCCTTTTGTGTTCAACTACTCGTCTAAGCAAATTATTAGTTACTCCAATGTATAATACAGAATTATTGAAATTGGTCATTATATAAACTGCATTTTGGTTTCTCATGTACTTATTATATGTAAATAAAATCAAATTGTCACGATAATAAACAGATTCTGAATAAGATAAAATCTACGCAATTAAAATTGCTTGATTTTTAATCTTTTCAGAATGACGAGAACATTGCTAAGCCTATCAACCGGTCATTCCGGCCTACGAGCCGGAATCTGTTTGCTATGATTGGACAAATTCATTACTTATTTAACCAGATTCTGAATAACAAGAAAATTTATTTGCTCATTGCAATCGCAAAAATTTTCTAAGTTTTCAGAATGACGAGAGCTTTGCTAAGTACACCAAAAGTCACTCTGGCTTATTCCCCTATAAATTATCAATAATCTTTTGGGTGAATTCGGTTGTTGTTAGGGTGCCGCCGATGTCGACGGTTTTATACCCTTCTGAAAGAGTTTTGAACAGGGCTTTTTCGATTTTCTTAGCATATTCAAATTCTTTGATATATTTTAACATTTCGATTGCTGATAACAACAATGCTGTCGGGTTTGCTTTGTTTTGTCCTTTTATGTCAGGTGCTGAGCCGTGAACAGGTTCAAAAACGGCGCAATCTTCACCGATATTTGCGCCTTGTGCAACTCCCAAGCCGCCAATCAATCCTGCTGTTAAATCTGAAACTATATCTCCATACAAATTCGGCAATACCAAAACGTCAAATCTTGATGGGTCTTGAACAAGTTGCATGCATAAATTATCAACAAGAATTTCACGAGTTTTGATGTTTGGATAATTTTTGGCGACATTACGATAAGACTCTAAAAATAATCCGTCAGACAATTTCATAATATTCGCTTTTGAAACTGCGCAAACTTCCTGTCTGCCATTTGCAACCGCATAATCAAATGCAAATTTGCAAATCCTTTCAGAGGCTTTTCTTGTGATGATTTTTATACTGTGTGCAGTGTTTTTGTCAATTTGTTCTTCTACACCTGCGTATAAATCCTCTGTGTTTTCTCTGACTACGACCAAATCTACATTATCATATCTTGTTTTTACCCCTGGGAGATTTTTGCATGGTCTTAAATTAGCAAACAAATCAAGTGCTTTTCTCAATTGAACGTTGACGGAGCGGAAACCTTTACCAATAGGTGTTGTAACCGGTGCTTTCAATGCAATTTTATTCTTTTTAACAGAGTCCAAAACTCTTTGTGGAAGTGGTGTTCCTTCTTTTTCTATAACATCTGCACCTGCGGTTTGAATTTCCCAATTTATATCAAGTCCGCTCGCTTTTATGATTTGTACAACACTTTCCGAGATTTCAGGACCTATTCCATCACCATTGATTAGCGTAATTGTATGCATAATAAAAACCTCCAAATTTGGTATTTATCATACTATAAAATGGAGGGAATGTAAAAATTGTAGGGGAAAATATTTATAAGTCATTATCAATTAGTTTTAACCGTTGAAGGTTTTGAAAGATCTGTCAATGTTTTTACTCATTGCAGTTTGGACTGCTTCGTATTCTGTTTGCAAAGTATTGTGTTCTGTGTCCAATGCTTTTATTTTGTTTTCATATTTTGTATCTTTTGCATCAATTTCGTTTGTCTTTCTTGTGTATTCCGCTTCTGCTTTTGCTATTGCGGAATCGTTATCGGCTTGTGTGAAATCTGAACAGTTTGAATATATTGCAGAATTCCAACTGATACCTTTTAATGTAACGTTAAACGGATTATCCGGATCGTTTGCAGTGTTTGTCGAATTTGTATAGGCTGCTTTTTCTAATGAAATTGCACCTTGAGTTAGCGCATCTTGAATCCATTGTGTACTTGTTGCCAATTTGTTATCAAGAATTGCATAATTTGTTCCATATTGACCTTGTGCAGATTTTTCTGTTGATGAACCGTTCAATCTGTACCAAAGGTTTGTATACCATTGCGCTTTGGTGTCATCAGAATATGCATAAGTATCTTCTGTTGTTTTACAACCTAAATTGTCTGCTTCTGCTTGGAAATCTGCCAATACCGCATAATATTTTTCTGCATTTTTGTATAATTCTGAAAAAGTCTTTGTTGTATTGCCGTTAGAATCTGTTTTTGAAACATAAGCAAGTTTTGATTTTATGTATTGGTCATAAGTTGCATAGTTTGCGTAATTGGTTTTAGCTTCTGCCAAATTGTTCAAAAATGGTTCTAATTCAGCATCACCATATAGTTGAGCATTATATTTAATTAATGCATCGTCATAACTTTCCATTGCTTTTGTATAAGCAGAAAAAGCGGTTTGTTTTTCGCTATAGTAGTCCTCGTCATTAGCCGTAACTGTTTCACCGTTTTCGTTTTCGTACATGCCGGTTGATTTTAATTCGTTTATTGCTGCTTCCCATTCGTCATAGTAATCCGCAACACCGCCTTCATCAGATGTTTTTGCCAATTTGTCAAAGTTTTCTGCAAGTGCGTTTGATTTGAATTCTTTTGTAATTCCGTAACTTTCCAAAAATTCATCAAGATTTGAAGCATTTTCAAAGTTTTCTGCATCTCCGTTGCTAATCAAAACTTGACCGCTTGTATTAACTAAGGCATATTGATTTTTCAAGTCGGAATATTGATATAATGCATTAGCCGTCAAAGGTGTAGTTGTAGCCTCACCTTTTGCATCGTAAGTCATAAGTTGAAGTTGAGTTGAATTCAATGCAGCAATATATTCACTGCTTGCTGCTTCGGTTTGAGTTGCTAATCTCATTTTTGCATTAGAAATTTGTTGAGATTCATACTCGTTTGAAGTTAGTCTGGCAGTAATAGTTAATAATCTTGCTTGTGATGCCGAAATTCCCATCGTTCAACATATTCCTTTCAATCGTACAAACTTATAATCGGCATATATGCTTCTAAACTTTAATATTTTTACTCGTTTGTAAACTTATGTAACAAAAGTGATATAAATTGAATATAAAAAGTCAATAATTTTTTAAGTGATGTTTTTATATATATGTAAGAGTTAAATAAAGAAAAAGAAATAAATAAGATAAAGAGAGGACAAAAGATATGGCTACAATGCTATTATTTTCTGATGCAGTTTCATCTGCTTATAAAGATACATCAAAAGCACTTAAAGAAGTTGATTTAAACGAAAAAAGAGTCGTAAAGAAAACATTATCTCAAATGATGAAACAATCTTTCTTTCACGGCGCTAACAGATTTGGAACTAATTTTATAGCATAAAAAACGACAATCGTTGGAATTTTAGGAAAAACAAGGAAACATTTTAAGGAATTTAGGAATTATAATTATAAAGACCGCATTTAGCGGTCTTTTTTTTAGTCTTTATTATTTTTTATAATTTGAATCTGTACATGTTATCAAGTGCATCATTTACTGAATTTTTAAATGCCTCTTGCTTTTCAACTTCGTCCGCTCTTTTTATCATTTTTTCTAAAAACGCTAATGGTTTTTGAAAGAATCCTTGAGTTTTCCATACCCCGTCACCAACGTTAGCACTTAATCTTGAACCATTATTAGAAACAATAATATCGTTTTTAATGTCAGCTGCTTGAGTCGCAAGTTTATTAAAACTGTCTAATAATTCAGGTGTTTTTATTTTCTTTGACAATATTTCTTTAGCGCCTGAGTGTAACATAAATGAGCCAAATGTCGGTTGATTGTTTGCTGAGTAATTTGTTGTAATCATTTATAATTCTCCTATTATTAATAGTTTTTTCGACAAATATAAAAGTCGTGAAGATAATGTTTTGCTAACTTCACGGCTCTTAATTTACAATATTTTACAATTATTTACCCAATGCATTTGCTTTTTGAGCCGTTTTGTCTATTACATCGTAGAATAATTTTGTTGAATTTTGTTCCTTCATTTCAGAAATACCGACAAAAGTACAACCACCTTTTGTTGCAACATTGTCTATCAATGTTTGTACAGGAGTTTCGCCACGTTCAAATACCATTTGCGCAGAACCTAATGCGGTTTGAGTCGCCAAAGTCAAAGATTTTTCATAATCTAAGCCCAATTTCTCACCTGCTCTTGCCATGTCTTCAATTACTTGATAGAAAAATGCCGGTCCGGAACCTGAAATAGCAGTCACTATATCCATTTGATTTTCTTCAACTTTAATACATTTACCCAATGCGTTCAAAATATTTTCAACTAGAACAACATCTGCATCTGTCGCTAAAGAACCTTCGCAAATTCCAAACATGCCTAGATTTACCAATGCCGGAGTGTTTGGCATAATTCTTACAACTCTTGCTTCTTTTAGAATGTTTTCTATTTTTGATGTGCAAACACCTGCAGCGATAGAAACAATCAATTTGTCTTTTGTAACTTCATCTTTAATATTTTCTAAAACATCTGTTACATTGTTAGGTTTTGTTGCAATAAATATAATATCAGACGCTTTAATCAAATCTTTACTGTTTGAAGTAACTTCTATGCCTAATCTTTTTGAAGCTGAAGTTGCAACTTCGTCATTAATTTCTGCACCCTTAATATTATACAAATCTTTATTTTTTGAGTTCAAAACACCATTTATTATTGCACTTGCCATTTTTCCACAACCGATAAATCCGATATTCAACTTCATAATATTTAACCATTTCCTTTCTTATTTGTTGACTAATTAGTTTTTTTACTATAATATCTTTATTATACGACAATAAATAGTAAAAGGAAATAAAAAAATGAGACGTACACTAGAAGGAACTAAAAGAAAAAGACAAAACGTAAGCGGATTCAGAGCAAGAATGTCAACTCCGGGCGGAAGAGAAGTTATCAACAGACGTAGAGCTCGTGGTCGTCATAAAGTTGCTATCACTGCTAAAAACCGTGCTTAATTTTGTGCAATCTTGCTATTTTTTAGCAATTAACGGTCGCACATTTTATTTGAGGTGACAATGTTACCAAGACAGTACAGGTTAAAGAAACGTTCGGCTTTCAAAGCCACGTATAAAGTTAAGAACTCCACCCATTCGGGCGGAGTAACTTTGTTTGCGGGGATTAAGAAAACAGAAGATGTACCGACTAAGGTTGGTTTTGTTGTAAGTAAAAAAGTTCACAAAAGAGCAGTTAAGAGAAATCGCCTTAAACGTCTTATGCGTGAAAGTTACAGACTCTTGTTAAAAGACAGTCGCTTGGGCAATTCTCAAACGCGTTTGTCCTTGATTTTTGTTGGCTCAACCAGAGCCTTAGGCAAGGATTTCAACTATATCAAAAGTCATGTTGAAAAACTTTTGGAAAGGGTATAGATGCTTGAAGGTGTTTATGTTGATAACATAATGATGCACTCTGAAACTCGTGCCTATCCTCAATCACCACAAGAAACTTCAGGTTTGTTATTTGGTACCGATTCTATTTATAGATACGGTTTGAGAGAATCGTCTTATCCTACATTGTCTATTGTTGATGAAATTACTGATGGAATGGGGCATGTAATTCCTGCGGGACATTACGAACTTGCATTGACTGATGAAAAAGATTTTTTGATACTTATTCAATCAAAAGTTGCGATTGCCTTGATTCCTGTGATTAGTGTTGAAATCGAAACTTCTGATGAAACTCAGGTTCATGATAATAAATCACTAAAAAAGCAGAAAAAAGAAGAAAAAGAAATTGCTAAAACTAACAAAAAGCGTGCAAAAGAAGGAATGCCACCGGTCAATCCGGATCAAGATATTTATCAGGAAGCCTCAATGGAATATGTAAATGATGAAGAAAAAGGCGGATATTATCTGATTAGGTATGAACATGGGGACGTCAAAGCATGGGGCGCAATTAAAGGTTAGCGAAAATTTATTTAACCGTCTTGGGGAATACAAAAACTTAACTTGTTTGAAAGAATATGGTATAAGTTTAGATAAAGGAGAGAAAAATGAATAAGAAATCACTTTTTACAATTTTAGCAATATTGATTTTGCCGATACTTGCGTTTTTCGGAATTACAAAGAGTAAAAGTACATCTGATATAGCGTTGGCAAGTGGAAAACCGCAAATTATCAAATTTTCTTCTACTATGTGTTCAGAGTGTAAAGAGGTTGAAAAAGTATTCAAGGAACTTATGCCTCAATATGAAGATGAAGTTATTTATACTGAAATTATCGTTGACAGTCGTGATGATATGAAAAATAAACTTATAAAAAAATATAATGTTCAAATGGTTCCGACAATTATTATGTTGAATTCTGACGGGACTCAATCTTCAAGAATTGAAACAGCATTACCTAAAGAACAAATGGAAAAATATATTAAGGAGCTCCACTAATGGAAAACCTTACAGCACTATTTAACAGTCAAACAAGTATTTATATTTTATTTGGCGCAGCGTTTTTAGGCGGTTTGATTTCGTCAATTTCACCTTGCTCGTTATCAATGTTGCCGCTAATTATCGGTTATGTTGGCGGATATACAAAAGAAAACCCGTTAAAAACCTTGTTGCAAATGATTATATTTGTAATCGGTAGCGGTATTGTATTCTCCGTAATTGGCGGAATTTGTGCATTTACGGGCAAGTTGTTTGTAGGTAATCCGTATTTTACACTAATTGTTGCATCTGTTATTTTAATAATGGGTTTGAAAATTCTTGATGTTATTGATTTTGAATTGCCTGTTATTATTAAAGAAATTCCTCAAAATAATTTTAATAACGGAATTTTATATCCGTTGTTGTTGGGTGCTGTTTTTGCACTAATCGGAACACCTTGTTCAACTCCGATTTTGGCTAGTATTATGGGTTTTGCTTCAATTTCAGCAAAAGTTAGTCAAGCGGTCATTATGTTGTTCTTGTTCTCAATCGGACAAGGTCTAATCTTAATCATTGCCGGCTTTTTAACGTCAAAACTCAAAACAGGCAAAAATGTTTACAAAGTTTCAGAAGGTATTTTGAAATTCAGTGGAGCGCTTCTTGTAATCGTTGCTTTATATATTTTTTATAAGATTTTCAGCGGTGTTATTGTAAATTAACCGTGAATATTGTAAAATATTGCATATAGGATATGTAAAGGAGAAGGCAGGATATGAAAATTATAGAAGGACATCTTACAACAGCAGAAAATGATAGATTTTGTATTATTCTTTCCAGATTTAACGATTTTATCGGGTCAAAATTGTTATCAGGTGCGATTGATGAATTGGAAAGACATGGACTAAATTCGGATAATATTGATGTTGTAAAAGTTCCCGGAGCGTTCGAAATTCCTGTAACCGCTTTAAAATATGCAAAAACCGGTAAATATAATGCCATTATTACATTGGGTGCAGTTATAAAAGGTTCAACACCACACTTTGACTATGTTTCTGCAGAAGTTTCAAAAGGTGTGGCACAAGTTAGTCTACAAACTCAAGTTCCTGTAATCTTTGGTGTTTTGACAACCGATAATATTGAACAAGCAATAGAAAGAGCCGGAACAAAAGCCGGAAACAAAGGCTCAGATGCTGCAAGGACAGCAATTGAGATGTCTAATTTGATGAAATTATAATAACGTTCAGGTGATAATACGACAATTTTGTTAGTGTTTATATAAAATGTAAAGGAGTTAGGTATGACAGAAGCAATCACAGAGTACAGAAACGAAAACACAAAAGACATCGACTTATTATCTACGATTGACATGGTTCGTAAAATGAATGAAGAAGATCAAATCGTTGCCCAAGTAGTTGCTGATGAAGCATCAAATATTGCAACTGCTATTGATACTATTGCAAAAGCGTTTTTGAAAGGTGGAAAGTTGTTTTATTTCGGTGCAGGAACTTCAGGCAGATTAGGTATTCTTGACGCTTCTGAATGTCCGCCAACTTTTAGCGTTGATAAAACAATGGTTCAAGGTATTATCGCAGGTGGTGCTGGGGCATTGTTGACCGCAGTTGAAGGCGCAGAAGATAACTTTGAAGCCGGTAAAAAAGATGCCGAAGTTTTGACAAGTAAAGACGTTTGTGTCGTAATTTCAGCAAGCGGTAATCCTAAATATTTGCTAGGTGTGCTTGAAAAAGCGGACGAAATCGGTTGTGCAACAATTGCCGTAACTTGTAACTCTCAAGGACGAATTGCACAAGAAGCAGGTCATGTGATTTGCGCAGAAGTCGGACCTGAAGTTATTACAGGTTCAAGCAGATTAAAAGCCGGAACAGCACAAAAAATGATTTTGAATATGCTTTCTACAGGTTCAATGATAAAAATAGGTAAAACTTATGAAAACTTTATGATTGACTTGAAAGCATCTAACGAAAAACTTAAAGACAGAGCTATCAGAATAGTTTCACAAATCGCAGAAGTAAATTGCAGTGAAGCGCTTGCAAATTTATTAAAATGTAACTGGGAAATTAAAACTGCGATTATTATGATAAAAATGAAACTTGATACTGAAACTGCAAGATTAGAATTAAGAAAACATGGCGGAGTTCTTCGCAAATTGATTAGAGCGGAAGAAGTTACAGCCTAGGAGGATAAAAAGATAATGAAATTAACAGTTCTTGGAGCAGGATGTTGGGGGTTGACTTTAGCGTGGCTGTTAACCGATAATTTTGAAAATATTACGATATGGGGCAGAGAACAGGATTTATCTCAAGATTTGATTGAAAATAAACACTGTTCAAAACCTCTTGAAGTTCAACTTGCTGATAAAGTTGAAGTAACTTCAAATCTTAGTCAGGCAATTGAGGGTGCAGATATTATCTTGTCAGTAATTGCAACTTCCGGAACTCGTGATGTTTGCGAACATTTAAAAGCGGCTGGCATAAAAGATGAGCAAATTCTGGTTAATGCTTCAAAAGGTATTGAGTTACCTTCTTTGATGAGAATGTCAGAAGTTATCAAAGATGTTTTGCCAAATCAAAGACTTGCAATTTTGTCTGGTCCAACCTTAGCAAAAGAGGTTTTACAGGGAAAACCGACTGCCGCTTGTATTGCTTGTGAGGACTTAGAAATTGCAAAATTTGTACAACAAGCATTAAATGTTCCAAGCAAATTCAGATTGTATACAAATCCTGATGTGATTGGGGTTGAACTTGGCGGAAGTTTGAAAAACGTAATAGCGATAGCTTCCGGTTTTGCACACACAATGGGTTTGGGCGATAATTGCTCAGGTTCTCTTTTGACAAGAGGAATGGCAGAAATTGTTCGTGTTAGTATTCAATTGGGTGCAAATCCGTCAACATTGTACGGTTTGTCCGGCATGGGAGATTTGATTGCAACTTGTTCTTCTCCAATGTCACGAAATTACACTGTAGGTTCAATGCTTGCAAAAGGTAAGAAAATAAATGATATTTTGGCAGAATTGGGTTCTGTTGCAGAAGGTGTTAAAACCTCAAAAGCAATTTGTGAACTTGCTCAAAAATTAGGCATTGAAGTTCCGGTATCAAACGCAATTTACGAAGCGGTTTATACTGATATTACCCCTCAAGAATTGCTTTCAAAACTTATGAATAGAAAATTGAAAGAAGAAGAAAGATACGTATCATGAAATTCGCGGTAAGATACCTTAAAAATACATATTATCCGTTGAGTGTTCCTGAAAATGTCAAACTTGAATCAGGACAAATGGTTATTGCAAGGACAGAAAAAGGCGAGGAAGCCTTAAAAGCGTTTCTTGTAAATTCTGAAATTGAAAAAATTTGGGAAAAAGCAAAAAACAAACCGGAACCGTTTCCGCTTGTTCGTGTAATGACCCAACGAGATTTGCAAACTCTTGATGATATTAAAAAAGAGGAAGTTGAAGCCTTCTTTAAATGTCAAGCGTTTGTCAAGCAGCACGGACTTGCTATGAACTTGGTTCAGTGTCGAATTACTTTTGACCGTAGAAAGATAACTTTTTATTATACAGCACCGGAAAGAGTTGATTTTCGTGCATTGTTAAAAGATTTGACTCAAGCATTCACACGTGTGAGAATTGATTTGCGCCATATTGGTGTAAGAGATGAAACCTCAATATTAGAAGGTGTCGGAATTTGCGGACAACCGTTCTGTTGTTCAAGTTTCTTGAGAAAATTTGCAACAATAAACGTAAAATTAGCAAAAGACCAAGGTATGCCGATTGCTCCTGGAAAAATTTCCGGAACTTGCGGACGTTTGCTTTGCTGTCTTACTTATGAATACTCAAACTATATAGATGCGGCAAAAGGTATGCCACCGATTGGTACGGCGGTAATGACCACAGAAGGTTTGGGTAAAGTTTGTTATCTTCAATTTATGAGTGGTAAAGTTGCTGTAAAAATGGAAGATGGCAAAACTAAAGAGTTTGATAAAGCCGATATTGAAATCGTAGATGCAGATGTTAATGTTGAAATTGATGCACCGAGAACGATTAACAATTATGTTGAAGAAGACAGTTCAAATATTGATATAAAACAACTTGAAGACGATAGAAACAGTTCTACCGGTAATATTTAATTGCTTTGTGGCAATCCGAACTGCTTTTGAAAGGTCGGTTGGCATTCTTATACTAACAATGTTCTTTTACATGTCAGGCAGTGCCGTGATCTACGTTGGCATTGAAAATACGTTCAATGTTGAAAAAATAATGTTCCCCACTTGCGGGGGAACCGAAATCTATGATTTCGGAGGGGGGGGAAAAACAGGTTGGCGTTGCCACGCCGACAGCGTTAGGTTAAGTGTCTGGATAGCAATCCAGACCTACATTTAGGCTCTTAAATTTGTGTTGAATATTGAAAAATAATGTTCCCCGCTGGCAGGGGAACCGAAATCTATGATTTCGAAGTGGGGTAACAGATTCTGAATAAGATAAAATCTACGCAATTGAAATTGCTCGATTTTTAATCTTTTCAGAATGACGTATCCCTTGCTAGATTCACCAAATAGTCATGCCGAACAGCACGAGCAGTGTGTGAAATGAAGTGAAGGCTCGTTTAATGCGAGTGCGGCATTTCGGCATCTCTTCCAAACTCAAAGTAAAACAACTAAAACCTTTGTTTTATTACGTTAGCAGTAATCAAATAAAAAGAGGTGCTTTTAAGTATTATCTTAAAAACACCTCATCAAACACTCATTCAATTAAAAATTAAGCACTAATTTTTTTGATAGCAAGAGTTAATCTAGATTTTTTTCTAGCAGCAGTATTTTTGTGCAAAATACCTTTAACAACTGCTTTGTCACAAAGTTGGTAAACTTTAGAAAGTGCAGCATTCAACGCTTCTTTATCTTCACCTGATGCTAATTCTAATGCTTTTTTAACAGCAGTTTTGATTGAAGTTTTGAAAGCAACGTTTCTTTGTCTGTTTGCTTCTGCAATTAGTACTCTTTTTTTAGCGGATTTAATATTTGCCATAATTGAATTTACCTTTCTATTTGTAATTGTGTGCAATTAATGACTTTGCACGTACTCATTTTGAGGATGTGAGCAATTATATTAAACCTGAAAAAAATATTTTTTGCAAGATTTTTCACTAAATTATTAAAATTTATTATAACAATCCATAATTAAGTTTTGTATCGCAAATACTTGCATATACGTATTTTTATACTATTATATTATTGGTTACACAAGTCCGATAGGCTTTGCCCTAGTCAGAGAATAGCAAAATTGTTAGTCTGATGGGATTGTATAGCCCGTAGTACAATACATTTAATATAAGGAGAAAACCGATGCCAACAGCATCTATGATTGAACTTTTGGAAGCCGGTGTACACTTCGGTCACCAAACACAAAGATGGAACCCTAAAATGAAACCGTATATCTACGGTGCAAGAAACGGTATTTACGTTATTGATTTAAGAAAAACTACAGATTTGCTTGATGAAGCTTATGCTTTAGTTAGAGATTATGCAGCAAAAGGAAAAAATGTTCTTTTTGTTGGTACAAAAAAACAAGCTGCTGAAGTTGTTGCAGAAGAAGCTACTCGTTCTGGTGCTTACTACATCAACAGAAGATGGTTAGGTGGTATGTTGACTAACTTTGAAACTATCAGAGGAAGAGTTAACAAGCTTAAAGAATTAGAAGAATTCATCAATAACGGTTATATTGATAAACTTCCTAAGAAAGAAGTTGCTCAAATTAACAGACAATTAGCAAAATTGTCAAAAACTTTGGGCGGTATTAAAGATATGAGAGGACTTCCTGATTTAATCTTCATAGTTGATCAAACTAAAGAAGAAATTGCTATTAAAGAAGCAAACAAATTAGGTATCCCAGTTATCTGTTTAGCAGATACAAATGCTAACCCTGATGGCATTGATCACATTATCCCTGGTAATGATGATGCTATCAGATCTATTCAACTTATTACTTCAAAATTGGCAGATGCTGTTATTGAAGGTAAACAGTTGAGAGAAAACAAAGCTGCAGAAGCTAAAAAAGTTGAAAAAATCACAGCAGCAGACGCTGGTGTTGAAGAAAAAGCAGAATAATTTATAATTTTGTGATGAGAAAAGGTGAATTGTAAAAGATTAGTATAACTAAGAATAACTTAGCACTAGTGTTTATGACTCACCTTTTCATATATCACTCAAGTTAATAGAAGGAGAAAAAATGAATATTACAGCACAAATGGTTAAAGAACTTCGTGACAAAACCGGTGCAGGCATGATGGACGCTAAAAAAGCATTGGTTGAAGTAGATGGCGATATGGATAAAGCAGCAGAAGTTTTACGTCAAAAAGGTATTGCTTCAGCTGATAAGAAAATGGGCAGAATTGCTGCAGAAGGTAGAGTTGAAGCATTTATTAGCGCTGAAGGTGGTGCTTTAATCGAAGTTAACTGCGAAACAGACTTCGTTGCTAAAAACGATGCTTTCAAAACTTTGGTTTCTAACTTGGCAAAACACGTTTTCGAATTGAAACCAGCTTCTGTTGAAGAATTTTTAGCTTCAACTTGCCCTGATTGTGGTAAGAAAATTGAAGATGCATTAAAAGAAAAAATCGCTTCTATCGGTGAAAAAATTACTGTTAGAAGATTCAAAATCTATGAAGGTGCAGTTGCTTCTTACATTCACAACGGAAAAATTGGTGTATTGTTACAAGCAGACAAAAATGATGCTGAATTGTTAAACGACATTTGTTTGCACATCGCATCTTCTGCTCCAAAATTCGTTTCAAGAGAAGAAATTCCTCAAGAAGTTATTGATGAAGAAACTAGAATTGAAATGGGTAAAGAAGATTTGTTGAAAAAACCTGAAAACATCAGAGCTAAAATCGTTGAAGGTCGTGTAAATAAAATCATGGCTGAAAGATGCTTGCTTGAACAACCATTCGTTAAAGACCCTAACCAAACAATTGCTCAACTTATCGAAGGTAAATTGACTGTTAAAGCATTTACAAGATATGAATTGGGTGAAGGTCTTGAAAAA
Source organism: Bacteroidaceae bacterium (assembly GCA_963635055.1). GTDB lineage: Bacteria > Cyanobacteriota > Vampirovibrionia > Gastranaerophilales > Gastranaerophilaceae > Zag111. Next base: position 4,497 of record CAVHEM010000068.1, on the reverse strand, counting down.
CGTCAAGACAACTTCGCAGAAGAAGTTATGGCTCAAGTTAAAGGTTAATTTTAAGTTAAACTTTTGATAAAAAAACGACTTCCAATTTCTTGGAAGTCGTTTTTTACTTTTCAAATAAAGGGATAACCTACTTTATCTGGAATACGACATTTGCAACGGCAGTAATTTTCTTTTCAATGGTTGAAGTGTCATTAATTCCCATATCAGAAACATCTGTTGAATCTACCGGAGTAATTTGGAAAACTCCCATTTTTACGGATTCAATCTTTCCTACGTGATTATTTGTTGATTTTAGCATTGCTGTAGCTCTTTGTTTAGCATCGGTTGTTGCATTTTTTAGTAATTTTACTTTTAAATCAGACAATTTCGAGTAAGAATAACTTGCACTATTTACATCGATTTCAATATTTTTATCCATCAAAGAACTAATATCTAACGATACATCTTTAATCTTTTTTACATCATCAGATTTTACTATGATTTGTTGAGTTAAATCGAAATATGCAATTTCAGAAGATGTTGTACCGTTAGGATTTGTTTTATATTGATAATACCCATATACAGGTTTTATATCAATGTTTTTTTCTGTATCTATACCTTTAGATTTTAAATATTCAAAAATCACAGGTAATTGTGATTTTGCGACAGAATATGCTTGTGCTTTGGTTGGACGTTTTACTTTTAGAGCCAAGTCTAAATTTCCTGAATCGGATTGAACAATTTCGTACGCCGAACCTGTTACGGAAACAGAATTTTTTGCAATTGCGCTAACGCCTGATTTAACGGCAAAAATAAGCCCAAAAGCCAATAATAAACCTAAAATTGCAATTTGTAATTTTTCAATTCTTTCTAATATCATAACTCACTCCTTTGGTTAGATTTTATTGTAATTTAAAACGAAAAATTTTGCAATATTCAAAGTAGCAAAAAATATTTTTACAGTTTTTATACTTGATATGAATAATAATATCTCTTTTACTGGCTTCAATAATCTATTTATTGGTAAAAAATTAGACAAACGATTTGGGTCTTACCTTCGTTCAGACGGGCAACTTGCGCAAGGTGAGAAAAAATATGCCCAAATACTTATCAAATGTGACTTGACAGATGATGCTAATGGCGCAGATTTGACTGATTTTAAAACTGTATTAGATAAATGTCAAGACAATTACACTGCACGAGTTCTCAAACAAAAATCTCCAAACTCCATAAGATTTCTTACAACTCGATGTATGGCAAAAGATGAAACAACAGGTGAAAAGATTTTTAACACAAATTTTGAGTTGAATGGTGTTAAAGTTCAGCCTAATGATAGAAAAATTTTGCCTTTGTTTACTTATCTTGCAAAATTAACAAAAAAATTAAAAGGTGTGCCTGAGATTTCAGAAGATAGGATAAAATATTTGGACTTTTGTAATAGGGGTATTGCCCAAGAAGCTACCAATTTTATTGAAAATCTGTAATTAAATATCATCTAATATTGGTTTAAAACGTTCTTTCCAGTTTTCTAGTAGCGCATATTCCGGAAATTTTTTGCTGAACAATTTATAAAAATGCATTATTGATTTATAGTTGCGTTTTGAAATATTTTTTACGTCTGTTTGGAAAATATACTGCTCCAAATACCGAAATGTCAGCACATAATCCTTCAACTTGAACGCTGAAACCGTCATCATAAATAAAACAACTTCAGGATACCTGTCAACGACAGTTTTTCCGTACTTCAAACAAGCTTTGTAATCGTGAGGCGTTTTTTGGGAATTATAAAATACTTTGAAAATATTTTTCCAATCGTTTGCCAAATCCGAACCGCCAAGCCTTTTAATATATTTATCGGCTTCATCAAAATTTTTACGCTCCAACAAGGCTTCAATGAGCAACATTTGCAAATTTTCATCATCTGGATAAATTTTTATTGCTTCATATAAGAGATTTTCAGCCTCTTTAAATCTGCAACATTCTAATAATGCATCACCATAGCCATAGTAAAATTTTGCATTGTGAACTTCAGTTGAGAGTTTTTTGTATTTTCTGAAATATTTAATTGCTGTTTTACTATCTTCTTTTATGCAATGGTATGCCAAACCCATTGTAAAATATCCGGCAACTTCTTTTTTAGAAAGTTCTAACGCTTTTTGAGAATATTTAATCGCATCATCAAAACTTGGAGTATCTGACATTACCGCAAGATATGCCAAACTTGTGTACATGTCTGCTTCCGGACAACCGTATTTTTCTGCTAGTAAAAATGCAGATTTTGCAACTTCATCTTTTTCACCTGCTTGAAAATATGCAAATCCTTTTCTATAATACCCATTCCAATCGTTTTTGTTTAAAAAGATTACTTGGTTTGCGTATTCTATTGCTTTTTGCTGATTACCTAACATGCTGTAGCAATAAGAAATACTGAACATTAACGAAGAATCCGGAGTTTTCATCATTTTGGACGCTTTTAAAAAGTATTCCAACGCTTTTGAAAATTCTTGATGTCTGTAAAATAAATACCCCATTCCCAAATATGAATTATATTCTTCCGGAAATTCACTAATCGCTTTAGAGGCATACTTTTGAGCCTTCAAGTAATTGTTAAACGGTTCATCATCATATAAATCAGAAATGCAACCGTAAACAAACGGACTTGTATATCCGCAATCAAGCGCTTTTAATAAATGTTTCATTCCTTTTTCTGGATTTTCTTTTTGTATATACAATTTCCCGCATAATGCGTGAGCATAGCCGTATTTGTTGTCCAAACGCAAGGACTTTTTTATATAGACAAATGCTTTATCAACATCTTCAAAAATTTTGTATAAACATGCCAAATTTGCAAATAAATCGGCTGAGTTATACCCTTCTTTTTCGGCTTGTAAAAACTTTTCTAATGCTATTGTGTCATTGTCATTGTTGAAAAAAAACATTCCCTCTTGAAATAAGGAAAAACCTTTTGATTGCGATGTTTCGATTTTTTGTTTGTTTAATCGAAATCTTAAAATATTATTTGGTGTGCTTTTTCTCATATTTTTATTTTAACGAATACAGTATTTATTTCAATAAAAAAAATACGGTCTGCTAAACCGTATTTTTTCAATGTTGTTGTTTTTTGTTCAAAATTATTCAGCTTTTAATAAACCGTAAGCAGCGTCCCAACCGCTCATGCCACCTCTAACTTTGAATTTAGCAATTTGAGAATCGCTCTTTTTCTTAGCTTTTGCTTGCGCTTTTGTATTTTTTGATTCTAGTTTTGAACTTGCTTTTCTTGCTGCGATAACAGTGTTAGCGTAAGATAAGAAGTTTTTGTATTCATTGCAGCCATAACCTGCTTTAACTTTTGCTGGGTATGCGTAACTGATGTAATTGTAAGCGTTCATTGCTCTTTCTGCGTTTGCCGGTTTACCTTGCAAAGTTTCAAAATATGTTCCGGTGTGTTTTGTCAAAACTACAACCATTGCTAATGGGTTATAACCTGCTGTAACCATCATATCCACAGCAATAACGTCAGCTTCTTCATCTTCTTTCAATGTTTGGTAACTTGAAACTAAAGAACTTGCCGCTTCATTGTTTGTTGAAATATTTGTTCCTGCAGTCAATAAAGAAACAACTTTACCTTTTGCAGAGTGACCGCTAATAATGTGGCCTAATTCACTGGCAACAACGGCTGCAACTTCGTTATCGTTACCGGCATAAGTTAAATCGTTTGTTGAAATGTTTACAGTTTTGTTTGTTGAATAATTTGAATTATCCGGAGTTCCTGAAACAACCATGAATTTTACATTTGATGCAGGAATACCGCTTTTTGTCAACAAATTAGCCCCTACAACAGGTGTTCTGGTAGAAGCGTTGTAAGTTGCTGCACAAGAAGGCAATACCAACATTGCAGCAGCAATAATTGAAAATAAAACTTTTTTCATCACTTTTCTCCTTCTCTAATCGCTAACATACTAGTACAAAATTTTGTTGTTTTAAAGTATTTGTAAATATATGTAATTTTTTGTGAAAGTTTTACGTGTCAGGCGGTGCCTGACCTACGTTTGGACTTTGAAAGATGTGTTTAATGTTGAACAGATTCTGAATAACAAGAAAATTTATTTACTCATTACATTCGCAAAAATTTTCTAAGTTTTCAGAATGACTAAAGCTTTGGTCTACCAACTCAAAGGTCACTCTGAACTAGATTCAGAGTCTGTTTTTATGTGTGGTATGAACGAGTTTATGCCAGATTGTTACAAAGCGAACCAACGAACCTGAGGTGAGTTGTGTGAGGTGAGTATGCGTAGGCGAAGCCGAAGAAGAATAACAAGAAAATTAAATGCTCATTGCATTCGCAATAATTTTCTAAGTTTTCAGAATGACACACCCTTTGGTAGGCTCTCCAAGATGTCATTCCGGACTTCGATCCGGAATCTGTTGTTATGAGGGAATAGAACAGAATTGAAACAGATTCTGAATAGGCTAAAAATCACTTTTCGCATGCTCAAAGGATTTTTTAAGCCTTTCAGA
>CAVHEM010000067.1:0-10689 GCA_963635055.1 Bacteroidaceae bacterium | reverse complement strand
ATGCGAAAAGTGATTTTTAGCCTATTCAGAATCTGTTTCAATTCTGTTCTATTCCCTCATAACAACAGATTCCGGATCGAAGTCCGGAATGACATCTTGGAGAGCCTACCAAAGGGTGTGTCATTCTGAAAACTTAGAAAATTATTGCGAATGCAATGAGCATTTAATTTTCTTGTTATTCTTCTTCGGCTTCGCCTACGCATACTCACCTCACACAACTCACCTCAGGTTCGTTGGTTCGCTTTGTAAGAATCTGTTATCAGGGTTCGTTTTGTAACAATCTGTTTTACCCCCCTTCGAAATCATAGATTTCGGTTCCCCCTCAAGGGGGGCACATAATGAAATGTAGGTCACGGCACTGCCAGACACAGAAATTAACGCTGTCGGCATAGCAATGCCGACTTACCTTTCCAATGCAGGCAAATTAATAAAATAAGCAAGAGAACAAACACCCCAAAAAGGTCACCCTGAACTAGTTTCAGGGTCCATTCATAGCAAGATTTTATAAGGGGTTTAGGGGATTAATTCTTTGTTTTATTTTGACTATGGAAGAGATGCCGAATCTCCGCACTCGCATTAAACGTGCCTACACTTTGTTTCGCACACTGCTCGTGCTGCTCGGCATGACTAGTTGGTATATACAGCAAGAAATTCGACATTCTAAAAATGCATAAAACATAGACAAAAAAATAATACCCTCAAAAGGGTATCATTTTTGATTCGTTTAATTTTATAACCTATTATTCAATATCAAGGTTATCGTCGGCTTGAAGCTGTTTTTTCTTCAAATTATGCACTACTGCATCTACTAACAACTCATAGGATTTCATCTTTTCAATATGAGGAAATTCCTCTTTGAGTTGGCTTCTGACCATCGCTTCCAGCCCTTGTTCGTCAGAAATACTTTCTACTTCATCAACACCAGTTATTGCTTCCAAAAAATCTGTGGTGCTTTTGTCCAGTTTATTCTTATGGGAAAATGCCAACCAATTAAACTTTGGATTAACATTTTCTTTAATCTTTTTTACTATTTCTAAGTCTTTTAATCGGTCAAACATGCCTACCTCATTTCTAACCTTGCATATTTAATAAGTATCATAAATAAAATAATTGACTATTTTTTGAATTGTTTTTACAAAAATTTACAATTCTTACAGTTTACTAAAATCTGTCAAATAATCATATTTATTTTTCAACATTGTCAACAACGCTAATCTATTGTTTTTAACGTTTTCGTCTTTATCCATAACCAAAACGTCATCAAAGAATTTTGTAACATAAGGATTAAGATTTTGCAATTCTGTTAAATATTGTTCATAATTTTCAGTTTCAACAACCTTCTTAACTTCTGCATACAAAGATTTTTCCGCATCTTCGACAAAGTATTTTTCGTCAATACTATCAACTCTGTTGTCTTTCAGAATTCTGATAACACGATTAGCATTTTCAACAAGTTGAGGAGCGTTCAATTTTTCAACAATTTCAACACGTTTTGCATAATCAGCAATATTCAACAACGGATTTTTAACCGCACATGCTTCTAATACGTTTTTATTGAATTTATCACCCAAGAAAATAATCATTCTTTGTACGAAAAATTCATTAACTTCTTCCGCACAATTTCTTTGAACAGGTAACAATTTCAACGCTTCTTTAATATACTTGTCAATATTGATATTTAGATTAGAATCTAACACTGTTCTGATAACACCCAACGCTGCTCTTCTTACGCCCAACGGGTCAGAAGAACCTGTAGGTTTTTTGCCTGCCGCAAAAACTGCACAAACAGTATCAATTTTATCGGCAATACCAACGATTTGACCTTCCAAACCTTTTGCAGTTTCACTTTCGGCATTTAGAGGGAAGTAATGTTCTTTTATACCTTGAACAACTTTATCATTTTCCATTGATACTCTTGCATAATCAGAACCGATAAAGCCTTGCAATTCTGTAAACTCAAATACCAAATTAGTTGTCAAATCCGCTTTACACAAAAGCGCAGTTCTTTTAACATCTTCAACCGGAACTTTCAAATCATTTGCAATATTTTCAGACAATTTGATAAGTCTTTGAATTTTGTCAAACATTGTACCCATACCTTTTTGGAAGGTTACACCTTTCAAGGCTTCTACATAGTCTGCCAAAGGCTTTTTCGTATCTTCATTAAAGAAGAACACTGCATCATCAAGTCTTGCCTTGATTACACGAACGTTACCGGCTTGAACATTTTTGAATTCATTACCGATATAATTTGTCATTGTAATAAATTTATTAGTAAGTTTTCCGTCTTTATACAACGCAAAATAACGTTGATGAACAGCCATAACTGTAACTGTAACTTCTTCCGGAATATCTAAATATCTAGGGTCAAATTCACAAATCGCAGGAACCGGATATTCAGTAATAAATGTAACTTCTTCTAACAAATCATCTGTATAATAAGGTTTTGCACCTACAGTTTGAGCCACTTCTTCCGCTTTTTTAACGATAATTTGTTTACGTTCATTTTGGTCTGCAATTACATAAACTTTGCGCATAATATCAAGATAATTTTTAGGATTATCAATCAAAACTTTTTGTTCTGAGAATCTATGACCTCTTGAATAGATTGAAGATTCTTTGTCAATAATTTTAATTTTAACTTCTTTGTCATCTAAAATTGACACAATCCATTTGATAGGTCTTGAGAATTTTTCATCATTATAGCCCCATCTCATAAAGTGAGAACCTTGAAGCTTCATAAATATTGACGGAACATTATCTTGCAACAATTCTGCAATAGATTTACCTTTAACCAAGATTTTTGCGTACAAGTAGTTGTCTTGAACATACAAATCATCTTTTGTTAAATTATTTTTTCTTGCAAAACCTTCACCGGCTTTCGTCAAATTACCGTCAGCATCAAGTGCAACAGTCTTGACAGGTCCTTTAACGATTTTTTCTTCATCAGCGGTTTTATCTTCCAAACCGTCGATAATTACAGCAAGTCTTCTCGGAGTTGCATAAACTTTTATATCATCAAATTTAACTTTGTTATCATCCAAAAAGTTTTTAAAACCGCTATTCAATTGCTCAATCGCTTGCGGAATAAACTTGTAAGGTAATTCTTCTGTTCCAACTTCCAATAAATATATACTCATATTTCGTCCTTCTCACTCTAATAACTGCTAAAATTATAGTAAAAGCATAATAGCTTGTAAATACAATATTAATTTTTACTAAATCGCCAAAGCCCTTTCCTTGTTTCAACTTTTACAGGCATTGACGGATACTGCTGCGCATAAGTATTTTGTGTCGGATAATTTCGCAATCTTATGTTACTTATGCCTATATTTATTATTTCTTCGTCTTCTTCCACCATCTTTTTTTTTTGCTTTGTTGACTTGCTATGTAATTATTATTTGAAACGTTTTCATTAAACGCACCTGCCATCAAGGTTGAAGTATAAACAGGTGTAGTATGAGCATAATCAAACAAAATTACACCACTTGCATTCATCAATCTTGCCTGATAAATTTGACGAACCAAATCTTCCGGCGCTCCACCCATAAATGTCACAAACACACCCGCATAAAGGTCTGTTTTGTATGATTTAACCCTTGCTACATCATACATCATTGATGCTAACATTTTAGGGTCGTAAGTCAAAAATAACGGAGTAAAGCCATCTACATAGTCGTTAGTTGACCAACTCGTCCAATCTTGCTGTTTTGTAGAAAGTGCAGATGCAATATCCGGAAAAATTACAGTACTAATATAAGTATGACGTTTTCTGCATAATTCGCCGGCTTTTTGAACAAAATCAGTAACCTTTTGACGTCTGTACAAATTCCAATCATACCATTGTGCATCTGCAGTTGTTAAAGCGACAGGATCTTCACCATACAATTGTTTAAACTCATCACGAGCATAAGCGGAAAAGCCCCATGAATTCATATCATTATTAGTTTTTGCACTCGGATATCTGATATAATCCAAATTTATACCGTCAGGTTTGTATGTTAAAATTATTTCGTCAAGCAATTCTAACAAAAATTCTTGTACTTCCGGATTTGCAGGGTCAATAAAATACCCGTTATGTTCAGACACGGATTTTGAATAAGTTTGAGAATCTGCATCTTTTTTCAACTTATTTCCCCAATCCGGACGGATAGCTAAAATACTTGAAGGTTCAGAACTTGGAGCCTTATTACCAACGTAAAAAGTTTGGAACCAAATGTGAACTTTTATTCCTCTTTTGTGTGCTTCTGTTATCCATGCTTCCAATGGGTCAAAGCCTGAAAAAATTTCATTTTGTACAGTAAAACCGTATTTATTCATTACACTGCTTGGAAAAATAGTTTTTCCATGGAAGTAAGTTTCTAAGAAAATACTATTAAATCCGTCAGCCTTAATTTTATCAAGAGTTGTAATAATTTGCTCTCTGGAAGTTTCGACAGGTCTAATCCAAGTTCCTTTGAGTTCATTTTTGATATACGGCAAAGAGGTTTTTATTGCCATATTTGCCGCATCAATCGATTCTTGAGCGTATTGTTTCAAGATTGCACCGTTCTGATTTTCATTTTGCGCAATAGTTAAATAATTTTGCGCAGCCTGAATATAACTGTTCGGCAAATTTGAATTATATCCAGCAAAACGTGTTTTGTAAAAATTCATCATTGATTGCGCTTCTGCAATCTTCACTTTTGCTTCGTAAGTATAGCTTTCAGATGTCGTATAAACAGTCAAAGTTTTTGTTTCTTCGTTCACATAAACCTTAGACCCGACAGAAATATTTTGAGTAATCCAATTTTTAGCAACACCGTGACCACTGATTACAATACCATTTTGCGGAATAACAGAATCTGCACCGCTGATTGAAGTTACTACATTATCTTCTACAATAGCTTCTGTACCGAATTCATTTGTTCCAGTATGTACACCATATTTTGGAGTATAAACAATTAACTGATTTGCTCCACGCCCCCCAGGGAAAAGGTTTACCGTTGAAGCCGGATCAATTGTAGTTATTTTTGTTGAATTTTGTTTAAATATTGCCTCATTTCCACTGAAAGTCAAAGGATTAAACGCTTTTAGAGGATTTTCCTGAATAAGTTCTTCTTGCGTATCATCTTCATCTATCAGCATTATGTCGTTAGAAAAGGCATAATTTGGGAGAAGTAGTAATGATATAATTAAAAATATTAAATACGTTCTTTTCATTAAAATTTTCCCTTTGTCCTTTTATAATATCCGGTGTTTTTATATTTTACACTCTCTAATTCTTTAATCTTTGACGAAATTTTTGAGTTGTTCGGATTTAAAATATAGGCTTTTTTGTAATATTGATTTGCCCTGAGCAAATCGCCGAGTTTTTCGTACATTACCGCCATTTTAATCAATATTTCATAATTTTCACGGTATCCGTTTTCTAAAGCAACATCATAAAAATATAATGCACGAGTATAAAGATTACGTTTATAATAAAATTCACCGAGATAAAAATTTGTTTTAGGATTGTTTCTTTCCAGCATCAAAGCGTTGAAAAAGTAACCTTTCGCAAACTTATTTTCATTCTCGATATCGTAAATCCGCCCCATCTGTACCAAATAATTGATATTCTCCGGATCCATACGAGTTAAGATAAAATATTCACCACTCGCACGTTCTAAGAAATCTTGTTTTTCTTTTGCATCTTTCGATTTTAGCGCTCTATTAAAATAATAATCAGCACGCTCTGAAACAGCCTGCTTATCTAATGTTGAATAATCAATTATTGCATCATTGTACTTAATAGTTCCAAATTCTACGGCATAAGAACAGTTATTGGCACACAATAAAAATGCACCAATAACTGCAAAAATTGCTCTAGAAATCTTTGTAAGACGGTACCGTTTCTTGAGAATGGTGATAGAATGAATAATCTTCTGCTGCCGGATCCGTATATACATAAAGTTTTCTCCAGAATCTTACAAATTTATTTTGCTTTTGGAAAGCTTCTTCATCAGGAGTGTAATATTCCTGATTGTTTGCTCTTGCTTTATTTACAGTAATTGTTTCTGCAACTTGTTTTGAAAAACCGTTATTTTGAACAGCTGTAGGATTTGTCATTTCATCTACAGAAATTGCTGCTTGTGCCATAACAGGAATTGTTGCAACTACCGCAATAAGTAATAATTTTTTCATAGCCACCTCTTTTTATTAGATTATAATTTCATTTTACAAGTATTGCAATAATATTATAATTTGTTTACATAAATTCGTCATATACTATTTGAAGGATTTTTGAAAATTTATTGATATTCGCTTAATGAATTATTTATAACTTCTTCAAGCTTATCTAATAACTCATTTTCCGGAACTTTTGCAACAATTTTACCTTTTTTGAAAACTAAACCTTCACCAATTCCGCCGGCAATTCCAAAATCAGCATGCTCAGCTTCCCCAGGACCATTAACAACACACCCCATAGTTGCAATTTCTATCGGATAGTTTAAGTTTTTGAACCTATCTTCAACCCTTTTTGCAAGATTTATCAAATCAATTTGAGTTCTTCCGCAAGTCGGACAAGAGATAAAATTCACCCCTCTTGAACGTAACTTCAAACTTTTCAAGATTTCATATCCAGCATAAACTTCTTCGACAGGGTTGTCTGTCAATGAAACTCTGATTGTATCTCCAATACCTTTTGCCAAAATTATTCCCATACCGACAGAAGATTTTATCAAACCGTTTTTTAAAGTTCCGGCTTCAGTAATCCCCAAATGTAAAGGATAATCACATGCTTGAGCAATTTTTTCATACGCATCAATTGTTGTCAAAACATCAGAAGATTTTAGCGAAATTTTAATCATATCAAAATCTAAATCTTCTAAAATTTTTACATGACCTAATGCACTTTTTACCATTTTGTCAGCCAATGGAATATCCAAAGCTTTCAAATCTTTTTCTAAAGAACCTGCATTAACTCCAATTCTTATTGGGATTTTTTGCGGCTTAGCCAACTTTACAACCGCTTCAACTTTTTCACGAGAACCGATATTTCCAGGGTTTAGCCTCAATGCTGAAATTCCGTTATTGATACACTGAATAGCCAATTTATAATCAAAATGAATATCCGCAATCAATGGAACGGGAGATTGCTTAACCAATGATTTTATTGCTTCTGCAGCATCAGAATTTAATACGGCAAGCCTAACCAATTCGCACCCTGCATCAGCAAGCTCTCTGATTTGCCTAGAAGTTTGTTCGACATCTCTAGTATCAGTGTTGCACATAGATTGAACTGAAATCGGATTATTATTACCGATTTTTACATTTCCTATAGTAATTTCTTTAGATTTTCTTCTTTTTATCATAAAATAATTTTAGCACAATTAAGAAAAGAGGGGTAGAAATCTATGAGAGTTGCGGTATTATCTGATTTACATGCCAACGCACTGGCACTTGAAGCGGTAATGAAAGATGTTATTAATCAAAAATGCGAGCATGTTTTTTGCTTGGGAGATTTGGCACTTGCAGGACCTCAGCCCAAAGAAGTTGTAGAATACGTAATGAATCAAGATACTTGGACAGTAATTCAAGGTAATACAGACAAAATGATTGCTCAATATGGACCAGATGTTATAGAATTTTTAGAAGAACAATATCCCGTAATGGCAAACGCAATCGCAGACGATGTTACAATCTTGAATGATGTACATAGAGCATACCTAAACAATTTGCCACCAATGTTACAACTTGAAATTGAAGGTTGTTCAGTATTGCTGGTTCACGGTTCGCCAAGAGCAAACAATGAGGACATTCTACCAAATATGCCGCTTGAAAAAATTGAAGAAATTATTTTCGGAACAAATGAAAGTCTTATCTTGTGCGGTCACACTCACATACCTTGTGGCTACCAAACCCACACCAAACAAACTGTAGTAAACGTAGGCAGTGTTGGACGTCCAATGACTCCGGAACCTAAAGCCTGCTATGCAATCGTTGATTTTAATATGGGTTCATTTGAAATTAAACACAGGTTTGTAGATTATGACAACGTAAAAGCCGCTGAAATAATGTCAGAACGTGGTTTTGTCGGAGCAGACAGACTTGCGGATTTATTATTAAATCCGGTAGAAAGACACATTTAGCACTATGTGCGACTTAATTTCTGATTATAAAAACCAAAAAGAGCAATATAGAAAAATATTTGCTCAAACTGGATTGGAAATTCAAGAATTTATAGAAAAAAACTCACCCAAAAATTTCGAAGGTGAGATTTTTGCTCTGTATGAGAACAATTCAACAGGAAAACTTTGGCAAGAAAAAACAGTCAAACTCCTTGTAAAACGACTTCTTGAAATCAAAGAAACTTTAACACAACAAATAAAAGAACTCCGAACTCAGTCGCATTGCATAGGTTGTGGGACGTGTTGCAAATTTGCATGTAGTGAATTTTCACCAGCAGAACTAAAAAACAAAGCGAAAAATAAAGATAAAACAGCACAAAATTTTCTTCAAACATTTGTTCCTTACAAAAATATTGAAGAAGTTAGAAAAGTTTTCCCAGAATATGTAACCCTACTTGAAGCAAACAACGAAAACGGATATTACTTTTACCATTGCCCAAAAGTTACAAAAGACAACAGATGCCCTGATTATGAAAATCGTCCGCAAATTTGCCGTGATTTTCCCGACAATCCGACAGCCTTTTTACCGCCCAAATGCGGTTTTAACGATTGGAAATTGAAATCAAACTCTGTTTCGCTTAAACTTAGTGCAGAAATGGAAATTTCGCTTTTTTATATCGAAAAAATAAAAGGATTATATAAATAATGAAAATTTTATCAGGATTAAGCCTAAAAGAAATCGAAGAAATCACAGACCAACTCGGAGCAACAAAGTTCAGAGCAAGACAAATTCACAACTGGATTTACCTAAAATCGGTCAAAGAGATTGACGAAATGACAGATTTATCAATAAAATTCAGAGAAGAATTGAAAAAAGTTGCAACAGTGACTGATATAAAAATCAAAGTTAAACAAGTCAGCACTGACGGCACAATAAAATACCTTTTGGAATTTCCTGACGGTGAATGTGTAGAAACCGTACTTATGCGTTTTGACAACCGTGCAAACCTTACTGCTTGCGTAAGTTCACAAGTCGGGTGTGCAGTGAATTGCTCCTTCTGTGCAACAGGTAAACGAGGATTTATCAGAAACTTAACCTATAAAGAAATTATTGAACAAGTCCTGACAATCCAAAGAGATACAAATCTAAAAGTCACAAACGTTGTATTTATGGGGCAAGGCGAACCGTTGCTAAACTTAGACAACGTACTAAAAGCCATGGATATTTTTAACGAAAACTTCCAAATCGGTGCCAGAAGATTAACAATTTCAACATCAGGTATAATTCCACAAATCTATAAACTTGCAGAACTAGAAATGCAATCAACTTTAGCCATGTCACTCCACGCACCAAACCACGAAACAAGACTAAAACTTATGCCGATTGAAAACAAATACAATATGACTGAACTTCATAAAGCATTGAAGCATTATTGTGAAAAAACCGGCAGAAGAATTACGATTGAATATCTGCTAATAAAAGATTTGAACGACACAATAGATAGCGCAAAACAACTTGCGGCATATTTAAAAGACATCAAATGTAATATCAATTTAATCCCTTACAATCCGACGGAAAAGAATGATTACAAACGCCCATCAAACAATTCAATAATGAAATTCAAATCGCTTATGGAACACTCGGGCAAAAAAGTAACCGTAAGACTTGAACGTGGCGCAGACATTGATGCCGCTTGCGGTCAACTTAGAGGGAAAGTAGATTAAATTTTACCATTTTTTAGGGACAACACTGTCTTTCAAAATTTCAAAGACAAATGCATCTTTGTTAAATTGATTAGGCGGAGCAGAACCGTTCACATCTAAAATCATATAACCGCAAGTGTTATCATATCCGCCATCTCGCATGTTACATTTATCACCTTGGGCTTTCATAATTACTTGCGAACCGTCCATCAATATAACTTTATAAAATAAAGTATCACGAAAATTAGTATAAGTATTCCATTTTGACCCATCCGGATTTTTATAATCAACTACCAACATACAATTTGGCTTAAATCCGCAATCTTCTGACACTTTCAAATATGGCACAATCTTTTGAGCAATCGCAGCGGTATTTTTTTGCGATGCGACCCACGGCCCAACGATTTCAGCAGGACTATTTAGTGAGCCTAGCAAAGCTTTCGTCATTCTGAAAGGCTTAAAAAATCCTTTGAGCATGCGAAAAGTGATTTTTAGCCTATTCAGAATCTGTTTAAGACAACACACAACAGGTTCGTTGGTTTGCTTTGTAACAATCTGTTCAAATAAATAACAAGTTTGTACAATCTTTGTAAACAGATTCCGGATCTTTCGCACTCGCACTAAACATGCCTTCACTTCGTTACGCACACTGCTCGTGCTTGTCCGGAATGACTATTCGGTGAGTATAGCAAGGGATACGTCATTGTAAAAATAGTAAACAAACACCCCAAAAAAGTTACCCTGAACTTGTTTCAGGGTCGCTTCATAGCAAAATTTTACAAGGAGTTTAGGGAATTAATTCTTTGTTTTATTTTGACATTGGAAGAGATGCCGAATCACCGAGTAGGAACAGAAAATTACGTTTCGAGTTCCTCTCAACTCATTTTCTAGT
>CAVHEM010000066.1:0-16428 GCA_963635055.1 Bacteroidaceae bacterium | reverse complement strand
TCTGAATCACCGAGTAGGAACAGAAAATTACGTTTCGATTTCATCTCAACTTATTTTCTAGTCAGTTCAGAGTGACTTTTGGGTAGCCTTGACAAAGCAGCTATCGTCATTCTGAAAAGATTAAAAATCAAGCAATTTCTAATTGCGTAGATTTTATCTTATTCAGAATCTGTTCAAATAAATAACAAGTTTGTACAATATTTACAAACAGATTCCGGATCGGAGTCCGGAATGACTAATTGGTGCGCCTAGCAAGGGTTTCGTCATTATGAAACGTAGGTCAGGCACCGCCTGACACGTAAAATTACATCGTTGGCGTGGCAATGCCTGACATGTAATAAAAAACACTACAGGCAATAAAACTCACCTGTAGTGTCGGTTTTCGGTTGTTCAAAATATCGGTTCATGCTATCCGATAACAACCGTTTCATATCCTGCCACTTTTTCGCATGCCCGCATAGTCACGGGGTAACTCGGCTTTTTGGATACGAAAACTTTATTCATCTGAATTAATTGTCAATTTTTTAGGTTCCTTTGTTTGTGGGTGTTCTTTTGGTACCGTAATTGTCAATATTCCGTTTTTATAATCCGCTACCGTTTCTTCTGCTTTTATCGGTTGGTCAAAAGAAATTGTTCTTTGGTACTGACCGTAACGGAATTCAGATGTATAGTATCTTTTATGTTCATTTTCTTCTTTTTTCTCTTCTTTTGTTTCTGCGGTGATTGTCATAAAATCATTATCAAGTTCTACTTCAATATCTTCTTTTTTAACCCCAGGAAGTTGAACTTTTACCTTATAATTGTCATTACATTGAGTAATTTCTATTGCAGGTCGCAAAATCGCATTTTTAATCGCCTCTATCGGGTGAGGAAAATGATGCGAAAATACTGTATCATTTAAAAAATTATCAAGTTCTCTATGAATATTATCAAAATAAACTTCAGGTTCTCTTAGCACAAGATTATTTTTCATGGTTTGCTCCTTTCTATATCAGAATATGAAATTGTTAGTTTTATTTCATTACTCTTATGGTTAATTTTTTGTACAAAAAATATTAAACAAAATATCAATGGAAAATCTTTTTAATTAACAGTATTTTTACTACAAAGGAGAAATTTATGACTTGTAAATTATTGTTTTTTGACTACAGAAAATCAGAAGAAAAATTCTTTTCACGTAATAATTTTGAAAACTTTGATATAAAATTCTATCGCCACAGTTTAAATAAAGATACAGTAAAAAATTTACCACAAGAATTGCTTGACGAAACAACAATTGTAAGTGTTTTTATCACCTCAGAAATTGATAAAGATGTCATTTCAAAATTCAAAAACCTTAGAGTAATCTCAACCCGTTCAACCGGTTATGACCATATTTGTGTAAATTCTTGCACCGATAGAAATATTACGTTGATAAATGTTGAAAATTATGGACGACTTCCTGTTTCCCAATTCACAATCGGTTTGATAATAATGCTCACTCGCAACATTTTGCCCTCTATCGCAAAAGTTCCGGACAATACTTTTGCAGTAGAAAATTTCATAGGTTCAGATTTGAACAGTCTGACTCTAGGAATTATCGGAACCGGTTCAATCGGGTCTGCCGTTGCGCAATATGCAAAATGTCTTGGTATGAAAGTTCTGGCATACGACAAAAACCGCAATGCAGAACTTGAAAAAAATGAGTTTGTAAAATACGTTGAAATGGAAGAATTATTAACTCGTTCTGATATTGTTTCTCTTCACTTGCCCTATACTCAAGGCAATACAAAAATGTTTTCTTATACTCAATTTGATATGATGAAGAACAATTCATATTTTATCAACGTTTCAAGAGGTGAATTAGTCGACAATAATGCGTTATTAAAAGCGCTCGATAATGGTAAATTGAAAGGGGTCGGCTTAGATGTCGTTTCTTGTACGGAAGCATCTTCCGAATGGGAAAAAATCGAAAAATCTTCTATTTATTGTGTTGACAAGTCTAAAATTATCAAACGACTTTTGCAACACCCAAATGTAATTATTACACCGCATATCGCATACAATACGCAAGAAGCAATTGATTATATTCTAAAAACAACGTTTGAAGGAATTTCTGACTATCTGTCAGGCGGTTTTAAACATCGAGTGGTATAAGTTTATTTGATTAAAAACGGTTTTATTGCTAAAGCGATTAAAATTAATCCACCGGAAATCTCCAACGCTCTTGAAGAAAGACGCTTAATACAATTTCCGCAAACAAAGCCTATTATTGACATCAAAAACGAAGCCAAACCTATAATGCAACAAGCCATTAGTAAATTTGTATTAGTCAATCTTAGTGTTACACCTGATACTAAAGCATCAATACTTGTTGCAATACCAAGCCCAATCAAACAACGGAAACCTATACAAGCCGCTTCTTCCTTTTCCGGCTCAAAGGATTCCAGTATAAATTTCATTCCTAAAATAAAAAATATACTAAATACAATCCACTTGCTAAATGGAACTAAAAAATCATACAACTTGTTAGTTCCAACATAGCCGATAATAGGCATCAAACCTTGAAATAACCCCATAGATAAGGCAAGACAAAATGAATTTTTTCTCTTGTTTGTCTTGAAAATAAGTCCTTGGGAAAATGATACAACAACGCAATCAATACCCAATGCTATTGCTAAAAATATTACTTCAACTAAACTCAATTTCTACCTCAAATAAACGTTTCCACGGGAAACTATATTTTACATTTACTGAATTCATTGTAACATCTTCCAACGCTTTTTCAAAGGTTTTCATCTCTTTTTCTAAAAGTACTATATCAGTGGATTTTAATTTTTGGCGCACAATTGCTTGATATGCCCAATCGTCTATAAATCTCGTTAGTTGAACTTTTTCAAACGCATTTTTATTATATTTTTTAGCAAAAAATTTCATCTTTGCACACAAAATCAAACTTCCCAAACTATTAGCAGAAGTATTCCACGCAGAATATCCATAGAAATTTTTATCAATAATTTTATTTTTAAACAATTCTTGAACAAAATTATTATCTGCACCATTTGCAAACCTTACATCTGCAATCATATAAGCCTTGTCAGGCACTGCAAAACTCCTATCAAACCCTTCTGTATCAACTTTCATGACTATTTCGCCCTGATGATGTTTGAAATTGTTTATATACAAAACAATATCCGCATTTTCCTTATCCGTAATTGTACAATTTGCAAGTTCAAGTTGACCTTTCACGGAATTTTCAATACTTACATCTTCATAGTTTGAAATTAAATCTTTATACTCAGGTTCTAAAAATACCGGACAAACTTTCATTTGCTTACTAATTACCCTTGATAAGAGGCTCAACGGAATTTCATCAGCACCGGTTTTTGTATATCCGCCCAAACTTTCAAGTTCTTTTGCTTCCATAACATTCAACCCAAACTCGGCACAGTCATCTTTTGAAAACACCAAAGTATCCAAAAGTCCTTCCTTTTGCCACTCAAGATAAATCTTATTTATCTCAAAATTACGAGTTCTTGTTTTCAAATAATCCTCGAGAATTTCTTGTGGAACATAAGAACATTCTTTTTCACCATTTTTGTGAAAATTATAAGAATAAGTAAAGATTTTTTTGCCGTATTCAGACCAATATGCTTTTTCTTCTTCGTTATAATTATTATTAGAAATTCGCATAATACTTGATACTGCCCAAATTCTACATTTTTTCTCCAGCAAAATTTCTTTTAACGTTTCAACTCTTTTTTGAATTTGTGAAAAAGTTTCAGGACAACGTCTTGAGGGTATCAAACCGCCATAAGCCAAAGTATCAAGCGACAAAATCATTCCATCTAAATTGTTCAAACCTTTTAACCACGTAAAAAGATTTTCAATATTAGCATTTTTAGTTAAATCACCCAAATCAGTACGATTAGGCAATATCAATTCAAAATCTTCATCAATTTCAGAAATCAATTTCGGCAACGTGTAACACACAGGTCTATTATCAATAGGTACAAATGCTATTCTCATACCCTTATTTTATCCCGATTTTTGAAATTAGCAATATATTTACATATTTTATGCTAAAATTTTGGTATTATGACTGATAAATCACCGGAAAATATTAAAAACTTGTTCAATGAAATTGCGCAATATTACGACAAAGTAAACAATTTTATTTCAATGGGAACACATTATATTATTAAACTTCTTGCATTGAAAGCATTAGATATAAAACCAAGAGCAATGGTTTTGGATATTTGTTGCGGAACTGGTGATTTTACTCAACTTGTGCAAAAGTTTTATCCCAGAGCAAAAATTATTGGGATTGATTTTTCTCAAAACATGTTGAAATTAGCAAAATTAAAAAATCCTAAAGGTGTATTTCTGCAAGCAGATTGTACAAATTTACCATTCAAAGATAATGATTTTGACTATGTTACAGCAAGTTTTGGTTTGAGAAACGTACAAGAGCGCACAAAGGCAATTTCTGAAATTTATCGAGTGTTAAATAATGACGGGAAATTTTTACATCTGGATTTTGGCAATCATAATAAACTAAGCAAAATTTTCGATATTATTGTTCCGATTTGCGCAAAACTTTTAAAATTAAACACTGAGCATTATAAATATTTAACCGATTCAAAAAATGAATTTCCGGAACCCGATGAACTCATTAAAGAATTTGAAAATAGCAGATTTACACTTTTAAAAAGAAAAGATTTTTTATTTGGTGCGATTTCTGCCCAAATTTTACAAGCCAAAAAGTTCTAAAAGGAAATTTCTTCT
This sequence comes from Bacteroidaceae bacterium, assembly GCA_963635055.1. Taxonomy (GTDB): domain Bacteria; phylum Cyanobacteriota; class Vampirovibrionia; order Gastranaerophilales; family Gastranaerophilaceae; genus Zag111. Next base: position 11,661 of record CAVHEM010000066.1, on the reverse strand, counting down.
CGTACAATTTCAAAATGAGAAATTTAATATTACAAAGTATTAAGAACGTGTTAATTTGGCGCTATCACACATTATTACTGGAATTTCGTCCCAATATATAAAAATTACATAGCAAAAAATTTTCTTGAATATTTTTATTACCTAAAAATAAAACTGGTAAAAGGTGAATAAATGACTGAACAAATTTTAAGACAAGTAAATTTTCCTGACAATTATGCACTAACTCAAAACCACCCTCGCTCAAGATGTAGCCTTAATCTGGGAGATGGGGACAGAAATTTAGCATTACGCAAAAAATGGTTTGATGGTAGCTTTGACGATATTCCAACCCGTGAAAAAATTTATTTCAAAAATGGTGATATTATGCATACCAGTGATGGCGGAGCATACACAGCACTAATTCCACAAAATGGAACGGGTACTTTTGTAATCTATGACAATGGGATTAATGTTAAAGGTGAAATGAAACAAGGTCGAATTGCAAAACTTAGCGATTTTTATGAACTTGATTCACCTTCAAGAATTGAAGTTTCTCAACTGTTGGAAGAACAAAGCAGTTCTCCACGCAAAAACATAGAAACCGTTTTGGAAATGGCTAAAAAAGGCAGTCTAAAATTGCAGAATTTAACAAGTGTAATTCTCAAAAAAGCTTTGCAATTTTTGCCTAAATAGAATTTTGTAAGTCCTTTATAATTTTTACAACTTGTTCGTGAATTTCCTCAATAGAAGCCGTTGAATTTACGACTTTAATTCGTTTTGGTTCTTGTTTTGCCAGTTCAAGATAACCGTTTCGAACTCTATTAAAGAATTCATTTCCGGCACTTTCCATACGGTCTTTTTCCTTGCCAACTCTTTTCATAGAAGTTTCTATATCAATATCAAAAACCAAAGTCAAATCAGGAAGTAATCCGCCTGTTGCAAGAGTATTTAATTGTTTTATCTTTTCAATATCTAACCCTCTGCCATAACCTTGATACGCAACAGAACTATCAATATGTCTATCGCATAACACGATTTTGCCGGCATCTATTGCTGGTTTGACAATTGTATCAATATTTTGCGCTCTATCTGCCAAGAACAAAAAAGATTCACATCGCTCTGATACAACACCATCATAATTCAATAGAATTTCTCTGAACTTTTCGCCCAAACCTTTTCCACCCGGTTCACGTGTGACTAAAACATCGTAGCCATTTTTTTCTAAATATTCTTTCAACAAGTTCAATTGGGTAGTTTTTCCACAACCGTCAGCCCCTTCAAAAGTAATAAACAATCCTTTTTTAGTCACAAACAACTCTCCTTTAAAAAAGAATAAAGCAGCCCGTAAGCCGTGTTCTGTTTTAGATAATCATCTATCTGGTATTAGGATTACTCCTAATCTCTAGCGATTTTTCCGAAGTTGGCGAACAACCTTTATAACCTTCGATTCAATCTTGCATCTGACCGGGGTTTACCTAGCCGGTACCTTCCGATACCGCTGGTGACGCTCTTAACTCACCGTTGCACCATCGCCTGTGATATAAAATCCATCGGCAGTCATCATTTCTGTGGCACTATCCACCGACTCACATCGTCCGGAGTTTCTCCGGCGGCCTGTTCTTAGATGCACGGACTTTCCTCACTCATAAAAATAAGCGCGATTATCCGACTACTTTATTCCATGTCATTCTAGCATAAATTTTCATTTTCGGGAATATTTTTATAAAACTTTATGGACAAATGGAAACTTAAAACTTATCAACCATAAATTTTTGAGGCTCGTAAGACGGTTCATAGTTGGCAATTTCTTCCATTGCAATTCCTGATGCTGCAAAATCTTGTGCTGCGCCAACTTCATCACCCAAATTTTTTCTTGCCCAACCTCGTTCGGCATACGCTGATTTTAATTCTTTGGTAAACATTTCTTTGTTATCACCGACAAATTGAATTAGCGAATTGTAATTATTTACCGCAAGTGAATAATCTTGCATCAAATACAAAATATAAGCCAAGTCACTTGAAATATAAAACTGATTTTTTACATCAGTTTCATCAAGCGATGCAAGTAAATCTTCATAATCTTGAATAATATTATCCGTAATACTATTTTCAATTTTAAATATTGATTTTACCCACAACATTTGAGATTTATACAGAATTGAAAGTTTCTTTTTGGCTAAATACTCATCAAACAACGCCAACGCTTCCCTTGCCGTTCCGATTTTCTTTTGTAAAAGCAGCAAATTTGCAAATCTGGTACTATCTTTTTGAGTAAACTTATGACCTGACAAAACTATAACTGTTTTGTAATCTTCAAGAGCACCGGCATAATCTTTTTCCATAAATTTGCTAAATGCTCTCATATCAAATATTCTTTCATTTTCCGGATAAAGCGAAGTATAAATATTTGAAAGTGCTAATGCGGTTTTGCAATGCAGATGTTTTGGTGTCAAATTCATTTTTATTGAAAATTGCAAAATTAATGCCGGCAAAAAATACAGTGCTAAAACAACCAACAAAGCAATTACTTTTGATTTAAACAGTGACACATATTCATCTGTTTTATGTTTAGGAATTGGCGGTTCAAATTCACAAAGTTCGTATGCTCCAAAGCTTTTCATCAAAACTTCACTATAAAGTGATGATAAATAAATTCTTACACCCAAAATAATTCCAAGACATAAGAATTCAAACAAAAACAATTTCCAAATTGAAAAATATAAATGAATAAAGATAAAATACAAGATTACAGGAGTCAAAAAAGCAACCCATTTGAAACATTTATCAAGTTTAAATCTATATTCCAAAACTTTGCCGATATTTGCTTTAGGAAAAGTCGCACGATACAAGCAGCCTGTATTTTCAAACAAGCAAAAATTACGAAAAACAGACTCCCCGTCTTTATCCGTATAAAATAGCAACGGATTACTCAAAATTTCAAGAAAATTCTTCCTCATAACCACCTTTGCAAACTAACCAACCTCAGATATTACACCCAATTCTTTTTCAAATTCATAAACTTCAGTTGAAATATTCAAATTGTCTTTCACATCAATAACATCAAGCCCTCTAAATTTGTAAAGAACATTCGTTTTGGAAGGATTTAAAGCGTGTTCTTTTGCCAAAATTGCCCCGATAATCGCTTCAAGATGTGACATTGGCATCATATTCACAGGTAAATCCTCAAACCCCCATTCCAACTTCAATGCTTGTTGCAAAAACTTGCAGTCAGCAGGCGAACGGTCTTTATAACAAGAATTCAAATGTAAACTCTGTCTTGTCATATAAATATCAAAACGATTTACGGTAATTCCACGGGCAGCAAGTTCGCCAAAATATTCAGAACCTCTATTCGAATGTCTTTGAGTCCAATTGTCACGGTTAGGAATATTTTTATTTGTCGCAACCAACTGATAAGGTTTTGATAAAATTCTCCATTTACCTTCCAGCATAGTTCTATCAGACGGTACGGAAACGCAAATTTTGGAATTATTCAATGATGAAAAGTTCTCAAAAAAGAACTTTACATCATTCATTTTGTACAATTTATCAATAAGAATAATGTTGTTATCCTCATCAATAACCGCAACACCTGAATCCATATTAGAACCCGAAGCAAGCGAAAGTCCTATATAATAATTCATTCCATTCTCCTAATCCATCAATTTGGTTGTAATAAGAGGTCCGTCTTCTGTTGCAATAACCGTGTGTTCAAAGTGAGCAGAAGGTTTTCCATCCTTTGTACTTACCGTCCAGCCATCATCTGCAACGACAACATCATCACAACCTAAATTCAACATAGGTTCAATCGCAATGGCAGTATTAACCTTAATTAAGGTATTATCGCCTACACTGTAATTGAACAAGAACGGATCTTCGTGCATCTCATGACCAACACCGTGACCGCCGTATTGACGTACAATACCGTAACCGCCACGTACAGCAACCGCTTCAACCGCTTTTGAAATATCATCAAGAACATTTCCCGGACGCATTTGTTCAATACCGGCATACAAAGATTCTTCCGTTGTTGTCATCAATTTGTCAACTTCAGGTGAAACCTTACCTACACGGTATGACCAAGCACTATCACCGACCATACCACCGTAAGTGGCACCAACATCAATAGCAATGATATCACCTTCTTTTAAAATTGCTTTTTCTGATGGGATACCGTGAACGACTTGTTCATTAATTGATGTACAAATACAAGCAGGAAATCCTGAATAACCTAAAAATGTAGGAATTGCACGATTTTCCTTGATTATTTTCATTGCAATACTGTCTAATTCTTTTGTAGAAATTCCAGGTTCTACAACCTCTTTCATTTTTTGGTGAACAAGAGCAACAATATGTCCTGCATGACGCATTCTCTTGATTTCATCTCTTGATTTTTTCGTTATCATAATAATTACCCTCACCTAAACTATAGCACAAATTGCACACTTTAGGCAAGTTTGAAGCATTACGACAGATAGAATTTAAAATATTATAAATTTCGACAACCCCATTATATATTGTCGTTCGACAAAATTCATGCTACAATTGTTATTGTAATAAAGGTGTTAAGGGATTTATGTTATGTGGAGCAAATTAAAGGAGCAATTTAACCTTTTAAAATTAGAAAAGAAACGCTTATATTTGATTACAAATTCCGACAATTTCAATTCAAAAGATGAATTTTTGGACGCAATTGCTTCCACTTTGCAAGGTGGAGTTGATATTATTCAACTCAGAGAAAAAAATGTTCCTGATAGTGTCATCGTGGACTTAGGACTAAAAATAAGAATTCTATGTGATGAATTTGGAGCAACTTTTATTATAAATAACAGACTTGATATTGCGCAAATCGTGGAAGCTGATGGAGTTCACCTCGGACAAAATGATATTTCAATTCAAGATGCAAGAGCTATTCTCGGAGCCAACGCAATAATCGGCAAAACCGTTTTTTCTCGTGAAGATATTACAAAAGCAATAGAAGATGGCGCTGACTATTTGTCATTAGGTCCTGTAGCACCTGAAAAGTCAAAACTTCAAAATGCGGTAAATATGGAACTTGTATATATGGCAAACAAGGATTCTAAAGTTCCCGTTTTTCAATTCGGAATAATGGACAAAGATTGCATAAGCGAACTAACTTATAACGGAGCAAAAAGAATTATTGTTTCCGATGAATTGATGTGCGCAAAATCTCCGGAACAAGCCGCAAGAAAAGTTCTTTCATATTTGCCATAGTTTAAACATTTGTTGTCAACGATGGTGCAATAGAAATAAATTGACGAACTAAATCTGTATCCCATTGAGTGCCTGCACCGTCTTTTAGGATTTGACAAGCAGTTTCAATAGGTAAACCTTTTCTGTAAGGTCTATCACTAACAAGAGCGTGGTAAGCATCTGCAATTGACACAATACGTGCTTCCAGCGGGATTTCATTACCTTTCAAGTGTTCAGGATAACCTTTACCATCAAGTCTTTCGTGGTGATATTTAACAATAGGAATTAAGTCCCTCAATGCTTCATTTGGCGCTAAAACCTTTTCAGCACCGATTGTAGGGTGTTGTTTCATGATTTCCCATTCTTCATCAGTCAATTTTCCCGGTTTTTTCAAGACACTTTCAGGAATTCCGATTTTACCAACATCATGAAGTAATGCACCAAGTTTGATACGCTCAACCTCATGTTCCGGCAAATTGACAGTTCTGGCAAGTGCCTCAGCATATCTTGAAACAGAAGTTGAATGACCTTTAGTATACGGGTCCTTGGCATCAATTGCACCGGCAATTGATGTAACCATTTCCATCAGGTGATTGTGGTTAATTATTTCTTCTTGGTTAAATTTGTGTACAAGTTCTTCTTCAAAATTGATACCAATTTGAGAATGACGTTTTGCCAAAACTTCTGCAAACGAATTCAATGCAACATCGTCCCAGAAATTGAAATCTGAAGAACTTACAATTGCTGACATACCTTCCTTGTAACCTTTTGCTTGGGAAATAAACATTGCCTGTTCTGTCAAAATAAGCAATTTTTCTTGGTCAATAGTACATTCAGGGAAGGTCGAAATACCAACAGAAACCTTCAATGGTCCAACATCATCTACATAACAACATGACAAACAATAAGTAATATATTCTGCCAAATATTTTGCATCTTTTGTGTTTGTATTTGGTAAAATTACCGCAATTTCGTCACCGCCATATCTGCCGGCACAGTCATTTGTTCTAATATTTTGTTTAATCTTATCAGCAAGAGTTTTGATAACCTCATCACCTTTTGCGTGTCCCAATTCTCTGTTAATTTTTGAAATATTATTAACATCAAACATAACAATAGACAACGGAGTGTTAGTTTGTTTTGCTTTTTCAAGTTCTTTAGCCAAAATTTCTTGAAAACCTCTGTGGTTATACAACGAGGTCAAAGTATCAGTGTTTGCATATTTACTAGTACTTTCTAATAATTGAGCATTGTGAATATACATGCCTGCATAATTTGAGAAAAAGTCGACAATATTTATATTGATATTAGAAATCTTTTGCCCAACAAGCATTACGCCAATACACTTATTAACAGAAATCATTGGAACAATAACCGAATCTGTTTTGACTAAATATGGAATACTCAAATAATCCAAATTATCCTTGTCAATTATGTTTTTCGTCTTGAAACATTCTACAATAGGGTTTGTATCATCAGATAAGAAAATTTTGGAAGAATATGTATTTCCACCTTGTCCATAGACTTTCAAGTTAATACATTTAGATTTTTCGTGCAACAATCCAAAACCTACAAATGACCATTTCAAATGCCCTACAAAAACTTCACTCAATTTGCCAAACAAATCAACCATGTCTTTGTTATCTTGAAAAGCATCAGAAACTTCTTTCAATATTTCAAAATAATTTATACCGGAAACACTTTTTATCGTATTTGCAGCATATTCTGAATTGTTTTGACGTTGTCTTGTTCTTGAGGTGTTGAAATTGTTAATCGTTTCAACAATGTTGCTAAAACTGCTTTCTTCTGCAACAGATAAAGGTTTTATTAAATCATTAAGCTTTTTCTTGGTTTTAGATATTTTTTCAGATAATTTTGACTCAGTAGCAGAATTTTGCGGCACAGAAATCATCTTCAACCCTTCTATCGGACTTTTTACCTTCGGGATTGATGTTGAGTTTTTCTTTCCACTACTTTTAGCTTTATTATTTACTGTTTTTTTATTTTCCGTATTTTCCAAAAGCTTCTACACCTGTTATCTGTTCATCTCTGTATAACAATCATGAAGATTATTTTTTGACAATTTCCCGTACAGAGTTTACATTACTATACAATTCTACACCATACTATACTCAATACGCAATACTTTAAACAGACGGGAATTATTCAACCTGAGATTAATTCATTCTATTTTCTACTACACTTATAGTATAATGTATTTTTCTTGATTTTTCTAGGGTTCAAAGAAGAATTATGAATATATGTAACAAAATAATTCAAAATCATAAAGTTTTTTCAAAAAATTCCGATAGTAAATTTGTACTTAAAAACTAAATGAACAAACTAAGGAGTGTGGCAATGTCAGAAAAAAAGATTATGGACGTAGAAGATTTAATGATTGATTATGCAGAAATGACAAGTTTTGATTTCGGTTCTCTATCTAGGGAAGAAATGAATACTTTGAATAAAATTTCAGATAATGAATATTACAAAAAGCCTATTGCGTTTAAATATGGAAATTTCAAATTGATGGACTTTTTCCATTCATTGATTACTGAAGACTAATAGCAGTTGATTTGGAGATATGTGAAATGATAGAAGATAAAGAGTTTTTTGAAAATGGCGGTTTTTCACCGGAATGGGCAACAGATGCGCAACCGGTTGAAACTCCACAAGTAAAAATTCAATTCAAAGATGAAGAAACCCTACTTAAAGAATTACATGAAATAAAAGAACGGATTCACGAAATTCGGGCTAGAGAGTGGCAACTGGCAAAATTGCTGGAATTCCACAATCACAAACTAGCCACGGAGTAACGACTACCAGACAGAACTACACAAAAATTTTACCCCACAACGATAATATTGTGGGGTTTCGTTAAGCGGTTTTTCGCTGTTTTTCGGGTTCACCTACTGTTTGAAGCAACGAATCAATCACCTTGGGCATTTGGCAGATAAACGAATAATTTCCTCTGCCGATTGAACATTGCTTGCAATCACACTCCAAATCGTAACATTCTAATGCTTGTTCCGTCCAATTTTGAGTAATTGACTCAGAAATCTCCTGAACACAAGACTCATATAAATCAACGTTTTCCGATACAATTCTTTCCATACCAACTCTCCAAATTCAGACCACTCATAAATATTTTAAACTATGAAAATGTATAATTTATCCTTCATTTGATGGAAATTAATGCAACAAAAAAGCCCCTCTTTAATAGAAGGGCTTTTTGTATGTTATAAACAACTTATTTATTCTTTTTCATTGTTTTTTCTCTAACTTTGCTTGCATTACCACCGGTAGCATAATCCATTTGTTTTGATAATTTCTTTTGAATTTCTTCCGGATTGAAGCTTGAATCTACATATTCAATCTTAGCATTTTTCTTAGCAGCAACCATCAAATCGTCAAGAGCCTTAACTTGTTTTTCCATAACCAAGTGGTCTTTAATGCCTGATTTTGCTTTTTCATAAGGTGTAACTCCTGCAGCACGTCTATCTTGAACATAAATAATATGATATCCGAACTGAGTTTGTACAACATCAGAAATTGAATCAGGTTTTGCGCTGAATGCTACATTTGAAAATTCAGGAACCATTTGGTCTTTTGCAAAGAAGCCTAAATCTCCACCACGTTGAGCGCTACCTGGGTCTTCTGAGTATTTTTTAGCATATTCTGCAAATTTTGTTTTATCTGCTTTTAATTCTTTATCTAATTTGTCTGCTAATGCTCTCTTTTCAGCCAATTTAGCATTAACTTTTGCTTTTAAGTCTTTATCAGAAATTTGTTTTTTAGATTGGCTTTTAATTTCTTCACTGATTTGGAAAGGATTTGCACTAATCAAGATGTGTGAAGCACGAACTTTGTCCGGATTTTTGAATTTGTCAGGATTTTGTTTGTAGAAATTTTCACAATCTTTATCAGTAACTTTAATATTACCTGCAGAATCAGCAAGTTTTTGCATTTTCACTTGGTTTTTCAAGTCTTTTTTGAATTGAGCAACTGAAACACCGTTATTTTTCAAAACTTCTAACAATCTATCTCTACCGCCCATTTGGTCGATAACTTTTTTCATTGCAGCATCAACATCTTTGTTTGTTACTTTGATACCACGTTTTGCTGCTTCTTGTTCTAAAAGTTCTTGAACAATCAATTGATTTACAACTCTTTGTTCTGTCATCAAATACAAAAAACCTTCTTTATTACCTTTCAAATCTTCAGGTTTACCAAATGGACTTTGAGCAAGATTTTGATCCATCAAATTGTCATATTCTGCTTGAGTAATTGCTTTGTCATTGATTTTTATAACCGCATTTTGGTCTTTAATACCACAACCGGCAAATAAAACAGTTGCAACGGCAAGTGTCGCCAATAGTTTTGAATATTTCATATCCCTCTCTCTTTCTTTTAATACTCGTAACTTACTTTGTGTATATAATAAAACAAATCAGTCAAAATGTTAAATACTTCATTAAAATTTACATACGAAGTATTTAAAATAATGATAGACGTAGCATCAGCACAAGACTTTGGAGCAAGAGTAAATTTCAATTTACTACTAATATTTTTTGGCAAAACTTTCTGCACCAAATTCCATTCAGGTTTGGAATAAGGAGTATAAATTCTAATTGCTCCGTCAACTTCTCTCAATGCAGAAATTTTAACTTCTGTTGCAGAAAGTCTTAGTCTGATAAGTTTAATTAAATTTTCAACACATTCCGGTGGTTTGGAAAATCTATCAACCCACTCTTCAACAATATAATCAAGTTCTACAGGTGATTTTACATCTGCAAGTCGTTTATACTCTATCATTTTCTGTTCCGCAGACCCGACCCATTCATCAGGAATATACGCTGTTACATTGATGTCAACTATTGTTGGCGTAATTTTTTCAACGTGTTCACCTTGGAGTTCTTGTACTGTTTCTTCCAATAATTCACAATATGTATCAAAACCGACATTCACCATGTGCCCATGTTGTTTTGTTCCCAGAATATTTCCAACCCCACGGATTTCTACATCTCGAAGTGCAATTTGATAACCGCTACCTAGTGTTGTAAATTCTTTTATTGCCTTTAATCGATGGACTGCATCTTTAGTAATTTCTTTATTTTTTGTGTAAAAACAATAGCAATATGCTTGTCTTTGCGAACGTCCAACCCTGCCTCGCAATTGATACAACTGCGCCAAACCAAACTTATCGGCATTGTGAATAATCATAGTGTTTGCGTTTGGAATATCTATACCATTTTCAATAATTGTCGTGGCGAGCAAAATATCATATTCACGGTTCGCAAAATCAACAATAACCTCTTCAAGTTCTTTTTCGTTCATTTGCCCATGACCAACTGCAATTCTAGCATTTGGAACAATTTTTTGTAATTGCGCTTTGAATTCTTGAATTGTTTCAACTCTATTATACAAATAGAAAACTTGACCTTCTCTATCTAACTCATGAACTATTGCATTTTTCACCAAATTTTCATTCCATTCACCGACATAAGTTTTGATAGGCAAACGATTTTTAGGCGGGGTGTTAATTACAGACATATCTTTAATTCCGGATAATGACATGTAAAGAGTTCTCGGAATTGGTGTTGCAGACATTGAAAGAATATCAATATTTTCTCGCATTTGTTTCAATTTTTCTTTATGTCTTACCCCAAACCTATGTTCTTCATCTATTACAAGAAGTCCTAAATCCTTGAAAGTTATCCCGTCTTGCAAAAGTCTGTGAGTGCCGACAACAACATCACATTTGCCGGTTGCTAAATTTTTGACAGTTTCTTTTTGCTCTTTTGAAGTTCTAAATCTTGACAACAATTCAACATCAACACCAAAAGGTTTAAATCTTTCAAAAATTGTTTGATAGTGTTGCAATGCCAAAATTGTCGTAGGAACGACTACAGCAACTTGCTTGCCTGAAGTTACAGCCTTGAAAATTGCTCTCATAGCAACTTCTGTTTTCCCAAACCCGACATCTCCGCAAATGAGCCTATCCATAGGTTGTTCAGACTCCATATCAGATTTAACTTGAGAAATTGCTTTTAATTGGTCAGGAGTTTCAACGAATTCAAACGCTTCTTCCATTTCAATTTGCCAAGTCGTATCAGGCAAAAATTGAATACCTTTTTGCATTTTTCTCCTTGCATAAAGCCTCAACAAGTCGTAAGCAACAACTTCAACTTCTTTTTTAACTTTCGCTTTAGTATTTTCCCAATCTCGACCACCCATTTTGGATAGCTTAGGTTTTACTGTTCCGGAACCTCGATATCTGCATAGCAAGTTTATTTGTTCTGCAGGAATATGTAATCTGTCTTTGTTTGCATATTCAATAGTCAAATAGTCTTTCAATTGACCATCAATTTCTTGTTTGGAAAGCCCTTTATAAATTCCAAGTCCATGAATTGAATGAACAACATATTCCCCAACTTTTATATCGTTTATATTTTCAATATATTCCGG
>CAVHEM010000065.1:0-7582 GCA_963635055.1 Bacteroidaceae bacterium | reverse complement strand
GAAAATTTATTTGCTCATTGCATTCGCAAAAATTTTCTAAGTTTTCAGAATGACGAAACCCTTGCTAAGCCTACCAAATAGTCATTCTGAACTTGATTCAGAATCTTTTTCATAATCAAAATAAAACGAAAGATTAAGTGCTTAATCCCTTGTAAAACTTTGACATGAAGCGACCCTAAAACCAGTTCAGGGTGACCTTTCTGTGGGGTATTGGCGAACAAGACAATCGTGAGATTGTTGTGTCAATCCAGAAGAGTGTACTAAAAATTTGGTAAGCCTGCCAAAATGTCATTCCGGACAAGCACGAGAAGAGTGCGAAACGAAGTGAAGGCACGTTTAATGTGAGTGCGAAAGATCCGGAATCTGTTTTACTATCAATCAGTATGCCAGTCGGAAAATTAGGTTTGCATTGCTACGCCAAGGGCATGATTTGTTCTATCAATTGTGATGTAAGCCTCTCTAAAAAGTTTGATGTAAAGAAATGTAAAGATGAATTTAAATGGCGGAATCGCTTGATATAATTGCTTTATGATATGATATGATATGATGGGATGGGTGAATTGTGCTAAAGTCGGCTAAAAATAGTGCCGATACTCACTAAGTAAGCTAAGAAACAGAAAGTGAGTTAAGGCACAATGGCAGATTTGAATGTAAGCAATGTAGGGAAAAATCAAGTTCAATTAAGCACTTTAAAAGCAGGTCTAAAGGAAGAAGACTTAAAAACCGATAAAGAAAAGTCAATCTTCAAATCTATTGATAAAGACGGCAATGGTGTATTAGATGCGGACGAATTGAAACAATTTTCAGAAGCTATGGACAAGTCAAACGATGGCATTGCAACTAAAAAAGAAGCTAAGGCTTACATCAAAAAGAATGACTTAAAAGGCGTTAAGAAAAAAGACGTAATTAAATTCTTAGAAAACAATAATATTAATACTGATGACGTCAAAGATACACAAGTAATTGAACAAGACGGTCAAAAACTTGTACAGGTTGAGTATAATGACGGCAGAAAAGAAACTATCAAACCTGATAGAGCAACTGCCCTTACTCAAACTGATGCTGAAGGTAATACCGTAACCGAAAGCAGAGATAAAGATAAAAATTTAACTCAAAAAACTACAGTTGCTACAAACGGTGACGAAACAACCGTTGAATATGAAACAACAGTTGACGCAAACGGCAATCCTGTTCCTAAAAAAGAAACAAGCGTAACCGAAAACGGAAACAAAACTCTTGAAACTAATTATGAATCTGGTAAAAAAGTTGAAACCACTGAAACTGTAGCTTCTGAAGGTTCAAAAACTGTTACTCAATATGATGAAAACGAAAAACCATTTACTGCCACAAAAACTCAAGGTTTAAATGAAACTCAATATGCAAGTTTAAATGGTACACTTAGAGAAACTAAAAAGATTGAAAACAAAGGTCAAGATAATGAAAGAACAACAGAATATAGTTATAATCTTGACGAAGGCAGAGTGATTGCTAAATCTACAGAACCTAGTGTTAATGGTACAAAAAAGACCACAACTGTTAAAACTATGGACGGTGGCGAATTGCTTCAAGAAATTGTTGAAGATGGTGACAAAGTAACAAATACTTCAAAAAATCTTGATGGCAACGGTTTTACTCAAATAATTAAAGAAGGTGAAAACTCAACAACAGGAAACCAATTAAATAACGAAGGTCATAGAATATCTTCAACAAAAGTTGTTGATGGAAAAGAATACACCTTGAATTACGATGGACAAGGCAATACAACAGGGATTATCGTACAAAACGGTGAATCACCGGCAAGTATTGCTAAAAAATTCGGTTGTACCGAGGCTCAATTAAGAGAAGCAAATAAAGATGTTTTGGGTGGCAAAAAATATTTTGACGTTGGGTCTGAAATCAAAGTTCCGAGAGAATTGGAAGCTGATGACAAAGCATTGCAAGGCAGAAAATCATCACAAGAAGCAAAAGCAGAATTTGCAAGAGATGAACAAATCAGAGCTCAAAAAAGAGCAGAAGCACAAGCAAGACAAGCAGAAGCAGCAGCTAAAAAGGCTGAAGCAAAAGCAAGAGATAAAGCACTTAGAGAAGATTTGGGCTTGACTAACTATAAAGGTGCAGGTGAAAAAGTTCAAGGTGATTTTTATACTAAAGGTAAAAAGACCTCTTCAAGAACTTTCACCAAAATCGGTAATGCAACACATGGCAGAACGATTTGTCAGGATAAATCAGGCAAAATCTATGTCGTTGCACATAATGGCGTTGTTTTGAAAGAAACTTGGGTAAACGTCAGTGCACACAGAGATGTTCAAGTTGTCGGTAACCGTAGAGTTGCGGTTGAAAAAGGTGCAAGAGATGGACACGGCAGAAAGACTGTTTATGACGGTGACGGAAATGCACATGTAATGTCACACGATAACAAGATTTTGAAAAAAGAATATGTAGCAAAATCAGATAAATCAGATGCAATCAGAAAAGACAGTAAGACTGCACAACAGGCAACTGTTGATATGTTGGATGCACAACTTGCTGCTGCAAAAGAGAATTTTAATGAACAAATGAAACAAGACGGTTGGGCTGGTGATTTTGCTGACGGCGTTTCTAAAATTTGGAATAATGACTTGTTTGGCGGTGGTACAGGTAATACTGCTGATCAAGTAAGACAAGATTTTAAAACTTATCAAAATAATATTAATCAATTAAAAGCTGCCGCAAAACAAGGTGACGGAGCATTTAAAGCAAAATTCAAACAAATTTACGGCGTTGACTATAACCAAAAGTCTATTGCTGATTACAACATGAACCCAACCGAAGCAAATTATAGAAAAGCATTTGGTACAAAGAATAACATTGGTGAACGAGTTGCAAAATACAACGCTTCTCAACAATTAGGTTCAACAGTTGTAAAAACAGGTGTTGAAATGACTGTTGCCGGAACTGCAATAGCAGCGGCTGATGCTCTTGAGGTTGTAACATTTGGTGCATCTACTCCAGTATCAATGGCAATAACCGGAGCCGCTACGTTTGCTTCAGATGTCCTTGTTGAAGGTTCTGATAGAGTAAATATTACAGGTGAATATAGAGATGCTGACGGCAATATTGTAAAAACTGACGGAGCATTTAAAGAAGGTACCGATGCGGGTGCTATTCTTGAAGATGCAAGCAAAGATGCTTTGATTGCAGGTGCAACATTGGGCGTTGGTAAATTTGCTAATTCTGCCTATAAAGTTGGAAAAGCCGCGTATGCAACAAGCAAAGTTGCCGGTAAAGCCGCAACCGTTGGTGAAAAAGCCGTAGCAACCGTTGCGAAGGCTGAAACTGGTGTAGCAAGAACTACAACAACCGTAGCGAAGGCAGAAACAGGTGTTGCAAGAACTACAACTACCGTAGCGAAGTCAGAAACCGGTGTAGCGAAAGTTGAAACAGGAGTTGCGAAGGCTGAAACTACTGCAACAAAGGCAGAAGATGCGGCAGCAAAAGCAGGCGAAGCGGCTCAAGAAGCAGCTGGAGCAGGTGCAAAAACTTCTCATATCGCAGAAAAAGTAATTGATACAACAGCAGATGTTGCCGTTGGTGCAACCGCTGAATATATTGAAACTGGTGACGTGACACTTGAAGGAACTGCAATGAATGCTGCAGTCGGTTCAATCGGTATTGCAGGTGAAAAACTTGGCGGAAAGTTGAAATCTTCTGCAAAATTCCAACAAGTTAAAGAGGGTGTATCTGATGCGTACCATAATGCAAAAGGAAAAGTAAGTGACGGCGTTTCAGGTGCTTACCAAAAAGCTAAAGACGGTGTATCAGGTGCCTATAATTCAGCAAAAGAAAAGGTTTCTGGTGCTGCGGATAATATGAAGGAAAAATTCTCACAACGCAAAGCCAATAATACTGAGGGTGCAGGCTCTTCTCAAAAAGCTGAAGGTCAAGCACGTCCGATGTCAGAAGCAGAAATCAATGAAAGAATTTCAAATCTTGAACCAAAATTGCAAGATTCTAAAGTTGCAAATGACATCAAAAACGAATATGCAG
Source organism: Bacteroidaceae bacterium (assembly GCA_963635055.1). Lineage (GTDB taxonomy): Bacteria > Cyanobacteriota > Vampirovibrionia > Gastranaerophilales > Gastranaerophilaceae > Zag111. Next base: position 3,556 of record CAVHEM010000065.1, on the reverse strand, counting down.
ACTTCTTGAACGGTTCTATTACAGACCCTGCCGAATTTAAAAAGCAATTTAGAAAATTATCATTAAAGGCCCACCCTGACAAAACAGGTGGTGATGCAACCTTGTTCCAAGAAATCAGCAATGTTAGAGATTGCGTAAATTCAGGTGACCAAAGAAAAATCAATGAAGCTTATGCTAAATTGAACCAAGTTGTTAACGAAAAATCTTCAAATCTTTCAAAATATGAAAAAGAAATGGGTTCACTAAAGGCACAAGCAAATGCTAATAGCGGAGCAAAAGTAAACGAACAAGCAAAAGCACAAGAAGCTCCAAAATCAGATTCAGCAGAAAAAGCACAAGCAAAAGCGAAAGCAGACAACAATGCAAAGGCTGAACAACAAGGACCGACTATTTCAACCGAAGACAAGATTGCAATGGGACAAATGGGCAACCAAATTCACAGTGCAAAGAACTTGTCTGATTTAGATAAATTGCAAGCACAACTAGACAAAATTCCTGATTGTGCTCAAAAAAGAAACTTGCAAAAACAAATTAATGCTAAGAAATTTGATGTTGCAGATGCTCCGTTTGCAAAGGTTTCAGAATTCAAAGCAGGCGATAAATTACCGGAAGGTAAAAAGATTGCAATCAACGGTAATGAAAAATTCCAAGTTGGTAAATCAGAATTAGATTTGTCTTCACCTGAAATTCAAAATCGTTTGAAACAAATGAAAGACGGCGAAGTTTTGACAATCGGTCGTGAAGGCGATATCAAAGTTGGAACAAATGATAGCACTGTATCAAGAAAACATCTTGCAATCCAAAAAGACGGTGATGGATTTGTTATCAAAGACACTTCAATGAACGGAACATATATAAAAGGTACCGAAAAAGCTAATGCAAAAGCGACTACAGGTGTTTCTGATGAAATTAAAAATACTTTCAGCCCTGAAACTCAAGCAAAACTTTCAACCTTGCAAGAAGGTCAAAGCGTAACTTTGACTAAGGGTGGAAAACGTTATGTAGTAACAAATCATAACGGACAAATCGTAATCGGAGCAACCGAAACAATTAACACAGGTGCAAAAGCAGGACAAGCTAAGGCTAAATCTTCTCAAAGTTTGTCAGATGATATCAAATCAACTTTCAGCGAAAATACACAACAAAACTTGTCAAAACTTAAAAATGGTCAAAGCGTAACATTGACAAAAGGTGACAAACATTATGTTGTGAAAAATAACAACGGACAAATTGTAATAGAAACTTCTCTTGATGCTAACGAATTGGTAAGAGTTAAAGGCAACAACGGAAAAGAAATTAACGCAAACTATGTAAAAACTTCCGTTGAAGCAAGAGAATACTTGCAAGATGCAATCGCATCAGGTCAATATACCGACAGTTTTGAAAGCTATGTTCAAACAATGAACAATATGCACAGAGTTTCTGCAATGGGCAAAAGCGGTAAAAACGAATGGTATAGCCAAGCAGGTAGCGGTGGCAACTCTGTAAATCCTGGCGAAATCAGAGGAAGCGGTTATATGGTTAACCACCGTACAAATACTGCTATTGAAGCAGAAGAAATCGCTAAACAATATGGTGACAGCTATAGAGTTACAAAAGGCGAATCAAGAGTTAAATTAGACGGTATTCCTAAAGAATATCAACCAAAAGATACTTATGATAAACATGCTGTAGAAGACTGGGCAAAGCACTCTCATTACTATCCTGACGGCGCTAGCATGGGTTACTACTACAAAGAAATGCACAGAACTTCAAAAGAAACTTTGGATTTGATTAATAAAGGTGCTTCTGAACAAGAAATTCTTGCAAAAGTTGCCGAACACTATCAATATGCAGCAAATGCTCGTCCATACGGTCAAATCAACAACTCATTGTTTATGAACGAAATCAATACTTTGTTGCAAAAAGCAGGTTTGAAAACTATGCCTCACGGTAACTTAGACCAAATTTCAATGCACTTGCAACCTGAAACTTTCCAAAAATACTTCATTGACCAATACTATCAAACAGCATTGTAATAACTTGTAATTCTCGGTTAAAAGGCTTAATTGTCTTTTAGCCGAAGGTGCAAAACGGTGTTATTTTACTTTTTGTAAACTTTCTGAAATTTACCCGCAAAAATTATATTTACATGTTTTAATTTATTCTGTAAATACAAAAACAGGAGAATTTGAACATGGAAATTAGAAATTTTACCCCAGCAAATAACACTTCTTTTGGTATGGCATTCAGACAACCAAAACAAATGAACGAATTCGCAGATTATGTTACTTGTGCAGCAAAACATAGTTTGGCTAAAAGAGGTTTGAAACAATTTATTAAAGAACAAGCTAAAAATGACCATTTTGATGTAGAGTTTGTTCCGGAAAAAACTGTGACTGTTGCTAATATTCAAGGTGTAGAAAGATGCGGTGGATTCAAAGTTATCCCTATGACAGACGAAGCAAGAAAAATTATGCCTAAAGAAACTCTGGTAAAAGCGAAGGTTGAAACAGATTCCCCTATTGATAAAATAATTGAGAAATATGCAAAAAAGATTGAAGAATCAAGTGGACTTAAAGCACATTTGTTAGGACTAAAAGGTCTTGCAGAAGGTGTTGTAGCGGTTGGCAAAATGTTGATTGCAAAACCAAAAGAATTTTTACCTGCAAGTATGCGTAAAGCAGGCGAATTGGCAACAAAAATGAATGACAAAGTTGAAACAAAATTAGCAAAACGTGCAGAAATTGCAGATGCGTTTAAACCTGAAACAATCAAATTTGAAAAATCAGATGTTCCTACAGAAGTATAATTTATTTCTTGTAACAAATCTCAACAAATATCTAAAAACACGGTTGACACGGTGTTTTGTTTATCCTAAGATAAGTATGCTTGAAGTATTGTAATGTAAAATATCCGAAATGTTTTAAATAGCGAACTTCAAGGCGGTAAGAAACCAAAGTTTTAACTCCGCAAAGTAGTACATAGAAAAAGAAAAAGGAATGCAAATGGCAAGTAGCACTAAGAAAAACAGAATCAGAGTTTGTTTGAAAGCTTATGACCACAAACTTATTGATGTATCTGCTGAAAAAATCGTAGAAACAGCAAAAAGAACAGACGCTAAAGTAGCTGGCCCTATTCCTTTACCTACAAGAAGACGTATCTATTGTGTATTGCGTTCACCACACGTTGATAAAAAATCTCGTGAACACTTCGAAATGAGAACACATAAACGCATTATCGATATTTACGAACCAACTCAACAAACAATGGACGAGTTACGTAGATTAGATTTACCGGCCGGTGTGGATATCGAAGCAAGATAGTTGCAAGATTCCGGTCTTTGAAAATTGAATAAGCATTATGCATAAATAATGTGATCTACTACCCGTAATAATCGAAAGATTAGAGGCGGTGGAAGGTGAAAGTCCTTCAAAAGGTAAAGAACAGTTAGCAAAAGTAGCGCTCGCAAGAGAAAATGCAGACTCGAAAATTAGTACAACCTACGAGGTGAGGCTGAACACGAGCGAGCAAGAAAGGTAGAATATGACACTAGGTGTAATAGGAAAAAAAGTTG
>CAVHEM010000064.1:0-4055 GCA_963635055.1 Bacteroidaceae bacterium | reverse complement strand
TTCAAAATTGTAGTTGGAGCAGCATTGACCATTGTTTGTGCAGTATCTGCATCAAGCGCCATAATTTGTCTTAGCGTTGCAATAACAGTTGCTTTATTTACTCCGGCATCGAGTAATACCAAGGATTTTGTTCCTGTAGATTTTACGATAGGCGAAATCTTTATTTTTTTACTTTTACCTGTAAGCGAATTATATTTATCAATCAAATACTGTTGAAAATCAAACCCACGTTTTTTTCTCAAAATTACCTCTAGTAAAAATAAACAAAAAACTACGAATGCTAAATATAATAACAAACCGCTTAGTGAAATCACTTTAACAACTCTCCTTCTATAATTTTTTACAGGAACATAATATCACATTGAAAAATAAAAATCAAACGAAAAGACGGCTCTTTTCAGAACCGTCTTTGTCGAAATTTGAGTTAAAAATCAAACTACTTGATTTCAACAGTAGCACCAGCTGCTTCAAGAGTTTTCTTGATTGATTCAGCTTCGTCTTTTTTGATGTTTTCTTTAACTGCTTTAGGAGCTGCTTCAACTAAGTCTTTAGCTTCTTTCAAGCCTAAACCTGTCAAAGTTCTAACTTCTTTCAATACAGCGATTTTCTTATCAGCAGGAACTGAAGCCAAGATTACAGAAACTTCAGCATCAGCATCGTCAGCTGGAGCTGCTGCTGCAGGAGCTGCTGCAACTGCTACTGGAGCTGCTGCAGATACGCCGAATTTTTCTTCCATAGCTTTAACTAATTCTGCTGCTTCTAATAATGTTAATTTTTCAATTGATTCTAAAATAGATTCTACACTCATTGTTTTTCTCCTTTATAATTTTGAGTAATTTACTAATACAAATTTAAGCACATTTGCTTAAATATAACTGCTTGATTAAGCAGCTTTTTGGTCGCGAACTGCAGCCATTGCTCTTGTAAGTTGAGAAAGAACTGCGTTGATAGAATTTGCGATACCTGATGCTGGCGAATTGATAGATCCAAGCATTTTTGCAAAAAGTTCTTCTTTTGTAGGAAGTTCTGCCAAAGCTTTTGTTTCTGCTTCAGTTAACAATTTACCATCTAATACAGCACCAACAATAGTACCTTTCTTAGTATCTTTGATAAATTTAGCAACTGCTTTTGCAGGTGTTACAGGATCTTCAAAACCGAAAGCCAATGCGATTGGTCCGCTCATTTTTTCAGTTAATGCTTCGTATTCGGTTCCTTTAACAGCGATTTTTACTAAAGTGTTTTTAGTAACCATGTAATCGCCACCGTTCTTTTGGATTTCACGTCTTAATTTTGTGATATCTTCAACTGTCAAACCTTGATACTCGGTAATAACCGCTACTTGAGCTTTTTCGATTTTTGCCTTAATAGCATCAATTTTTTGTGATTTGAATTCTTTTGTTGCCATTTTAGCTCCTTTAAAATGTTTTGTGATTGCTTTGCAATCTGTGTTATCGACCTTAAAACTGAAAAAAGACTTTGCTTTCTTCGTTTTAAATCGCAAAATCTTACACTTAGTCAAATATATATGCTATTTATCTTCTTTTGTGTAATCTCGATTAGCCGATTTCTCATTTAATTCCGACTGGCGGAAACTAATTGTCTGCGATTATATTGTTATACTATATTAAACAGGAATAAAAAGCAAGCGCAAAACACCAAAACAAATTTTTGAGTAATAAATATTTACAAAAGACTAGCAATTTTCATTCCAAAAATGTTTTTATATAAGTATGGTAGTACAAATAGAAAATCCTGCGAATAAATCAATGCATTACGGAGATGAAGTCTTCGCAAAAAACTTGTCTATGCCAGACAAACTCCCTAAAAAAATGCTCTATTCTGACAGAGAAGCAGAACAACGATACAATGAAATTCAAGCCGACATCTTTCAAAAACAGAAAAAAGCTAAACCAAAAGAAGTCGTAAAATTCCCGATGGTTTTAAAAATTTTGCTAGGAGTTGGAGCTACTCTTGCATTGCTATTTAAAGGCAAAACCATTTTCAATTGGGCTAAAGATGTACTTACTCGCTAAGTTCAGACTCTTCAACCGAGTTTGAGCTTGCATCTTTTTTAACTTCAAATTCTCTTAACTGAGTATAAATAATCGGTGAAAACTCTTTAGTTGTAACAATATCAATAATTTTGTATTCTTGCGGCAAAGTAAGAAGAGATGGTGAACTAATGTGATAAACACCATTTTCCATAGTTTCTGCATTCACATGGAAATGTCCGGACACAACCGCCAATACATTTTGATGCTTTGACAAAACTTTCAAATAATCTTCAACTCTGTAAGTTTTGTGAGTTTTCAAACGAGATTCAACTTCTTTTGGATAAACTACCGGAAAATGCTGAAAAATTACAACATCATTTTTGGAATATTTAGTTAAAACTTTATCCAGCCAATCTAAGGTATCTTTGCGGTAATAGCCAACAGTCCCTGGGACAACTTCTTTTGCGCCATCAACCATGACAAATACAAAATTGTTCTTTTTAAAAACATAATTTGACGATTTTTGAGCCTTCAATTTAAAAAGATTAGCCTCTTTCAACATTTCAAAATAGCGAACTTTTGACAACCCGTTTGATTTATAAACATCTGAATTTCCCAAAACAATATAATAAGGAACATTCAATTTCTTAATAATTTTTATAAACTCAGCCAAATCTGCTTCTTTAGGATTTGCAATATTATCGCCTGTAAAAACAACAAAAGAAATATCAGATTGTTTATTGATATCTTCAATTGCGCTTTCCAAAACTCTTGACGTGTAAGGATTTGCTGCTGACAAATGAGTGTCAGTAATCTGAGCAAATTTGATATTATCTGCAAATACCTGAGAATTTACGCTCAATACCAATACGAATAAAATACCAAATAATAATCCTAACAACTTTTTCATAAATTGCACATCTCCCTAACTAAAATTATATCATAAAATCAAAAACTGTGCTAAAATAGCAACTATGAGATTAGATAAATTTTTAAAAGTATCAAGATTAATAAAAAGAAGAACCGTTGCAAATGAAGTTTCTGATATGGGGCGAGTTTTTGTAAACGGAAATCCGGCAAAACCCGCAAAACAAATCAAAGAAAATGATATTATTGAAATTGAATATGCAACCAGAACAACAAAAGCAAGAGTTTTGAAAGTGCCAACTGGCAACGTTAGTATCCAACAAGCACAAGAATTGTACGAAATTGTGGAATAAATTTACAATTTTGCTGGATACAAACTTTCAGTTGTAATTTCATATACACAAGCATCTTTATTTATTTGGTTTGGCTGATTAGAACCGTTTACGTCAAGAATAAAATATCCGCAAGTATTTGAATAGCCACCGTGTCTATATGTGCAATTTTTGCCTTGTGCCTTGATAATTACATGACTGCCATCGGCTAAAATTACTTTGTAATAGAATTTATCTCTATATTTTGTATAAGTAGGCCAAGCAGAACCATCAGCATTTTTGTAGTCTACCGCTAGCATGCAATTTGACTTAAAACCGCAATCCTCAGACACTTTTAAATTCTTAATTAACCTTTTTGCCAATTGTTCTGAATTCTTTTGTGAATTGGCGGCATCACTAGGATTTTCTGCAGTCCAGCCATCAATATTTCCATATTCATCAACACTCAACTTGATAGCCTGCGCCATCACGCCTTGGAACTTTTTACATTTGGATTGATATACAATAGTCTTAAAATTACTGTATAACATTGGAATAGTAATCGCCGCAACAACTCCAATGATACCAATGACTATCAATACTTCCGCTAACGTAAATGCTTTTTTCATACTTTATACTCCTTTTCCTGTGTCCTTTTCTTATTATGGAGCATTTTTGACCATAAGTACACCGCCCCGCCCCACCATACCATACCATACCATAAAGGAATTATATCAAGGCTTTCGAGGGTTTAAAACAATTTTTACATTTTGTAATATTTGTTAAATAGCTGAATTCAAGAAGCAAGTGGAACATTTTGTAAAAAGCACTCAGCAGGAGTAGAAAAGCCAAGAACTTTCATAGGTCTGGAGTTAATCCAATC
>CAVHEM010000063.1:0-21291 GCA_963635055.1 Bacteroidaceae bacterium | reverse complement strand
GTTAGTGAAAATTCTAACTTTATTAAAGGAAAAATAAAAATTTTAAATAATATTAAATATAATTTTACGCATAAAGAAAGAAATTATATTGAATATTCCAAATTTATAGAAAACATTCCTGAGAATATTATTTTAAAAACTTGTTTGATATATCTTCAAAATAAAACAACTGATATTTATAATAAAAAAAGAATAAATGAGGCATTGTTTGTATTTGATGAAATAAGTGTAACATATAATATTGCAAATGAATTTAATAAAATATGTTTAAATCGATTAAATATGTATTATGAAACACCATTAGAACTTGCTCAAATATTTTTAATGGGTAATTCGTTTTTACCGCAAACCGGAAAGACTAATTTGTTATCTTTAATGTTTCCATTAGAAAAATTATTTGAAGAATATGTATTTTTTAATTTAAAAAAAGAGTATAAGGATAAGTTTCAAACAATTAAAGCACAATCAAATCCATATTATTTAATAGAAAGCGAAAATAAGTTTAAACTTAAGCCTGATATTGTTATGGAAAATGATAATGTTATTATGATATTGGATACAAAATGGAAATTATTGGATATGAATTCAAACGATGGGAAATATAATATTTCTCAATCTGATTTATACCAGTTATATGCTTATGGGAAAAAATACAAGCAAAAACAAATAGAAAAAGGTTTAAATAAAAAAATACAATTATTTTTAATATATCCAATGACTGAAAAATTTAATATTGCTAAAACTTGGAATTATGAAAAAGATGAGAGTTTGCCAATTAATATTGTTCCATACGATTTAAAATCAAAAAATCTGATTTATGAATTATGATTTTACTAATCTAAACTTGAACATCTATTTTTCATAATCGTTATATTTACATAGGAGTAAATAAATGAAAAAATTATTATCACTATTAGTATCATTGTTTTTATTGACAGGTTATTGTTTTGCAGCTACAATCAATTCTTACGATAAATACGGCTCAAAAACTGGTTCTTATAGAACAAATGGAAGCACCGTTACTCAGTATGATAAATATGGATCCAAAACAGGATCTTACAGACAAACCTCAAGTGGATATAATTCTTATGATAAGTATGGTTCAAAAACAGGAAGCTATCGAAAAACTTCTTCAGGATATAATTCGTATGACAAATATGGAAGCAAAACAGGTAGTTTTAAAACAAATTCAAATGGTGTAACCACCCAGTATGATAAATATGGTAGCAAAGTCGGTTCTTTTAAAACAGATTCGAGTGGCAGAACTACTCAATACGACAAATACGGCAGAAAAGTTGGAAGTTATAAATAATATTATTTTTTCTTGTGGCACTTGCAGTCAGCATAAGGACATTTGCCATTTTTTATATTCAAAATTGTAGGTGTAACATATTCAACGTCAAAATTATGAATTTTCCCCAATCTTTTTACTCTGTTATAATAAACCATTTCCGTTTTGGAATTTTCTAATATTAAAACAACCATAGCTTTTTTTCCTGTCATCAGTTGATAATGCAATGCTTGTCCTATTGATTCTGCCCATTTATTTGCGAAATCAAATTCAACTGCATGATAAGGAGTTAAACAATCAACTCTTGTTTTATCTCTATTTTCATATTCTTCAATGCCATTATGAGCCCTGCACCAAGCGTGCTGGTAAGATGATTCACTATGTTGATGATATGCATATTTAAATCCGTTTGAGGCATATCTGTATTCTACGCCAAATGAGGCTAGTGAGAACATACAAGCAATTATAAAACCATAAATTATTCTTTTAATCATAATTGTATTTTAAATTTATATAACGACAAAACTGGACATATCGTTTTATATTAGGTTGCGATTACAGCCTACTAACTTGAATTTATCATTAAAATTGTTAGTATGCAAGAAAACTCTCAAACAAAGACCAGAATACTTGTTGAAGCTATTGGCAGAATTATTACAAGACATAGAAAGGCTCAAAATAAAACTATGTATGAAATTTCTGCTGAGGCTGGTGTTCCAAAAGCAACTTGGAGAGAAGTAGAATTAGGTTTGAAAGATTTTAGATTTTCTACTATTTGGAAAGTTGCAGAGGGTTTAGATATTCCACTTGACCAACTTATTAAAGAATTACAGGATGATTTAGGTGAAGAATTTTCTTTATCTGATTTAAAATAAAACTTTTTATCTTTTCTTTTGACTGCAAACTTTATGAATATAATTTTCATTAACTTTACAGAGCATACACAAACGCATTCTGCATAGTTTAGAGCCGTCATAAGTTCGTTTTATGTAGCGTTTTATGACTTCTCTATCCCAAGTTGTTGTCATCGTAAAAACGCAACCCGGAGCCTCTGTTAATAACTTTATTGTTGTTGGCATTCCAATAATATCTGCCATTATTCTTAAATCGTCAGTTGGCAAATCTTCAGGTGTTACTAATTCTATCCAAGGGTATTTTTCTTGCAAATTCATTTAAAACTCCTAGGGTTGCTGGGGTAATGGTCTCATCAGTTAACGCATAACGTTAAGACGGTCAGCTTGCATTGTTAGCCGACCGTTTCGACCTTGCTAGATTCTAGCCATTGGTGGAAGCATAACTTCGCAAGTCATTTCAGAAACTTTATCCATCATTGATTTCAATAAGTCTATCTGAGCCTCAATGCTAGTGCATTTAAGTCTTCTTGAATCTCTGCATCTATAGTCAGCATTATCATCAAGCATAATATCTGCAAAATTTAATTTTGCTTGATCGCACTCAGCAGATAATTCTTCCATTTTCATTGTCATCATTCCCATAACTTTTTCCTTCATTGACATTGTTGTGTTTTCCATAGTTTTTCTCCTTTATTTATGTACCTCTTAAAAGCCGTTTAAAGAGCTTTTAATAACTTGTTAAATCTAATTTTTTCAAATATCGGAATAATTTGACGAGCTCGTGCTTTTGTTAAAAATCTTAAATCCGAAATTTTGAAATGCTTTTGCATATATCCTCTCAAGGCTTTTGCTCTTATTGTTTTATCATCTGATTTATCATATATTTCTGCCCAAATCGCAGAAATTTTTCTTAATTGTGCTGGCGATGCCATTGATTTATCTCTTCCATCTAGCTCTTGAAATTTAAGTTTAAACTTTCTTTTATAGCATTCTGCTTTGTGTTCTAAATCCTGAATTACAATATTTGCTTCTTCTTCACTAAGTTGCTTGCAAGATATAGCGTCAAAAGAATGTAAAATTTCTCTATACAAGTCATCATCAAGTCCTAAATAGTTTTTTAAAGTATGAATTTTTCTAATTTGAAATCCTGTAATCATAAGTAAATTCCTGTTTTTGTAATTCTTTTCCTTGTATAATGCCAATTTGAATTCCGAAAATAAAAACGGCAAGCAGTATCAAAGATGTGTATAATAATTTTTCAAATTTTGAATATATCATTAGTTTTGTCTACTCCATATCAACTGACTCAATCCTAAGTTCACAATATCCTCATCAATTTCAGTTTCATTTAACTTTGCAATACGGATTGCTCTGACTAATAATTTAGTCAGAACCCTCGTATTGCCTCCTATATATGAGGAGATTTTGGGGTAAATGGTGTCGGCTTGAGGAGTAACGGCATTCAAGATAGCCAAAGCATCAACAGAATTAATAGGTTCTAATTCTTTTAATATTGCAATTCTTGAATAAAGTTGTGTATATTGTCCTTTTGCACCTCTTAAATTTTTTAGCAATTTAGGCATTCCAACAAGCAATATCCCCACTTTTGCTTTATCATAAATTCTTCTTAAAAGTTCTAATGCTTTATATGGCAAATATTCAGCTTCATCAACAATGATTAATCGACCTGAATATTTTAACTTGTCAATAATATCTAACAACATTGAATGAATAGAGCCCAATCCATCAAACCCAAGAGTTTTATGGATTTCTGAAAATAAAACTTTTGGGGTGTAACCCAAATCAGCTTCAATCAGAATTACATCTGAATGTTCTAAATTATACATTTTAACGGCATAAGTTTTACCCAATCCAGCATCGCCACAACATACTCCGATTTCACTTTCAACGTGACAAGTCTTTGCAATTTGAAATACATCTTGTGCTACTGATGTTGCAATAAACGGAATGTTGATATTGTCATTTCTTAAACTTTCCAATTCAATAAACTGCTTAACAGCTTTTGTAACTTTTTCAACATTGCCTTTATAATTGTCATTTAACCAAAGATGCAATGTTGCAGTTGAAACATTAATTGCACGTGCAACATAAGAAATAGAATATTTTTTCTCTTTAATCAGTTCTTTTAATTTTATTCTTAAATTCATTTATACAACCTCCTCTAACAATCCCATCCTTGCTAAATCTCTACGTTTTTCGACTTCTGTTAAGTACAATTTCCTTTTTGGTTTTAATTGCGTTAAAAGTTGTTTTGTTTCAGTTTTGTTTTCTTTTTTTACAACCTGCTCCATTTTGGTATTAGAGATTTCGACTATTGCAGGATTAGATGTGTAATCCTGTTTTAGGGTTAATTTTGTTCTTTCAAATTTTTCTTTTTCGGCTATACCTTGCAAAACATCGACATAGCTACGCATTGTTTTCTTTTCTTTCTTTTTAGCAGTCATAGCTTTGTTTAATTGAGCTTTTTCGATATTGCTCTTAGCCAAGAACGATGTTTCTTGGAATAAATTTGCTTTCCCAAGATATTCTTCAGTTATTGCATCAAAAACCCAAGCTTCTTGATAAGCATTAATATCTCTTCTTAAAAAGACTTTTCGTCCTTTTTCTGTGTACATCCATTCTCCCCAATAAGTAATATCCAATTGAGAATCACGAACTCCATTTCTTCCGATTTTTACAGGCTTTGATGTTCTCATGCAGAATAGTTTTAGTGCATCTTTTGAAATGATTTTTTTAACTTTAAATTCATTACTCCAAACTTCATCCGGACATTTCCCTTTCAAAACTTTTCCGTTTGAAGGCATTTTATTTAAAATATTTTCAATAAAATCATCAAAAATGATTTTAAATTCAGAAAATTCTAATACTTTCTTTTGTTTCACTTCCTTTTTTAATTTTTCCGGTCGTTCTGTAATTTTTCCCCCACGATAGCCGACAAAACCTTTAGAAAGATATTCCTTAATTTTAAGAAAATCTCTTTCTACTGGCTTTGTCTGTGCATTGTAAGGAAGGGCAAAATGGACAGTTATACCTAAATTATTAATTAAAGAATTTTCTTTATCTGTCATCTTTTTTACTTTGACAGTTTGAACTCTGCCACCGGCAAAATCTTTGCAACGGTAGTCTTTACCGTTATCCAGATAAACATCTTCAGGAATTCCAAATCTGGATACGCCATAATAAAATGCTTGAAATATATGGTCTGAATTTGGAGATTCTGCATGCAAAAACCACCCTAGCCATTTTGACGTTTTTACATCTCTAAATACTGTAACCCAAGGGAAACAAATGTTTCCATTAAAGCTAACTGCCACATCTATTTGAGCGTGGTCTGAAACCCAGCAACTTCCAGCTTTTAAATTTGTATAGCTTCTAGGAATGTACATAGCATATTTTTTATTCCAAGCAGCTTCGCCATATCTTGCAAAATAAATTGCTTGTTCCGGAATTTCAGCCTTTAAATGCCTATCAAATGTTTTATAGGTTGGAAATGATGCTGGATTAACACTATATTTTTCTATGGCGTATCCTAATGTAGCTCGCCAACAAGAACTGGCAGATGGAGCTCCCTCTGTTAAATAAAGACTTTTGTAATATTCAAAATAATCATCATTGATACTATGATCAACAGGATTATTTTGCCCTTTTTTAGATAAAAGTCCTGCTATCCCAAATTCTTCATATTTCTTTTTCGCATAGTAAAAAGATGTGTAACACACAGACTTCGTTGGATTTTTAATATTCCATTTTTCTAAAAATGTTACTATTTCTTTGTATTTTAAATTTTTTGTTAAATTGAATAATTCCAAATACTTGTCTGCTTGTTTTCTCGCCCAAAGTGGGGCAAGAGCATATTCTTCAGAATCATTACTTATATCTACGACTTCTTCATTTTTTAGTTGCCAATATCTGTTTTGATATTGCATCGGAAGTGAAGACAATAATATTGAATAAATTTTAAAACGACCATTTTTAGTAAATGTTGAAGTATATTCTTCTCTTTTACATTTTCTTCTAACAGTTTCTTTTATTTCTTCAGTTAAAGCACTAACTTCCTCAACAGAAAGCCAAATTTCATTATTCATCTTAATCTGGCTCCTCTTTTAAACAGACTTGGAATATTTTGCTGTAACCACTCATTAAAGCGTTTACATTCTCTTTTGCCTGAAAGTATCATACTGATATATTGTTCAGAATAACCAAGGATATTGGCTAATTCTCTTTGAGAAATGCCTAATTGCATAAGTGCTATTTTATAATTTAATTTTGCAACTTTTTGCATTATATCCTCTCCCTTTGTTTTTCTTCGTTTATTCTTTAATATTATGTAAAAGTGTAGAGTAGGTCAATCAAAAAACAAGAAATTGTGAAGAACTTAACAAGTAAAACAACAGTAAAAATTTATAAACCACCATGAAATAAGGAAGAAAAACTACTAATTTTATGAAAAATTATTAAGTATTATTGAAGAAAACAATTGAAAAATAGAAGAATTTATGAAAAGATAATTCTACATAAAGGAGTAATATCATGACTTTACAAGAAAGATTGAGGACTTTAAGAACACAAATAGGTTTATCTATTGAGAAAATGGCTAATGAATTAACTGAGAACGGTTACAGTATAACCTTTAAAACAATTTCAGGATACGAGAATGCATTTCGTCAGCCAAGCGTTCAGTTTTTGACAGGATTAACAAATGTTTATGATGCCAATCCAAATTGGTTACTAACCGGAAATGGAGAAATGTTTTTAAATAAAGAAAAAGAATACTCTATTCCGCAAAATCTTAACTTTGAAGATATTACTTTTATTCCCCACGTTGATTTAAAAGTATCAGCAGGATATGGTTCAATTATTGATGAAATTAATATGACTAAAGACTTTATGGCATTTGCAAAAGAATGGATTTTTAAAAATGTTCATGTTCCTACTGAATCTCTGGTATTATTTACTGTAAATGGGGATTCAATGGATGCACCTACAAGCCAAATCAAAGATGGTGGACTTATATTAGTTGATAAAAGTATTAATGAGTTTAAAAACGACGGTATATATGTAATTGCACTAGATGATTCACTTTATGTAAAACGTCTTCAAATATTGCCCGGAAGAAAATTAAAAGTTAAAAGCGATAATTTAAACTATGATCCTTTTGAAGTGTCTCTAGATACAGACAATTTTCACATTGTAGGCAAAGTTATCTGGGCAGGTGCCTTACTGGAATGTATTAAGTAGGAGTATAAAATCATGAATAATAATATCGATACTTTAAGAGTAAATGAGAATAATGAAATTATTAATTCCTTATTAAACATATCTAAAATCATTAAAACAAAATGCAAAAGATGCAATACTAAACAAAGCTGTATGGGCTGTACATTTAGCAAAGGGGAAATGATTGGGAATATTGATCGTTGTATTGAACTTATGGAAATGTTACCACATGATAAAAATTTAATAAAATACTATCACAAAGTTTAATAATTTTTTACTTTCAATTTGATAAGTTGGACAATTCAAATTGAAAGTTTTTGTGAAAGTCGGAAGAAATTTCAATTTTATGTCCAACAATTTCAATTTCGGCTGTCCAATTATAATTACATACTAAAATGTAATGGTTATTATCCATTTTTATCCTCTAAAATCTTCAAAAAACAAGCGAGTTTGAGGCTGAAATGCAGATTATTAAAAGAAAAAAGGATAATTCCAAGGATAAGAAAAGGATAAATCGGATATTTTCTATATTACATTTTTTTAGACATGGAAGCGGCAACAAACCCCAATAATACTAACACTTTCCCCAATAGCTTACCTTTACATATTTATAAATCTATCCTTCTCTTTATAACCACCTACTTTTAAGGGAAGAATTTATTAAACTAAATGTCTAGGATTTATTATTTTATATGTCCAATTATTGAACTTATACAAGAAGGAAAAATTCGTGGTTGGGGACAATCTCAATCAACAGTTGAACAAATTAAAAAAGCACATGCGGTAACTCCTCTTTCCGCAATTCAAAGTGAATACTCTATGATGGAAAGAATGTTTGAAAAAGATGTTATACCAACTTGCAAGGAATTGAATATAGGTTTTGTTCCGTTTTCGCCATTAGCAAGCGGATTTTTAAGCGGAAAATATAACAAAAACACGCAATACAAAGGTGACGATGTCAGACTTGCTATCACTCGATTTATACCTGAAAATGTGGAGAAAAACCAACCGTTTTTAGACATGTTAAATGATATTGCGACAACAAAAAATTCAACACCTGCACAAATTTCTCTTGCATGGATGTTACACAAATATGACTTTTTAGCACCAATTCCGGGAATGAGAAAATATGAAAGAATTGACGAAAATCTCGGAGCGGCTGATGTTATTTTGACAGAGGAAGAATTCAAAAATATTGAACAAGAACTGGATAAAATAACTATTTACGGAAACAGAACAGACGAAGATATTCAAAAAATGGGATACGTAAAAGCACAATAAACTTCCCCAAATTACCGTCGAGAATTAAAACTTCATATTAGCAAAAAAATTGTTAAAATTTCTAAAAATTTTAGCAATTTTTTTTGCTTTACAGGTTTTACTAAAAATATGCTAGTAGATTTACCTCCATTTTATAAAAAAATGAATCCGGCAAGGTCACTTGAAGTACTGTTTGAAAATACGACAAAAACCTATCGAGAAATTTCAGATTCTGTACATTCAAAGACTTTGGACACCTTATATACAGACACATTTCGTCCGGAGAATTTGCATGCCGGTGAAACTACAGTTATGGATATAAAAACCGGAAATCCAATCAAAGCAATTGCAGATTACATTGTAACAAGAGGTGAAAACATAAAATCTGACCATACAAGAGAGTACAGACTAAAAGATTTCGATACTAAAAAAACTTTGGGAATAAAACGTTTTGGATTTACCGACTTCATAGATGGGAAGCCAAACAGTTTAAAATTTGGATTTATCAAGTCAAACAATAACAACGAAATTGCGGGAACTCAAATCAGATTGCTACAAGTAGCGTGTGAAGTTGCTCAAAGATTTGGAATTAAAGATATTCCATTAATTTCAATGATTCCGTCCGTTGTTTTCCACACAAAAATGGGATTTCGACCACGAACAACATTTGATATAAAACTAGACAATCTCGAGAATTTTGAATCTACCATCTATGCACTTCCTGAGTACGATTCTCGAGGAGTTTCTCGCAAGAATATTACCCCAATTTTGTCAAAAAGAGATGATACATATTTTTTAGATAGAAACAAATCATTATATTGTGGTGCAATGAAAGAAATGCTCAACACAATAAAAGAAACAGGCAAGCGTAATTTTCCGTTCCCGGAAGAAGATTTACCGGTGGGAATTGACATGAGCCTTTCCGGTAAAGAATTAAATGATTGGAATAACAGACTAAAAGGTTTTGAAATTCTTCCAAAAGAAGATATTCCGGCTACCAGAACACTTTTGGAATGGCTTTCAGCATTTTTCAAAAATATGACTCACTAAGATTTATTTTTTTAGGAATTTTCCAACTAATGCAGTTGATAATGAACCAATAATAATACCTGTTGCGGTACTTATTCCTTGTGAAATCAATGGTTTAACACTCGAAATAAAAAAGGTTAGATTTTCATCTAACCTTGTAAAACTTCATTAACCGAACTACATATAACCCCTATAAATTTGCGGTAAAATCGCTAAACACTTCTTTTTCACCTTGTTTAAATATTATATTTTTATTTCCTGAAATTGATGGAATATTCACATTAGTTGCTTCTGCAGTTTTATTGTTACCATTAACTTCGTAAGTTTTGATTGAACGTTTTCCTGTCAATCGTTGCATAAAGTTGTAATATTTTTTCTTGAATCCTGTTGAGTTATTTTGTTTTGTTTCCATATCAATCAACTCATCTCTTGTATGAGCCTTCAATGCTGTTCCTACAGACTTTCTTGTCAACATTTCACCTAACGTTGTATCTGCCAATGTTACTAAACTCATACCCATTAGCGATGAATTATATTGGTTTCTGAAAGTTGAATTGAACAAGTCAATCAACAATGTTTGATAGAACAATCTTGAACCTTCTTGTACAAAACGTTCTTTGAATTTTGTATTTGCACCGTCTTTGTCGTTACCGTTTGACTTCAACATTACCATATTGTAGTTATCAGTCATCAAGAACCAAATAGTAGCAACTGAAGCGGCTGTTTTAGCAAGGTTTGACAACTCTGCGTTTGATACACTTGATAATGAATCTAAGTTGAACGCTTTTAAGAAGTTTACTTGCAAATAATCTTTAAATTGTTCTTTATTCAAGTTTTTCTTCAAGGCTTGATTACAAATTCTATCAAAACTTTTTGCTAATGCTTCAATATCTTTCTGTGGTGCTTTAGGTTTTGCTTTTTTAAATACACCTAACAATTTTTCATCAACCATCCAATAAGGAAGAGTTACCGTATTCCACATAAATTTGAATGGAGCAATCACAAAGTTTACGAACGGTTTTACGTTCAAATCAAATTTCTTTATATATAGATTTATTGGAATAGATCTATCTTTTGAACCTAAGTCGATAATTTCTTTACCGTTAATATTTTTAATTGCTGAATGTCCTACTTTTTCGTACATACTTGCAATTTTTGGATCGTATTCTTTTAAGACTTTAATAACATCATCAAATTTTGTTTTATCAACTTGGAACGGAACAGATGTCATTTTTTTATACAAATCAGTGAACGGACGATATAAAACTTTGCTTTCAAAAGTTTTAACCGCATTATCAGCATTTATATCTTTAATTCCAAGTTTTGAGAATTTTTCCGGATTATTTAATTTAATATTATCAAAATATTTCAATGCTGCATTTTTAATCATTGGAAGATTTTTGAAACCTTTTATTCCATAACCGGCAGCCAAAATCACCGCTGAAGCTTTCATCAAAGTATCGAATGAAAGCAAAGGCTTTTGTTGTTCTTTTGGCTTTTGGGCTGGCGCTGCAGCACCTGTTGAAGATATATTTTGATTTTGTTGAGGTTTGATTTGAGCTTCCGGAGCGTGATTTTGTTCATTTTCTTTTCGTGCTTCTTCCGGAGTTAATCTTGATATGTGTTTTCCGTTTGACAAACGTGAGAACATTTCTGTAACTAAAACTGTTATACCTGTTGTCAAAACAATGCCTGCTTTTGATTTGTTAATGAATTTTTGGAAAGCACCCATTGTAATTAAGGTTAAATAACCACTTGTTAAAATTCTGCTTGTTTCCTGTTTAAATCTTGTTTTACGTTCTTTATCAGCAGCCTTTGGATCATCGTCCATCATTCTTGATAAGTTGTAAGCATCATTTGCCAAGAAAATTGCAGGCGGCATACCTGATACAAGTCTATTCAATGCACGTTCGTGTTTTGTATCATAGTTTCCTGATTTTGGGTCAAATTGTTTTAAGAAAGTTTGGAAAAGATTTGACTCTAATGAATCTTGAAGTTTTGCTTCTGCTTTTGCCAACTCTTCAGGAGTAAGCGCACTGACATCTTTGCCCAATTCTTTTGCTAATGCTTTTTTAGAACCTTCCAATTTCATATCACGGAAGGTCAACAAACCGGTCAAAGAATTTATCTTAGAATCGATTTTTGAACGTTGTCTGATATTTTTGAAAAGAGGTTTTTGTAAAACTTCTGCTGACCAATTTTTTAGTCCCGGAACTTTTCCTAACAATTCAACAGTACCGTTTAACAAATCCCCAGGTAATATTTTGAACGGATAAAGAACACCGTCTAATGCCAAATGCGGAATAGTTTTTTTGCTGACAATAATTTTGTCAGGGTCAGACGGGTCAATTTTTATAAGCTTTTCAGTTCTTGCTTTATTTTTAACCGTAATATCTTCAAGCAATTCTCTCCCCATTTTACCAAGATATTTGTCGGCGAATTCCAAGAACTCGGATTTGCTATAAACCTTGTCCATTTGTTTATATAATCCGAATGAAGAAAGACCTTCAAAACTCAAATCATGTGGATTCTGTTTTAAAGGTCTCTTAATATCGTGATAGTTACTCTGTAATGTGTTTTGAAGGGTGGAATTTTTGGACTCCGGATTAGGAGCCTGTGCGCCCTGTCTATACTTTCGCTTGTCTGTTCGAAAATTTACTGCATTGTTAATAATCATTTTTCACATCCGTTTTTCATGTATTCTCTTTCATACTAAAACAAAAGGCAAGTTTTTTTTGCTAAAACTTTACGTATTTTTACAATTTATTTTTTTATACGCATAATAACACCTAAAATTAGTTCGATTTAACTATTTTACAAGAGGTGAAATTTAGTGTATAATCAGAAAAAGAGATTGCTTATATATGTTGAAACAAGAAAATAAAACTGATGTAATCGTTGTAGGAGCAGGACCTGCCGGTATTGCTTGCGCAATAACACTTGCAAGAAGCGGCAAAGAGGTCGTGCTGATTGAGCGAGGAATGTTTGCCGGTAGCAAAAACGTTTTTGGTGGCGCTATTTATACTCAACCGACAAAAGAAATATTCCCGAATTTTGAATCAGAAGCACCAGTTGAAAGACGAACCGTAATTCACAATTATTCGATATTAGGCGAACAAGATTCGACTACAATTTCTTACAGAAAATCAGATAATTCAAGTTATTCCGTGATTAGAGGCAAATTTGACCGCTGGGCTGCTAATGAAGCAAAAAAAGCCGGAGTCGTACTGGTTGAAGAAACTGTTGTCAGAGAAGTTATAAAAAGAAAAAACAAAGTTATCGGTGTCAAAACCGAACTTGAAGATTTTTATGCTGATATTGTAATTCTTGCAGATGGTGTAAACTCTCTACTTGCCAAACAACTGGGTTTAAGAAAAGAGTTAAAAACTAAAGATGTAGGCTTGAGCGTTAAAGAGGTTATAAAACTCGACAAAGACGTTATCAATCAAAGATTTAACCTTCAAGATGATGAAGGCGCTATAGGTGAGTTGTTTGGCGGTTCAATGCTCGGTATGCTTGGACTTGGGTTTATGTACACAAACAAAGAGTCTGTAACAATAGGACTCGGAGTCACTCTGAATGAATTAACCGAGAAAAAAATAAAGCCTTACGAATTGTTGGACAAATTAAAACAACACCCGACAATTGCTCCGCTAATTGAAGGTGGAACTATCAAAGAATATTCCGCACATTTGATTCCGGAAGGCGGATACAAAAAAGTTCCAAAACTTGTTGATAATGGTGTAATGATTGTTGGTGATGCCGGAATGCTTGTAAATAACTTGCATTGGGAAGGTACAAACCTCGCTATGATTAGCGGTAAGTTGGCAGCAGAAACCGCAATTGAAGCTCTTAATCTAAATGATTTTTCTAAAAAAGTTTTAAAATCTTATGAAAAGAAATTAAAAAATTGCTTTGTATTAAAAGATTTAAAAACGTACAAAGATTTGATGGACGTTGCACATTCCAGAAAAAAGGCTTTCTTTTCTTATTATTTGAAAAAAGTCAATGCATTTTTTGAAATGTTCACAACAGTAAACAGTGTTCCAAAACGAAAACTTTTCAGAGATTTTATTAAAAGCTTATTCACAGACAGAAAAATTACAGAACTATTTAAAGATATTATTGCCGTAATAAGGTTAATGTGGAGCATTTTGATATGAATATAGATAAAAAATTATACACATTAAAATATTCACCGGACAGCACATCTCATTTGAAAATAAAAGACAAAGAGCAGTGCAAGTTTTGTGAAGCAAAATGTTGCACATACATTTGTCCTGCTCAGGTTTACGAGTGGAACGAAGAACGACAAGAAATCATAATAAATTACGAAAATTGCCTTGAATGCGGAGCGTGCAGAATTGCGTGCGAAAAACAAAACATTGATTGGCAATACCCAAAAGGGACAAAAGGAGTAACTTTTAAACAAGGATAAATATAAGAATAAAAGGAGGCACTTATGAAGGAAGAATATTCAAATCACTACAGACGTTGGTATGACAAAGACCCTGTTTTGTCAGAAGCAGTAAAAACTTTGGAAGAAACTGACGACCAAACTCAAATCAGAGTTGCGTTAAATCTTATCAAAATTATTATTGAACACAACATTGAAGATGAAAAATTTGAAGCCGTTGACGATATTATCAATGCCGTAGGTTCAGGACTTGATGACAACCGCAGAGGCAGATGGTATGACATTGATACAACTTTGAGAACTGCAATGAACATGTTACAAAATTGTCCTGCAGATACCCAAAAAGTTATCGCTAAAGAAATGGCACAACTTGTTTTGGAAAAAATTAAAAAGGATGAAGATGCTGAGGACGAAGAATAATTTTCTAAACTTCAATCTTATTTAACGAAATTCAGTTAAACAAAGGATATATCCAACTCATATTTCGGTTATCATTAGAGTATGGATAACTATAACCAAAACGAAGAAGATAAAGCTTTGAAAACCATCGGGCTGGAATTGATGTTCTTAACTCCGGAAAAATATTCCTCAGAAAAAGGAATTACCGCAGTAGAACTGGCTAAACTCGTAGGTCTTCCGATTGATATTGTCAAGAAAAAATTAGTAATACTAAAAGATAAAAATATCGTCAGAGTAACCGGAATGAATCCAAAATACTGGAAGTTTGATGAATATAACTTCCAAAGAATGGACGAAGATGATGAAGTTTACCTTTTGTTATGCAGTTTTGACGATGTTGATTTTGATAAATATTTTTCTTACTAAGTGCATAATTTCAGTATAAAAACAAACTTGACTATGATATTATAAATACGAGAGATAAAAAACGGAGAAAAAGGAATAACTAATGACAGAAACAAGTACAAACCAATCAATAAAGCCAATTACACTAAAAAGAAATGCCAATGGGAACCTTGAAGTTGGCGGGTGTGATACAGTTTCACTTGTTGAAGAATTTGGTTCTCCGCTATATGTAATTGACGAAGCAACTCTTCGAGCAATTTGCGCAGACTACAAAAAAGCATTTGCAAAATATCCGAAAACTCGTATGATGTACGCTTCAAAGGCACTTTGTACAAGTGCAATCTCTTCAATTTTAGAAGAGGAAGGATTTGGTTTTGATACAGTTTCAGGTGGTGAAATTTTTACAGTCCACAATGCCGGCGTTGATATGTCAAAAGTATTGTTTAACGGAAATAACAAATCTTATGATGAACTGGCTTTAGCATTGGATTTAGGTGTTGGTAGAATTTCTGTCGATAATTTTTTAGAACTTGCATTACTAAATGAAATTGCAAAATCTAAAGATAAAGTTGCTGATATTTTGTTAAGAGTAACTCCGGGGATTGAATGTCATACACACGAATACATTCAAACAGGACATTTGGACTCAAAATTCGGTTTTGATTTGACTCAAATTGATGACGTTATAGAACTATTGCAAAATGAATATCACAATTTGAAATTACACGGATTGCACGCTCATATCGGGTCGCAAATTTTTGAAACAGATATTTATCCTGATGAAATCGAAATTTTGGCTAAAGAAATTTCAAGACTCGACAGAA
Organism: Bacteroidaceae bacterium; assembly: GCA_963635055.1. Taxonomy (GTDB): domain Bacteria; phylum Cyanobacteriota; class Vampirovibrionia; order Gastranaerophilales; family Gastranaerophilaceae; genus Zag111. The sequence continues at coordinate 5,574 of CAVHEM010000063.1, read as the reverse complement.
AATACGGACTTAAACTCGATGAGATAAATATTGGCGGCGGTTTGGGTGTAAAATACACAGATGAAGATTTTCCACCATCAACATTTAAAATTGGTGAATTAATTATAAATAAACTTCACGACGTTATTGAAAAATACAACATTCCAGAACCTACAATATTTTTAGAACCTGGGAGAAGTATCATTTCGACTGCCGGAATAACTTTGTACACTATCGGTAGTTCAAAACAAGTTCCACACGGTACAAAATATATTGCAATTGATGGTGGTATGGCAGACAATCCAAGACCATCTATGTATCAGGCTAAATACACTGCAGAAATTGCAAACAAAAAAGAGGATACCGAAACTGAAAGAGTAACTCTTGCCGGTAGATTTTGCGAATCAGGTGACATTTTAATCAGAAATATTGAAATGCCAAAAGCAGAAGAAGGCGATATTCTTTGTGTTTATAACACAGGTGCTTACAATTATTCAATGGCATCTAATTATAACAGAGTTACAAAACCTGCAATGGTACTGGTTAGAGATTCTCAAGCAGAAATTATTGTAAAAAGAGAATCATTAGAAGATTTGATTTCACACGATATAATTCCGGATAGGTTGAAAAAATGATGGACTACATAGTAATGCTACTACAAAATATTATTGGCAATTGGCACATATACATCAAAGAAACTTTTAGTATAAAAAATATCTTTGAAATATGTATCATCGTAGCAATTTTGATTGTTTTTTACAAAAAATTCATCAAAAATACTCACTCGGAAAAATTTATCAAAGGTGCCATTGTTCTTGTATTTCTATGGGCTGCAAGTGAAATTTTAATCGCAATAAATCTGACTATTTTAGGTGTATTTTTACGCTCTATTGTTAGTTTGATTGCATTGAGTTTAATCGTTATCTTCCAACCTGAATTGAGAAGATTTTTAGGATATTTAGGACAAATTGACTTTTTCAAAAGATTATTTGAAAATGAAAAAGTTAAAGAAAACAACAAATCAATTGACGTTGTAAAAGAAATTATTGAAGCCGTAAAATATTTGTCAAAATCTCATACAGGGGCATTGATTGTATTCCAAAACGATTTGAGCAACACATACCACGATGTTGGAACTATTCTTAACGCTGATGTTTCAACAGAATTATTATTGACAATTTTTCACGTAAATACACCACTTCACGACGGTGCGGTTGTAATCAGCGGAACAAAAATAATTTCAGCAGGGGTTTTGCTACCGCTGACAGATGATCCTAAATTGAGTTGGAAATACGGAACACGTCACAGAGCCGCAATCGGTATGACAGAAACCAGCAATGCTGCTTGTCTTGTTGTTTCAGAAGAAACCGGAGATGTTTCAATTACGCTTGACGGTTCTTTGAAAAAATATGACGATATTCCAACATTAAAAGCCGATTTGGAAAATATTTTAGGTCTTAAACAACTTGAACAACAAGAGAAAAAATCAATTTTTAATATAGAAAACTTTATCACCTTGAAGAAAAAAGGAGAATAACCAATGGGAACAACAGCCAAAGTAACGAAAAAAGAAATAATATTAAAACTTCTAAAAAACTGTATTTTTATAACACTTGGAGTTTTTATAGTTGCTTTCGCATTAGAATCGTTCTTAATTCCGAACTCAGTAATTGATGGTGGAATTATTGGTATTTCAATGATTTTGAGTTATTTAACAAAATGGAATTTGGGTATAATTGTTGTATTACTTAACCTTCCGTTCATTTTGCTTGCGTACAAAAAAATGGGTATAAAATTTGTTATAAAAACAATTTATGCTTGTATAGTGCTTGCATTTGCTCTTAATATTTTTGCTAAATACACAGTAACGGAAGAAAGTTTTCTGGCTACAATTTTTGGCGGAATAATTTTGGGTGTAGGTGTCGGTTTTATCTTGAAAAACGAAGCTTCTTTAGATGGCACTGAAATTTTATCATTAAGCATTGCTAAAAAATTCGGTTGTTCTGTCGGCGAATTTATCATGTGCATAAACTTGTTCATATATTTTGCTGCAGGAAAGGTTTTTGGCTGGGAAAGCGCAATGTATTCAATCTTGACATACTTTGTTGCTTCAAAAGTTATTGATATTGTATTAGAAGGTTTTGACAGTTCAAAATCTGTTAGAATTATCAGTGATGAAGCTGGAACTATCGGCAATGCGCTTATTGAAAGACTGGATATAAGTGTAACTTATTTGAAAGGTATTGGCGGCTACACAGGTCAAGACAAAGACTTAATTTATTGCGTAATCTCACGTTTAGAAATGCCGAAAATGCTTGATATAATAAAAGAAATTGACCCTAAAGCATTCGTTTCGGTTGTTGATGTTCACGAAGCTTATGGCGGAAGATTTAGAAAAAGAATTGACAAAATTTAACATATAGACATTTGCATAAAAATATAATATACTTTAAATATTAGGAATAGAGGACGAGAGCAAAATGGCTAAACATTGTGATACAGTACCTATAGAGGTTACAATTTTAACAGCAGACCACGATATCAAAGGGGTTGTGCATGTTTCAAAATATACTAATACAAATAGAGAGTTGACTGATTTATTAAACGATAAAGAACGTAGATTTTTGGCAGTAACTAATGCTGAAATTTATCCTAGAACAGGAAATCAATCACCAAGAAGATACAATTTCTTAGAAATCCACATGGATTATGTTCTTATGGTTCACCCAACTTCTCAAGCAGTATTCAGAGATTCAGGCAAAACTCAAGACGATATTGCAAGATTTAGAGATTTGAGATTAAAATTAAATCAAACAAAACCATTCTAAGGTTTTAGTAATCGTTTTAAAGAGGCGGAATTTCATAAATGAAATTCCGCTTCTTGTATATCCTCTTATATTTTATAACTTTTCTTTCTTACCAGATTTATGAGTTTCGTGTTCATCACAATCAAGCGCCTTGTTCAAATCTTCTACCAAATCGTGGAAGTGGTATTTCATAGCGTGTTCGGATTTGTGGTGAATATCAGCCAAGTGAATATGAGTTGCCATTTCAATCTGGATTAATGACAAATTATAATCATAAAGACTTTCTACATAATTATTTAACGCTTTTATATAATCTTTTCTTGCATCTTGCAAAGCGACATAATTCAATTCATCATTTTTATATTGTGAAATTACCGTATTGAGATTTTCATAGGATTGAAGAACTTCAATTTTTGTGGCAGTAATTTCCTTTTCTGCTCGTTCATAGTTATTAAATGCTCGATTTAGTTCAAAAAACAAATCTTTTTTAAACATTAGAATTTCATTATCTGCCAATTTGACTTGAGCATTTGCACCTTTCAAATTATGCTTTAATTCCATCAAGTTTACAGACGATGATAAATTAACCCCAACTTGCAAATGATTGTTAGTTGTTTGGTTTGAATTGTTAAAGCCGTAACCGGCAGAAGCCGTTAAATCAGGCAAATAAGTCTTTTTAATGTATAAAAGAGATTGCTCCATAGCTTCTTTTGTTGAAATTAAAACATTCAAATCCGGACTGTTGTCATAGGCGGTTTGCACAACATTTTCACGAGTAAACGAAAATTTATTAGTTGCAAAATCTTTACTCAAAGAAGTTGTTGGATTTTTCAGAACTTCATTATCAAAGTCAAAAGTCGGAGTTGATTTTATTGAAAAATTCGGCTCATTGTCCAAATACATAGAATTTGACAGATTAACTTTATTGTTTTCATAAGTATTTTGAGCATCAATATAATTTACTCTGGCATCAGTCAAATTTAATTCTGCAGTTGTTAAATCTACCTTATTTTTGGATTTTGCTAAAGTTACAAACTCGTCATTTAATTTTAAATTATATTCGGCAATATCTTCAAGCGCTTTTGCTTTTAATAAGGCATAATATTTTGCTTTTATATCAAAAATTGTTGAACATAGACTGTCGATAAACTCGTATTCTGCACCAATTTTGTAAAAATCTTCCATTTTTATATATGCGGTTGTTTTACCAAAATTCCAAATGAGTTTATTTATGGAAACACCAACTGACGGTAATTCCCGATAGTGTGAATTGTAGTAAACGTTATCAGAATTATTTTCGTTAAAAAATCCGACACCGGCATTTATTACAGGAAAATATTGCGCCTTAGCAATGCCAAGGTTACTTTTTGCAAGATCTAAATTGTATTTTTTCCGTTTAATTTTAGGACTATTTTTGAACGCAACGGCAACACAATCAACAATAGATAGAGAACTCCCGTTTTTAACATCGACAGCTCTAAACAATTCATCATCAGCGTGTCCGTAGGTTTTTGGAATTCCGAAAAACAGAACGAAAATAAAAACTAGGCATAATCTTTTTCTACCCATAATATTAATTATAACATGTTTGTCAAGCCCGCAGATAGGTTTCTTTTAAATGAACATTGCAAAACGTATGGTGCGAAAAGCGGAGTGGTTTCCACCCGCAAAAGTAATTACAAAACTTATTAATAAAGTAGTTTTATTTTTATTTCATGTTAGTATGAGCTATCCAAGGAGATATATGTATAGCTATAAAATTTCAAAACTACAACGATTCGTATATGGCAGTCGGAGGAATGATAGTTTGTAAAGAACACTTCATCAAAAGTTTCATGGGGTATTTAACAAAAACCAAATGGGAGCATTAAATAATTATTTATACGCAAATAGAAAATATGTCCATGTAATAAAATTTAGACCACTTGAAAATGATATATTTGATAACGCAATAGTTCATCTTGCATTAAAAAATCAAAAAGAAATATGGAAACCTATTCACAAAGAATTTCCACTAAATCTTAACATTGATACAAAAGAAAACTATATCAAAACAGATTCCGGATCACGCACTCACTATCGTTCCTGCTGTCCGGAATGACTGGTTGGTAAGCATAGCAAGGGATATGTCATTCTGAAAAGATTAAAAATCGAGCAATTTTTATTGCGTAGATTTTATCTTATTCAGAATCTGTTATCATGGTCCACTTTGTAAGAATCTAATAAAATATTTCTGGATTGCTACGAAAATCTTACGATTGTCTTGAATTTTGACTAAAACGTAGAGTAGAAAAAGCGAAGCGATTCCCACCACAAAAAACTTCCAAAACCAAATGTTGTTCCTACTGTGTTTTAACACTCAGTTTGAGAAGAAAGAACAGTGGTTTTAAAATTAGTTAAGAATTGTAGTTGTTAAGTTTAAAGGCGATAATTTTACTTTCAGGGGCATTTATAAATATCATGAAGATTGATAGTTTTTATCTTTCAGTTTGAGAAGTTGGACAATTCAAATTGAAAGTTTTTGTGAAAGTCGGAAGAAATTTCAATTTTATGTCCAACAATTTCAATTTCGGCTGTCCAATTATAATTATTTGGGGACGCACTCTGAGTATTCAGTATGTGGTTATGAGCACTCTGCCGAGCAAAAGGTGGCTAAATGTCACGTTTTGTGAGAGGCCTGATAAGGGTAAATTTAGACCTTGCTTTTTTAATGCAAATTTTGCTAAAAATAATTTTATGTAATATTTATGGACTGACCTGTTTTGTGTAATTGTTAAATTTTAGTCAT
>CAVHEM010000062.1:4461-10010 GCA_963635055.1 Bacteroidaceae bacterium | reverse complement strand
ATTCTGAAAAGATTAAAAATCAAGCAATTTTAATTGCGTAGATTTTATCTTATTCAGAATCTGTTTACAGGAGATACAAATAAAAAGGAGTATTAAAAACATGAAAAAAGCTTTCACGCTAGCGGAAGTATTGATAACACTCGGAATTATCGGTGTTGTTGCAGCAATGACATTGCCGTCATTATTATTGCATATAAGAAATTATAAGCTTAAAGCGCAGTTTATGAAAACTTATTCTGACTTAAATCAAATTGCGCAAAGATTTTATAGCGATTATGGTACTTCTGTTTCTATATACACGCAAAGAACTCGTGGCAAAGACGAAGACCTTTCTGCTAATTGGCAAACTTTTGTGCATAAGATTTTCCCTGCATATTTTAATTCATTGACAAAAGATGGCGGAATTTCAACCTCTCAAAGTTTTCTAGAGCAAGTACATACCGTTCATGATATGTTAGGCAGAAAAACTACAAATGTTTGCGATAATAGTGGTTTCAAGGTCGATATGTCTGGAAGATATTTATATATTCAATGATTCTCCATATCCGGGGGATAATGGACCGATTGTATGTGTTGATATAAATGGTAAACAAGGTCCAAACAGGTATGGATATGATTATTTTATTTTTATATTTACAACAAAAGGAACTGTAATTCCTATGGGATATCCTGATGAAGATAATACTTCTGACACAAGATGGCAATACAATTTCTTTAGAACCGGTGCAGAATTTTGTCAAAAAAATGCCGGATATCTAAATCAAACTGCTTGTGCTTACTATGCTTATAAAAATATTCACCCGACGAATGATAAATTAGATTATTGGAATGATTTTTTGAGTGGTAGAAAATAGCAAAAACTATTCAAAAATATTTATAATTAAATTTGAAAATTACTTACATAATAACTTTTTCTGCAAAAATGTTAAAAAAATATAATATTCCGACAGATTTTCTATTTTAGTATTATAATTGATAAGAAGAAGTGAGATATATATAAATAGTAGGGATAAAATTTTGAAAAAGAAATATCATTTTATAGCCATTGGTGGTGTTGGAATGAGCGGACTTGCAAAATTCTTGTTACAAAAGGGTTATGAAGTTTCAGGCTCAGATATTAACGATAGTAAATATGTACAAAAAGTTAGAGAATTAGGTGCAAATGTTCATATTGGACACGATGCAAAAAATGTTCCCGATGATTGTGTTGTTGTAGTTAGTACTGCAATTAGACAAAATAATCCGGAACTTATGCGTGCTAAAGAATTAGGACTTCCTATTTGGCACCGTTCTGATTTACTTGCAGAAATTTCTCAACATGAAGAATTTTTTATAGGTTTTTCCGGAACTCATGGGAAAACTACAACGAGCGGTTTGGCTTCTTATGTAATGGAAAAAGCCGGCTTGAAACCTTCTTATGTCGTAGGTGGAATTATTCCTGAATTGAACGTCAATGCTAATGCTACAAATGAAAAATATTTTATAGCAGAACTTGATGAAAGTGATGGTACAATTGTTAAATATTCAGCAAATATGGTTGTTGTGAACAACTTAGAGCCTGACCATTTAGATTTTTACAAAAATGGTTTGGATTCTATTTTGGAAACTTTCGAAAAATTTATTTCAAATATTCGTCCGAACGGTATAATTTTGGCAAATACTGATAACGATGGTGTTAAAAGACTTGTTAAATATTTTACAGAACACGAACTTGATAATAATGCCAAATTTATGACTTATTCTATTGGCGGAAATACTGATTATAGTGCAAAAAATATTGTATATGCTGAAGATTATACAAGTTTTGATATTTTGTATAAAGGCGAACTTCAAACAAATCTTAAAATTTGCTTGAAAGGAGTTCACAATGTTTATAATTCTTTAGCGGTTTGGGCTGCGTTACATCAATCCGGTGTAAATATGGAACTCGTAAATCCGCATTTTGCAACTTTTACTGGCATGGGCAGAAGATTTCAAAAAATTGGTGAAGTGAACGGTATTTCGATTTATGACGATTATGCTCACCACCCGACAGAAATCAAAGCAACATTGTCTGCTTCTAAATCTTTTAAAGGTAAAAATGTTATTGCAGTTTTTCAACCGCACAGATATACAAGGTTGCAAAATCTTTGGAATGAGTTTATGACAGCATTTTCAGACGTTGACCGAGTGGTCGTGACTGATGTATTTGCAGCAAGTGAAGATCCGATTGATGGAGTAAATTCTCAAGCATTCACTAATGAATTGAAAGAAAAAATTGATATTCCTTGCGAAAACCTTTCCGGCAATATGCACGAGGTTGCAGAAAAATTGTTACCTACACTAAAATCTGGTGATATCGTTATCGGACTTGGTGCCGGTACGATTACAAACTTGGGCAAAGAATTGATGACGTTGTGCAAAGATAAGGTGTAAAATGAGCACTGTGGCTGAAAAAAACTTTGAAATAAAAAATTTTACTTCTTTCAAAATTGGAGGAAGTATTTGCAAAGTTTTTTTCCCTGAAAATTTGTCAGAATTTGAACAAATATTGAGCCAAAATCCAACTTTGCCGGTGTTTGGCAATCTGTCTAATACATTGATTTCATCTGACGGATACTCCGGTGGCATAATTTTAACAACCAAAATGAAAAATATTGTAATAAATGGCGATACCGTTATTGCAGATGCCGGAGTTAAAGGTCCAAAATTGTCGCAAGAAGTTTGCAAATCCGGCTTATCCGGACTTGAATTTATGATAGGTTTCCCAGGGTCTGTCGGTGGTGAAGTTTGCATGAACGCTTCTGCAAATTCACAAGTTATCAGTGATTCTTTGGTTTCTGTGACCGCTTATGTTGAAGGACAAGGGGTTGTGAAATTTTCAAAAGATGAAATGAATTTCACCTATCGTCATTCAAGATGTCAAGATGAAAAAATCATTGTTTTGCAGGCAGAATTCAAATTGTTGAAAAAAGCGCAAGAAGAAATTGAGCAACAAATGGCTCAAAATTTGAAATTTAGAAAAGAACATCAACCGTCTTTAGCGTTGCCGAATTGTGGGAGTATTTTCAAAAATCCGCAAGGTGATTCTGCCGGAAGATTGCTTGATTCAATTGGTGCAAAAAATATGATTTGCGGTGGTGTCAAAGTTTGGGAAAACCATGCGAATTTTATTGTAAATAATAATTGTGGAACATCGTTAGATGTTTTGACTTTGATGTTGGATTTATATTCAAAAGTTAAAGAAAAATATGGTATAGAATTAGAACCGGAAATAAGATTTTTGGGTGGAAATAACGAAAAGGAAGTAGAATTATGCAAGATACTATACAAAGTAAAATAGATAAAAATGCAAAAATTGCAGTATTGTGCGGTGGTTTGTCTTCAGAAGCAGAAGTTTCAAGACGTTCCGGCAAAGGCTGTTTTGATGCTTTGCAAAGATTAGGCTTTAAAAATGCTGAACTTGTTGAAGTTGATAAAGATATTGCTCAAAAATTAAAAGATGGTAATTATGATTACGCATACAATGCACTTCACGGTAAATATGGCGAAGATGGTTGTATTCAAGGTGTTTTAGAAATTTTGCAAATTCCATATACAGGTTGTGGAGTTATGTCATCTGCAATTTGTATGAACAAAGAATTTACAAAAAGAATTTTGGCAACTAATAGTGAAATTCCTTTGGCAAAATCTGTTTTTGTGAAAAAAGGTGATGATGTCAAAGAAATGACAAAAGGTTTGAAATATCCTGTATTTACAAAGCCTGTTTCAGAAGGTTCAAGCTTTGGTATGACAAAGGTTAATACTCCTGAGGAATTGGAAGCTGCTTACGAGGCTGCTATAAAATATAATGATGATGTTTTGATTGAGGAATTCATTAATGGTGCATTTGTAACAGTAGGTGTTTTGGAAAAAGACGGTAAAAATATTCCAACTGAAATTCTTGAAATCAGACCTAAAAATGAATGGTATGATTTTGAATCAAAATATACTCCAGGAATGTCTGAATTCGTTTTACCTGCCGAATTAGATGAAGAAATGACAAAGAGAGTTAAACATATTGCAGTTTTAGCACACGAAACCGCAGGTTGTAGAGGGCTTTCAAGAGTTGACTTTATGATTAGCAAAGACGGTATTCCTTATGTAATCGAAATTAATACATCTCCCGGAATGACTGCTACAAGTGATTTACCTGCTCAGTCAAAAGTTATGGGCATAAGTTATGACAATTTGGTACAAATTATTATGAACGGTGCGGGACTTAATAAATAATGATTGAGGATTTCGACAATAATAACAATACAACAAATAATTCTTACGATGACTTTGACGATGAGTTCACTTATGGAAAAAATTCTGTAAGACGTAAGAAATTGGAACGAAAAATCAGAAAGAAACGTAAGAAAATTAACAGTATGAAATCGTTTCTCAGATTTTTGGTGACGGTCTTACTACTTATTGGTTGTTATTTTGTTTTGAAACTTCCGCAGTGGTACTTGCCTTCAAATACTTTTAAAAATCCTACCGAAAATATCGAAATTATGAATAATAAAATAATTCCTGATTATGTTATTTATAATTCATTAAAAGATGTCAAGGTTCAAAAATTGCCGATATTTTTTGTAAGTGTTCGACCGATTATGCGTCAAATTTACAAACTTCCGGTGATTAAAAAAGTTTATGTAAGGCGTTATGGATTTCCTGCAAGATTGCAGATTATTGTTCGGGAAAGAACTCCTATTGCATTGATAAAAACAGATTTGAAGGCTCAACCGGTAGCATTTTTGACATCAGATGGTGTTCTTGTGACAAATAAACGTTATATGAATGTTCCGGACAAGGATATTTTGAAAATCCTAACTACTCCTAAAGGTATGAAAAATGACGTTTCTGTCAAGAAAATCAAAGAAATTGAACATATTGTCAAAGATGTGGAAACTTATTCGAATGAAAAAGTTGAGTATATTGATATCAGAAACCCTAATGATGTATTTGTGAAAATTCATACAATAAATATTCGTTTGGGGGTTTTAGACAGTACTGTTTATGAAAGAATTAAACGTATTTATACAATTCTTCCGCAAATTGCTGATGTCGACAGCAAAATTCAATATATTGATTTGAGTTGGGACAAGGTTAATTACTTGAAACTTCAAAAGGTTAAATAAATGAGTTTTCAGCAAGATTATCAATTGATTAAACAAACTGTTTCGACAGAAATTAATTTTGTCGAAAATAAAATGGTTGAAAATATTTCTTTATCTGAACCTTTAAATTCGTCTTTGAAAAAATTTTTACTTGGAAAATCAAAACGTATTAGAGAAGTTTTGCCGATTTTGTATGTGAAATCTTTTGGAAAAAGTTTAAATGAAAACCAATTAGAAGTTTTGTCTATTGTTGAAATTGTTCATAATGCATCGTTAATTCATGATGATATTATTGACGAAAGTGATTTAAGACGTGGACAAAAAACTGTTTCATTTGAATTTGGTTCAAAATTGGCGGTTATTGCCGGCGATTATTTGCTTTCTCTTGCGCTTGAAAAATTATGTAAAATTGCTAATGTTGAT
>CAVHEM010000062.1:0-4451 GCA_963635055.1 Bacteroidaceae bacterium | reverse complement strand
ATGTTGATATTATAAAACAATTTGCCAATACCATAAAAAATATGTGTGTTGGAGAAGTTAAACAAAATTATGCACGGTTTAAAAAGGGAACGCTTGAAGAATATATTGAAAAAACTAAAAATAAAACAGCATATTTGTTTGAAACTGCTTTTTTAACCTGTGCAATGGCTGATGACAATTCGCAATATGACTTAAAAAGTTTGAGTCGTTTAGGTTTGGCAATTGGGATAGCATTTCAAATTCGAGATGATTTGTTGAATATGACAGATGTTGACAATTCAAAACCTGCAAATAGTGATATAAATTCCGGAATTTACAATGCTCCGGTGATTTTAGGGTCAGAATCGGATAATTATGCTTCCGGTATTGAAAAAACTAAGAGTTTGTTAAATAATTATATAGAACAAGCCAAAAATGAGCTGAAATTATTGCCCGAAAATAGTTACAGTTTGGCGTTATACAGGTGTTTGGAGCGTTTAAACAATGTCTAAAATAAACGAAATGTGGGAAGATTATAAAAATAGTATCAAAGAAAAAAAAGCGGCATTTTGGCTAAATTTGAGAGCAAAATTGCCCGAAAAAGTTCAGCTTTTTTTAGATGATTTTGAACCAAAATATGCCGAATACAAAAAAAGTTCTTTGTGTGACATTATAGAAACCGTTGTATTTGTGCTTGTGATGGTTATTGTTATAAGATTTTTTGTTTGCGAAATCCGTTGGATTCCATCAGGTTCAATGAATCCTACACTTGTTGAAGGTGATAGAATTATCGTTGAAAGATACTCACGATTTTTCTCAACTCCAAAACGTGGCGATATTATGGTTTTTTATCCGCCATCTACTCAGTTATCACGTAGTCCGTTGCCATTATTGTCAAGATTGACAGGTATTTTATGTAAAGACGTTGCTTATATCAAACGTGTTGTCGGACTTCCTGGGGATAAGATTGAAATTAAATTCGAAAAAGACGGTGCTGCGTATGTTTATGTCAATGACAAAAAATACGAAGAAGATTATATCAAGAGTGTTTATGACTATACTCCTTGCGTAAAACAAGGTGAAGTTAGTGATTTTATGTTAATGAGTGACACTGTTGCAAAATGCGGTCCGATAATTGTTCCGGAAGACAGTTATTTTATGATGGGCGACAATCGTGGAAATTCGCTGGATAGTCGTTATTGGGGCACCTTGAAACGTGACAGATTTGTTGGTCGTGCTGTATTTGTTGCAAGATTTTTCAGATTACCGCATTTGAAAAATAATTTAGACTAAAGCATGTGATAATATTTCATATAATCTGCCATAATCACTGAACTTGTTGCGTTGGCGACATTTGCTTTCAAACCCTGTTCTGTATCGTTTGAAGTTTTTTCATCAACTTTTGTTGAGTCGTTATTTTGCGCTTTCATTTCTTGTTGACGTTGCGCTTCTTGTGTTTCCTGAATATATGCTTCAATTTTTTCAATAATTTGTTCATGCAATTTTACATCGCCTTCATAACTTCCGGTCGATTGAATTCCTGCATTTTCAAAATCTTCCAAAACTTGTTCCCATTGATTGTAATTAGCAACGCTCATTCCCTGCATTTGAGATGCGGCTTGTGCTTTTCTTAATTCGTCAATGGATTTAATATCGTCTACACGTTCACTCATAAAAAAACTCTCCTTGTGTATAATCTCTTACATATATAAAAAATTTATAGGCGTAAGAATTTCACAGGAGAGCCTTTTTGTAATAAATATTTACACACTTGAAACATCTGGTAAATCAATACTTTTTAGACGTTGTTCAATACGTCTGTACCATTTTAAGTGTTGCTTGAATAAAATTTTGTAATCGTCAATTTGACCTTGTGAAATATTTTTGAATTGTTCATCACAAGTTTCTGTTAATTTTGCTTCCAAAAACTCGGTGTAATGTTTACGGTCAATATTTGTGTCCGTTAACTCAATACGTTTTCCGAAATCAACAATAACTTCCGGTCTGTTATCTCTCAAGAAGCAATAGTCGATGGATAATGGGATTAAATTAACTTTGCCATAACGTTTAACGGCATTTTGCGCAATGTATGTTAAACCTGTTTGGAATTTGAACGGTCTGAAATGAGGTGGTCTGATAATTCCTTGTGGAAATATGCAAAGAACGTTTCTCAAATCGCTAAGCAAATCTACAGAATATTGCAATGCTTTCATTGCAGATTGCGCAGATTTTTTATTCACTGAATATGCTCCGCCACGTCTTAGTAGTGGAAAACGATTCAATTCTTCAACCATCAAACGAATTTCTTTGTGACAAATTCTGTGTGTAGTGTTGTACAAAACAATACCGTCCCACCAATTGCAATGTGGTGCAAATAATATAGTAGGATATTTGCTATCACGTTCTGTGTAATTTTCTACACCGTTGTAGCGGAAAGCATAAAATCTGTTTTGTAACATATTAAAGAAAAAAATACTAGCTATTGTTAACCAAAATTTGTTGGTTTTTGCCGGTTTAAATTTCTCCTCTTTATTCCTTAATTTTGTCGGCGGAATGTCCGAATATAATTTTTCCTCAGTTGCCATAAGTCTATTTTACCCTACTAACAATTTATTTAAAACCCTTAATTAAGAAAACTTTACCCTTTCATCATAAGTCATCAAGTAGAAAAAGCAAGTAGTCTTTCGGGTATATGTGTGATGTTAATTCTTTTTAACAAATTAGCAAAATTTTCAAAAATCGTGTTTTATAATGTAGGTATAGATTTGATTAATAGTTAGGAGGTAATCATAATGGCAGGTGTCGGTAAGTGTATGGGAATCATGACGGGTGCAGGATTGCTTTGTGGTGCAGCAGGTTCTTATTATTTGCAATCTAAGGCAAATAATGTTGCATTAAAACGGGCAGCAGAAAAAGCTAAAGATGGCGTAATAAAGATAGGTGGTCGTAAACCTGACGGAAGCTTTTGGGACGGTCAAATGACAGTTGATGAGTTGAAAAAAGATTTGAATAAAAAGAGTATGTTTTCCGCTGGTGTGATGGGTACGATTTCAGCACTTATGACCGCCGGAATTGCCGCTATAACATTGATGTTAAGAGGTAAGGTTAAATAGTTTTCTATAATGAAATTTCATATTTAAAAACCGTTGCAGATTATCTACAACGGTTTTTGTTTAATAATTTTTGCTTAACTAAAATTAGTCTTCAATTGCTTTAATTACTTCAACTTCTTCTTTTTCTTCTTTTTGTACATCTGTACGGATAGAAGATTTGTCAGAAGAAAGGTTTTTGTCTTTAAGTTTTGTAATTTGTCTTGCTAATTTGTCAGCTAAAATGTCGATGCTTGCATACATTGATTCAGCAGCTTCTTCACAACGAATACTGCCTGCGTTTGTTTTGCAAGTAACTTCAGCAATGTGCTTGCCTTCTGCAGAAGGATTTTTAATTACAGACAATACAACGTCAATACCTTGGATTTGATCGTAATGAGTTGCTGCTTTGCCGATTTTTTCTTTTACATAAGCTTTGATAGCATCTGTAATTTCAATGTTTCTGCCGTTTACGTGAATGTACATCTAAAAACCTCCAATTAAAATACTGCTTTGTCAGTATAACACACTTTGACGAAAATTTAAAGGGTATTTTTTCTATTCGTCAGCTAAAAATTGAGGTAATTCAACGTCTGGTGCGCCAATTACTCTTACTAATTCAAGTACAGATGCTTTCATTTGGCATTTTTGTGATGATGCACTGAAAAAATCTCTATAGAAACAACCTTCACAGTTGCAACCTCTTTTATAACATTCTAATGCAGTTGTGGTCCAACGTCTTACTGCAACTGCTCTTCCCATATCCCTACTTCTAAACAATTTATAAAATCTCCACTTATTGTTCTTCTATCTAGTCGATATCCTCACGGATATATTTTAAATCTCCCCTAAGGTCGGTGTATCAATGATTTCCGACCCCATAATTTAATTATAGAAAATAAGGGGAATTTTTCAAGGTTGGAACATGTCGTTATTAAGTTTTGTAACGTGTGTCTGAAACCTACTAATTGAGCGGATTTTAGAAAAATGAAAGTTGAAATTTCATGTCATGGCATGAATTTCAGCCGTTTGGATGTCTTAAAACCATGACAGGTCATGGTTTTGCATGGTTTTGAGTAATGTTAAGTATTGTAAAATATTTTCAAAATCCCCCAATCGGGCATGCCAGATTAGATAATATTTCAAGGATAGTCAAGAAAATTTTACATATTGGCATGCCCTAAAAGACTTGCATTCAAAATAAATGGGAAGAACAAAGTTTTGGCATGACATTTGCATGCCATTTTGACTCTGAAATCTTGTTTACTTATTTTATTAATTTGCCTGCAACTGAATTCAAGAAGCAAGTGGAACATTTTGTAAAAAGCACTCAGCAGGAGTAGAAAAGCCAAGAACTTTCATAGGTCTGGAGTTAATCCAATC
>CAVHEM010000061.1:4190-17542 GCA_963635055.1 Bacteroidaceae bacterium | reverse complement strand
TAAGATAAAATCTACGCAATTAAAATTGCTTGATTTTTAATCTTTTCAGAATGACGTAACATTTGCTAAGTACACCCAAAATCCCATTCTATTACTCATAAGGAAAGACGGAGTCTTAAAAAGCCTCCGCCTCTAGTATGATATAATATGATATAAAAAACTTATGCTTCTATTTTGTCGCTGATGTAGCCGTTAATTGCAGAGCAAGCTGCAACATAAGGTGAGGACAAATAGATGTAACCTTTAGTGTTTCCCAAACGACCTTGGAAATTTCTGTTTTGAGTAGTTAAACAAACTTCATCATCAGCCAAAATACCGGCATGAATTCCTACGCAAGGTCCGCACCCTGGTGGTAAAATTACCGCATTGGCATCCATAAAGATTTCCAACAAACCTTCTTTTAATGCTTGCTTATAAATATCTCGAGAAGCAGGACAAATCAGCATTCTAACTCCGTCTTTGACCTTGCGACCCTTTAAAATTTCGGCAACGGTTCGCATATCTTCAATACGTCCGTTTGTGCAAGTCCCGACATAAACCTGATTAACCTTGATATCGTTCAATTCTTTTGCAAGTTTTGTGTTATCAACGGTGTGCGGGCATGAAACAATGTGTTCAATTTCACTTGCATCAATTTCGATTATTCTTTCGTAATATGCATCTTCATCAGGCTTAATTTCTTTGAACTTATCTCCTCTGCCACGAGAAATCAAATATTCTTTAGTTTTTTCATCAGGAACGAACAATCCGCATTTTGCACCGGCTTCAACTGCCATATTAGCAAGCGTGAAACGTTCTGCCATACACATATTGTCGATTGTTTCGCCACAAAATTCTAATGCTTTATAAGTCGCTCCGTCTGCTCCAATCATTCCGATTAGATGTAACATCAAATCTTTTGAGCAAATATCCTTTTTAAACTTACCGTTTACAACGATTTTGAAGGTTTGCGGAACTTTTAACCAAGTTTTTCCTAATGCCATAGCAACAGCAACGTCAGTTGACCCCATACCTGTAGCAAATGCACCCAAAGCGCCTGATGTACAAGTGTGAGAATCTGCACCGACTAAAATTTCGGTAGTATTTACAAATGTTTCAACAAGTCTTTGGTGGCAAACACCCGAACCGACTTCTGACAATACTGCACCGTAATCACGTGCAAAATCTCTCAAAACCGTGTGCATATTGGACAATTCTTTTTTCGGACTCGGTGAAGCATGGTCAATAAACAAAATCGTTCTTTCAGGATTTTTTAGCTTTTCTTTGCCAAGTTTTTTGAATTCTTGAACGGTTAACGGACCAGTTCCATCTTGCACCGCACAAACATCAACGTTTGTAATGACTAATTCGCCGGTTTTTACAGATTTACCGGCATGGTTAGATATAATCTTTTCAACTAATGTTTGACCCATGAATTATCCCTCTTTTTCTTTAGTCTATCACAAATTGAAAATGGGGTAAATATTTTAATGTTGGACACTCGTATTTTTAATTCCCCAGTACATATTTAGCGGCGGCGGAAGCGGGTACAATATTTGAATCAAATATCGCAACAGGATAAACATCTGTCATAAAGGCACTGTTTTTCGGGACAATACATTCTGAGTCGATATCTGTTGAGTGACTTTTTCCGTCAGAACATCTGACTTCTTTGTTCGGTAATTCTGCTCCGTTTACGTCAATAAAGGCTATACAATATTTTTGAAATTGACGTTCACTCAGTCTTTCAGCTAACGTTTTACCGCCAAGTGTGCAGGCGATATCATCGCTTTGACCTTCAAATGGAGAGTGGAACATAAAAATGCTGCCGTCTAACATTTTATACATATATAATTCGATACCCTGATCTTTTATCATAGTATCTGGTGTGGTTTTGTTGAATATGTCCTGATAATAAAGAACTCCGTGTTTTGTTATTATTTCTTGATATTTTGTTACAAATTTACCCGTTATATTACCATTTATCATTGCACAAATTGAGTTTACCGTTGTCGGTTCATCCGTGTCTTTATTTAGGCAATTCTCTACGCTTGCAAAATCAAAATCGTATTTTTGAGAGTTCATTTTTGCTATTTGGTTAAGAGTTGATAAATTTTTCTTAAATCCCGTTTTGAATTTTTGACAATTTATGTTGGAAATCAATGTCGGTATTGTCATGGCTGCGACAATTCCAATTATTCCCAACGTAATCAATACTTCTGCCAACGTAAAACCAAAATTTCTCATAAACTAACCTTCCTATATTTAATCTATAGTTTAATTGATATAAATTATAGATAATTGGATATTTAAAGTCAAGATTATAAAATTAAACTATGGATAACGAAATTTTATTGAAAAATTTTGGCTTAAATATCAAATTGGAGAGAATTAAAAGAGGATTGACACAAGAAAGTGTGGCAGAAACTCTTGATTTCAGTTCAGTTTACATTTCCAATGTCGAAAGTGGTAAACATAATATTTCATTATCAAACGCCTATAAATTTGCAAAATTCTATAATAAAACTTTAGACTATTTATTGACAGAAAAGTCGTAAAAAAAATAAAGAATTAAGTCTAAAATCCTTGTTAAACGTTGATATGAAGAGCCCCTGAAACCACTTCAGGGTGACATTTTTGCAATATTTTGCACAGATTCTGAATAACAAGAAAATTAAGTACTCATTTCCTTCGTACAAATTTTCTAGGTTTTCAGAATGACAAAAACTTTGCCAGAGTTACCGATTTGTCATGCTGAACTTGATTCAGCATCTCTTCCATAATCAAAATAATACAAAGTTTTTAGTTCTTAAATTTTTGTTATACTTTACTCTGAAGAGCCCCTGAAATTTGTTATTCTTCCACTCATTTACCAAACTTCGACAATCGGAAGGTTTGGAAAATCTTTTAAAACATTTTTTATATTAGGTATGTTTGATTTAATTTTTATCCCTTTATTTGTGTAAGTTGAAGACAATGAAACGATTTCTTGCAATGTTTCAAAAAGGTTTTTGTTTCGCAAGTCGATTATTTCTGACTTGTCTATATTTTTGTTAATTCGTTTCGTAGTCATATATCTTTTATCGGTGATTTTTTATAAAATTTTATAAAGTTTTTGTAAATATCCGACATTTAGAGGATATTTATATTATAATGACAGTGTCGAAGATTTAGTGAGGTGGGTATGGAAACTATGACATTAAGCAAAATTAACGAACTCGCAAAAGAAGTTTTGGAAATTGAGGCTAATTCAATATTACGTTTGAAAAATAATATAGGCGAAGAATTTGATAAAGCGATTGACATTTTATATAACTGTCGTGGTCGTGTAATTGTTACAGGTATGGGAAAATCAGGTATAATCGGTAAAAAGATTGCGGCAACTATGTCATCAACCGGTACTCCTGCATATTTCTTGCACCCTGCAGAAAGTACTCACGGAGATTCCGGAGTAATTACAAGAGAAGATGTTATTATTGCGATTTCAAATAGTGGAGAAACTCAAGAATTAATGAATTTGTTACCGCTAATTAAAAGATTTGGTTGTCCGATGATTGGTATGACAGGTAATTTGAATTCAACTTTGGCAAAAACAAGTGATGTTGTTTTGGATATTTCTGTTGAACGTGAAGCGTGTCCTCTAGGAAAAGCACCTACTGCAAGTACAACTGCAACTCTTGCTATGGGCGATACTTTGGCAGTTTGTTTAATGGAGAAAAAAGGTTTCACTAAAGAAGATTTCTTAATGTTCCACCCATCAGGAAAACTCGGTAAAGGTTTGACTTACAAGGTTGCAGATTTGATGATTAAAGGCGATAAAATGCCTATCGTTAAAGAAAACGAAAGCTTTATTAATGTTATTAATACGATTTCTCAATTCAAATTGGGTATGGCGATTATCGTTAATGAAAACGGTGTTTTGTCAGGTATCTTGACAGATGGTGACATCAGAAGAACTGTTATCGGTCATTCTGATTTGACATCACTTAGTGTAAAAGATGTTATGACAGAAAATCCAAAACGTATAACAGGTGAGGCTTACGCAGCGTCCGCTCTTAACCTTATGGAAAAACATTCAATCACAGCACTTCCTGTAGTTGGAGATGATAATATCCCTGTTGGTGTAATCCACGTTCACGACTTACTTAGAGCAGGTGTCGCATAATGGATTTAAAAGAAAAAGCAAGCAAAATCAAGCTTTTAGCGTTTGACGTTGACGGTGTTATGACTGACGGAAGTATCACTTACGATGAGCACGGTACAGAATATAAAACCTTCAACGCAAAAGACGGGCATGGACTTGCAAAAATGACAAAAAACGGTTACATCACAGCGATTATAACAGGTCGTAACAACGGAACCGTTGACAGAAGAGCCTCAGACCTTAGAGTAACCGAGGTTTATCAAGGTGTACGCAACAAATTGCCAATACTTGAGGCAATTATGCAAAAATACGAACTTGATTTTTCTCAAGTAAGTTATATGGGGGACGATGAGCCGGACATTTGTATTTTAGAAAAAGTTGCCATTGCTGCGTGTCCTGCCGATGCAGTTGCAAAAGTTCAACAAGTTTGCAATTTTAAATCTTCGCTAAATGGGGGTCGTGGGGCAGTTAGAGAGTTGTGCGATTTTATTTTTGATAATAAAATAGAAGAAAATAATTAAAAATGTATAAGGGGATAGTTTATGTACGAAATTAAAACACAAGCGTATTTTTCAGCAGCACACCATTTGTTGAATTATGACGGTGAATGCGAAAATCAACATGGGCATAATTGGATGGTTGAGGCTTTTGTAAGTGGTGAAACTTTAGATAAAAGTAATATTTTGATTGATTACAAAGTTTTGAAAAGAGAACTTAATGCCGTTTTAGATACTCTTGACCATAAAGATTTGAATGAATTGCCTGAATTCAAAGGAGAAAGCCCTTCTAGTGAAATGATTTCAGCATATATTTATTCAAAATTGAAAGAGAAAATTGTTCAATTGAGTAAAATTACGGTTTGGGAAACTCAAACCTCTTGTTGTTCTTATTTTGAAGCCGAATAATAGTTATTTTTAAAGGAGAGTTAAGTAAATGAATATTGTACTGTCAGTGATGATGGGGATTGTACAAGGCTTGAGTGAGTTTTTGCCAATTTCAAGTTCTGCACATATAGTTTTTACATCAAATTTTTATAAGATTTTTAATAATGTTCCTATATCAGAAGAGCAACCGACTCAGGAAATTTTTTTAGATATTATGTTGCATTTGGGTACTTTGATTGCGGTTTTGATATTTTTCAGAAAAGATATTGCGGAAATTTGCAAAGCACTTTGGCATGCCATAAAAACTAAAAATTACGAAAACCAACAAGCAAAATTAGGTTTGTATATCATTGCAGGTACTATAATTACTGTTGTTTTGGCTCTACCACTTGAAAAAGCTGCAAGTCATTTGGTCTTTCACCCTGCTATTGTTGGCGGATTATTGTTGATAACAGGGGCATTGCTATTTTCTAGCGAATACATGTCAAAACATAAAGCGAATTTATCTCAAAATGTAACATTAAAACAATCATTGTTAATCGGTTTAGCGCAAGGTATTGCGGTAGTTCCTGGGTTATCTCGTTCAGGTTTGACTATTGCTACCGGTTTGTTTGCGGGGTTAGACAGACAAACTGCTGCAAGATATTCATTTTTGTTAAGTATTCCGATTATTTTGGGTGCATCTATGGTTTATCCGCTTATTAAAATTGATGTAACTGAAGCCCTGACTTATAACTGGGTTGCAATATTTGCTGGAACTTTAGTATCAGGTATTGTGGGATATTTGTGTATAAAATATTTTATGAAATTTATTTCTAAATTTTCACTTAACATATTTGGATATTATTGTGTTATAATGGGGTTGTTCACATTAATATTTTTCAATATTTGTAAATAATTAATTTGTTAATATTTGTAAAAAATATGGGGAGAATGTATCAAATTTTTAGGTTGACACGTATTCTAATGATGTAAATTTTGGAGTTATCATGATATTACCGATTAATACTTTTAGTCAAAATAGCATAAGGTTTAAAGCAGAGAATAATAATATAAATAAGGAAGGCACTAGTTCTGAAGCCAATCCGGCAAAAGAGGAGCATGATACACTGATGCCTAATAACATTGTCACAAGAACCAGAATTGGCATGGATAAGGTTACTAAAGCGTTTTCAGTTTATCCTGCAAAAGGACTGAAAGGTAGTATTAATTCTAACTTCTATGAATTCTTAACTATGGGTAATGTTCCGTTTATTATTGGCAGTGGCATGATGATGGCTGTATTTAATGGTGTTAATAATCATTTTAATCATAACGCTGTGACAAAAGCGGCAAAACTTGGCAATAAAATGGCATTGGGAGTATTGCTATATGCAGGATTGAAGGATATTACAAAATTTTTAATAACAACTCCTATAAAATGGTTTACCGGAATTGATACTGAACTTCCGTATTCAAAAGTTAATTATTTCTTGAAGGAAAATCCTGATAGTGACAGTGGTTTGACAAGTATTGAATACCACAAGGTAGGGGAAAGTGTTGATTTCCCTCGTTGGGATCAGTTATACGGTGATACTTCAAAGGGTGAATCAATCAATTTCAGATATGATAAAATTGCGAAGAAAAATGGTTTGGGCGAGAATTTGAACGATTCTGACCAAGACGTTAAACCAGTGTATAAAGAAGTTTTAGTAAAATCAAAATTGGCAAAAAGTTTTTCTTCATTTATGTGGGCTGTAACAGGTGTTGCGTTGGCATTCCAAAAACCTTGGGACGATTTCTTTAACGTTGCCACTCTAAAATTCTGGAAAGGTAAAGATTTTATACATTCGATGAAAACTTTTGGCAGAAGTTTTGTTGAAAGTTCAAAGGCTTTGTATAATGGTCCTAGCGGACAAGTTTCAAAATTTGATAAACATTCAGGAAAAGCACTTATTGCAGCAACGTTATTGACCACAGTTTTAGGTGTTGTAAATTCTTTACATATTACGAAGAAGCCGAAAAAGACAAATAGTCATATTAATCCGAATAAAGAAAGTGTGGTATGTTAGATGAGAACTACAAATTTACTGCAATCCTATATTAATAACAATCCGACCGCACAACAATATAATTCTGATAAAGTTGCGAAAGATTTTGACGTTCATCGTGAATTGTCAAACAGAACGTTTATCAAGCCATTGCCAAGTAATGGTAAACTTATCAAGACCACAATAATGGATTATCCGTCAGAAATCCAAAAAGATTTTAAATATAACGTAAAAGCGCTTTACCATGCCGTAAAAGGTGAAGCGAACGACCATGAATTGGGTCGAATTAATGATATGGCATTAAAGTTTGGCGGACTTACTTTGGCGACTTACTTGTTTACAAAGAAAAATACACCAAAAACAAAATTGTTTGAATTTATTGGACTAGGTACCTTTTTTGCAGCAATGGACGTTTGGCCTAAATTGTTTATTCAATTGCCGGCAAAACTTATACATGGTGTAAATGTTCGTCAACAGTATGAAGACAATTACGGTAGAAAAAAGATGTTCTACCAAGACCACCAATTCATTCCGTGGGATTTGTATTCTGATAAAGAAATTAACAAAATAGGTGATAGACTTCATGTTCCGAAGGATATTCCTAACCGTCGTAACTTTATCCAAGAAAAAATGAGAAAAATTGCACTTCAAAATAATACAATGTGGATGTTAACAGCAGGTTTTGCAACACCGCTATTGAGTGCTTTGATGTGTAATGCTTTGGAAAAACCTGTTTCTAAATATACTGATAAGGCTGTAAATAATGAGGCTGATAAAATTTTAACTCAATTCTCAGATGAGGTTAAAAAGATTGATATGTCTGCAAATAAGGCTGCATTAAATACTTTGCTTACTGAAAATAAAGGTAAGCCTGTAACACCTGAACTGATTAACAATATCTTAGCAAATTTGTCAGAAGATTTAGACCATACAGTTGCTGTCGGAATTGAAAAAGACCTGAAAAATATATTGCCGCAAAAAGAATTTAAAGTATCTGACAAAAGTGTTAATGAAATTCAAAAAACTATAAGAGATACAATGAAACATGCTAAAGTTTCTGATGAAATTTTGGATAGAGTTGTGCCGACACAAGAGGCTTTGGTTGGCAGATTGTCAGCAAAAGGTTTGTTGAACGGTGAATATAAAGAATTTTCAGAACATTCAAAAGCTATTCAAGAGTTGATTGGTGAAAATATCAAAGCCGTTGCTCCGGAACTTGATGCAAAATCCGTTAAAGTATTGAATTTCAACTTAGACAGATTAATTCATACAAGAACAGGAATTCAAAGCAAGGCTCCGTTATTCAAAACTCTAGGCAAAGAAACTGCAACAATTTTGACAGACGACAAAATCAAACGTTTGAAAGAATTCTCTGACATTTTGAATATTCATAAGCCGGAAGAAATGTTGTTGAATAAAGTCGCTTATTTGAAAGTCGGTCAAGATGCAGAAACTGCGTTAGCAAACATTTGGAATGATTCAGATTCCGGCATGTTCAAAGCATTGAATTTTTCTGCCGCTGAAATTAAAAAGGCTCGTTTAGACAATGAATTGTCTGAAGATGTATTGAGAGCAAAGATTGAAAACCTTGTTGCAGATAAAGAAGCTTATGCTCAATTTATGACAAAAATGGAACAATTGTTGGCTTCAATACATAGCAAAACTTCATCTTTGGATTTGTCAAAAGAAGATGATACAAACACTTTCAAATCATTAATCAATTCAACTTATGATAGAACGACAAATTCCTTGTTGGGTAAAGGTTTTACTAACACTGCTGAAAAAATTGGCGGTGTTGTCGGTTGGCACAATGATATTGTTTCTTCAAACACTTCCGGAAAACAAATTTTGCTTGATGCAATTGATCAACGTGTAATGGGTGTAAAAAGTTCGTTCTACAGATTTTTAAACTGTATGGATATGTACTATAGAATTGCAAACTTGAAGGGTGACGATGCTATTTTAAACGGACGTATTCCGAAAGAAATCAAGGAAGAAATGGTAGAACTTGCAAAACAAACCATGATTAGCGGTCATACTTCTGATTATGCAGAAAAATTATGGTCAAAACGTAATCCTGAACCTGATAGAACTGATTATGGTCAAGTTGAAGTTACAGGTGGTAAAGTTAATAATAAATTCTTGGGTCGAGCAGGAAAAAATTCAGTTGAATATTCAAATGACAGAAATTTTTACGAAAGTGTTATGAAATTTATGTTTGAAGAAAACGTTCACCCTGATACTTATGAAAGAATTAAAAATTCAGGATTTTTAGAAGAATTCATGAGATATAGAAAAGAATTGTTGAATATAAATGGTGGTTATGACAATTTTGCAAAACCTAATTTTAAAGTAAATGGACGCACTGTTTCAACTCCGTCTATTATTCAATTTACATTGAATGGCTGTCCACCAACCGAAATGGTTTACAAGTGGTTCAACAATATGTATAACAGTAATAAATGGTTCAGCGTGTTTGGAAAACTAGGTGCCGGTTTGATTGGCATAACTTTGATATCTCAATTCTTTATCGGAAAAATGAAAGCGCCAAGCGCAAATAATAAAGGAGGTCAACAATAATGCTTACAATAACTCCGCAATATTATTCTTATAGAAAAAATAATATTCAAACGTTTGGCTCTAGTTTGTTGCCTTTCCAAAATCAAACCGCTAATATTCAAAATCCTACTCAAAGTGAAAAACGTCAGGATAACTTGCTTGAGCAATTTTTGAAAAATAATGCAATGATTAACGCTCCTGCCGTAACTGCTGTAAAAATCGCACAAGCAGAAGAAGTTAAACCTTATAAAAACGATTTGAGAACTTTGTTTTTAACAAATAATGTTAAAATCTTGGCAATTGTTCCTAGATTGTTCAATGCTCAGGATACAAACGGAAATGAATATATTGACGGGAATGAAAAATGTGGAACCTTCCTGAATGCGATTGACCGTTTAGACGAAGTTAAAAAACAAGGTTTTAATACCTTGCACCTTTTGCCGATAAATCCTCCTGGAAAAAGCAACGCTTACGGAACAGCCGGTTCTGTTTATTCTCCGGAAGATTTGTTAAAAATAGATCCTAATTTGATTGATAAAAACGACCCGAGATCAGATATCGAACAGTTTAAGGCTTTTGTTGATGCTTGTCATAACCGTGGAATTAGAGTAATGGTTGATTTGCCAAGTTGTGCATCTCTCAATTTGTATGAAGAACGTCCGGAACTTATGGCGCACGAAAGAAACGGATTAGCAAAAACTCCACAAGGTTGGCGAGATATCAGAATGTTTGAACCTTGGGAAGATGAAGGCAAAAGAACACTTAATCCGGAATTGCTGGAATATCATAGAAAATTTGTTGATATGATGATTGATGCCGGTGTTGATGGTATTAGAGCCGATGTTGCCAGAGCTAAACCTGTTGAATTTTGGGATATTATCATTCCTTATTCAAGAAAGCGTAATCCTGAGTTTGCTTGGCTTGCGGAAACTTACACTTATGAAGATGCTTCCCCTCAGGCTAATATGCCTTATGACAGACCGGAAGACTCTTTAAGAGCAGGATTTGATGCTTATTACGGACAATATCACATTTTCCATGAATGGAATACTGCGCAACAGTTGCATGATTATGTAATTGATAATTTGAATATGTCTTTTGATTTGGAAAAAGGTAAATCTTTGATTGGCTCGTTTGCAACTCATGATGATAAATCACCTATGTTGCATGGCGGAACAGTATTTTGTAATTTAACTTCCGGTTTACAGGCAACTTTGCCTATGTTAAACCCGTATGCAGTTGACGGCTTCCAATCTGGTGATTACTACAATTACAGTTATGCTGATAAAACATTTGAACAAACTCAGACTGATTCAAATACAATGAAAACTCACCCTTATCAATTGGATATTTTCAATTTGTCACGTAAACCGGGGGGGAATAATCCGGAAATTGGTGAATTTTTCACTAAGGCAATGGAACTTAGGGACAAATATAATGATGTAGTGACAAGGGGTTCTTATATCGTCTTGAATAAAGAAAAAGATAAATCAGACCAAGTTATTGCATTTGCAAGATACAGAAAAGGTAGAACGTTACTTGTTATTGCGAACCGTAATGTCAATAGAAGAACTGCATGTAATGTAATTGTTCCGACATTGAAAGAAAATCAAAAATTAGTGAACTTGTTGCCAAGTTATGGTGAAAAGAGTGAATTCCAAGTATCACAAGGAAAAATTGCAGTTGATTTGGGTCCTGGAAGAATTCATGTGTTCGAAATTGATACTCCACATATCGAATCTTATACAAGCAAGGTCTATAAACAACACTAATAAAGTAAAAGTTGAAGATATTGTTAGAATATTGACGGATTCAGTTAATCCCAAAGATTATATAAAGCAACTAAGGAAACGAGATGGAGAACTTTTAGAAGGGTGGGGACAATTTGTCCCCACCCTAAAAATGCAGATTGTTGCTGGCATGCAACAATAATTTGAACTCTATTTTTCATGTTTTCAAAATTTTAATTAATAAAATAAAGGAGATGTCGACGACATCTCCTTTATGGCTCCACCCGCCAGAAGACGCTGGAACTTTTTGTAAGTAAATTCTACAATGAAATAACGAATGTAGTCAATATGTCCGTTTTTACACAAATAGAATATTTAAGAAGAATATCTTAATAAACATTTGTAAGCAAGTAACAACGAGGTTTTTATGTTTCATTGAAGATTGAGAAAATACATAAATACATGGTTATAATATACAAAATCTCCAACTTATTTTATACAAATTTGCAGACTCATACTTTACAAATTTGCGAACATGCTTTATGTTCCAATTATGACAAAGAAAAGATGGCTAACAACAAAGATAGAAGAGGCTCTTAAAACAAGACGTGTTACAATGCTTGTTGGTGCTAGACAGTGTGGAAAAACAACTCTAGCTTGCGATATTGCTAAGCCTAATAATTTTGAATATGTAACTTTGGATGATGAAGAAGACATTGCACAAGCTGATCCCAATGGTTTTATTAAACATGATAAAGAAACCATGATTATAGATGAAATACAGAGAGTTCCGAAACTTATCACCGCAATCAAAAAGGCTGTTGATAAAGATAATCGTTACGGTCAGTATATAATCACAGGTTCTGCTGATATTCAGAGTTTGCCATCAGTGAAAGAATCTCTTGCAGGCAGAGCAAAGAAAATTAGGCTACAGCACTGTTGATGATGTAGAAAAAGATGTATTTTATACAGATGATATAGATGAAGATTTATCCTATACTAAATCAGGTCATAATAGTTCACTTGTTATAAATAAGATATGTCTTAATGGTGCTAACTCAAACCATGCTGCTAATCAAGTTAATACAACCCAAAACACATGATTCCTATTACGAAGAATTATATTATAAATTCAATATTTAGCATTTCTCATTGAAGCCAGTGGAGCTGCTTTTAACCTAATTAACCATGTTCGTAGGTAAAGTTTACCATGAGAAATAGAAAACTTGTTTAAAGCGGCGTGAGTGGCCTCTTAGGGAGTTTTTGAGTTTATTCTTTTGATTGTAAATTAGTTTTTAGAATATTTGAGATTTGATTAGTTTTCTTATAGCTCTTACCTTTTCATGGAATATTTTAGCTTTTTCTTTGTAATGTTTCCTCTTTTTACCAAAGAAAATCTTAGAAAATAATTTATAACGGTAATATCGTTTATAAACTTTATTACGATTCAAATATAACAATAAATTATTATACTTATTACTAACCTCATCAATTCTTGTATTTGTTGAAAGAGTATCAGCAATATGTTTATTTGCAACCTCATCAATTTTTGTATTTATAGATGTAGTATCAGAACTCAATTTATTGCTTGTATAATTTACAACTTTGCCCAATTTCGCATTTTTATTATTAGAATAATCATTCAATAAAACTTCTTTTAATATTTCTATACAACGATTCTTTTCTGATTCTAAAATTTTATTTATTGCGGAATAATCCATATTTATGCTTAATTGCTTATCTAAAACATCTGTTATTGATGATACAAAATTATTTTCAATGTTAAATATTTCAATAAGAGAATCAAAACGAGCAGTGCCTCTATCTTTATTTTTAATACCAACAAATGGTTTATTAAATATTATAGATAGACATACACCATGGAATGAATCGGTTATAACAAATTTTGCATCATAAAATGTTTTTACCCAATCTGCAACTTCAATTGTATTTTTATCTTTATATCCATCATACATTTTGACAATAGGAATGTTTAATTCATTTTCTATATGTTTATAAACTTTAT
>CAVHEM010000061.1:0-4047 GCA_963635055.1 Bacteroidaceae bacterium | reverse complement strand
CCTCATTATCATCTAAAACATAACTAACTATTTTACCTTCATAATTTTTGTCAGAAGTTTCTATTATCTCATTGTATTTTTCTTTGTCTATTAAAAACACGGGGTCTAAAATCATATCAGAATCTAGCCCAAATATATCTTTGTAAATTTCTTTTCCGGAAACTTCTCTGCAAGACAGATAATCAAAACTATGTAATGCACTAGAAATATAATACAATTTTTCTTCAGTTAAGTTTTCCGAATACAAGACTTCATATTTCCCAACCCCAAAGCTAGGAGCAATTGCAATTTTTCTCTTAAATAAATCTAAAAAATTCAAAAAGTATTTATCAATACTTTCAATGCACTTTATTCGAAATACTTGATCTGAACCAACAATTACTCCCTTGCATTTTGTATTAAACTCTTTAAGATATTTTGCATCATTAACTACAATTTCTTTTGTGAAATTTAGAAATAGTTTTGCAAAACGTTCCGCAAAACTATTTTTATATACTGGTTTAATGTAATCTGCTTTTACATCCAATATTTTTGGTATCAATCCAAAAGATTTTACCAATTCTTGCATAGCCCAACCTGTCAAGTTTGCACCATAATTTAATGACCATGATAAATTTAAAATCAAATAATCACATTTATCTTCTTTACAGATTTCTAAATTCTCTTTTAATGTTTTTTTATCTAATAATTCAAAAAATAGTTTTCTATTATCTGATGAAATACTTGAATGATTTAGGTTCCAATTACCATCAAGTGCAACAGATATTGGAACTTCCTCAAATAATTTTAATTTCGACTTAATTTCATCTATTAGATTATTCCCTTTTTCAGAATTAATGAGCAACAAGGATGTACCTTTTTGGTCGTTTAGTTTACTATCATAATTATCTATTCCCCAAAAATCACCTATTGTGATATCCCCTTGTCTTGGAAATTTAGCGAATTTACAATCACTACAACTTTGCCTTAAACAATAGTTACCTAGAAATGCTTGCATAAATAAATTTTCATTTGTACCGGTTGATAATTGCTTAGTAGTAGTGGTAGTAGTAATCAAGTACGGATTCCAACCATTAACTTTATCTCTAAAATTTGTATTTAACCATTTTTCATCATTTGTATCAATGATTTTTTCATCTATATATTTTTTAAAAACTTTTGGAGATGGTACACCATGGCATACAATGTCTATCGTTAGCAAGTTTTCATAATCCTTTTGTAAATAAGATTTTAATCCTGCAACTTGACAAGGAGTGCCTGAAAATAAAACATTTTGATTATTATTTAATAATTCTTTTATTTGATAATAAGTATTTTCAATATTGCTTTGAAGATATTTTGAACCAATTAAATTGTTTAGCTCATCAATATTATTTGTCACAATATGATGTAAACTTCCATCTTCTAAAAATTTTGCACCTGAAACATACCACCCTTGAGATAAATAATATTGAGCTAATATTGGAAATATTCCCCCTGAAGAACAACCGTTTAGTCTGATATCATCACTCGCCATAACAGCATAACATTTAGGATTTAATATATTAGTATAGCTCGGATTCAAAACAGGACAAGTTTTATCACACAATCTACAATTAGTACATTTTTCTTTATTTATATGCGGATATAAAAACCCCTCTTGATTTTCTATCATAGAAATAGCTTTATTGGGACAAATATTAGTACAGGCACTACATCCTGAACATATAGTTGTTATATTCTCGATATTACATATTTTATTCATTATATACCCCATCATTTTAACTGAATTTCATTTAACTTATATCAATTCAATTAAATATACTTCGTATAATAGTTCCTTTAATGCTTTATACAACCCCTCAGAAGCAATTTCATTTGAAATTTTTCCAAGCTTATAATTATATTTTCTAATTCTTTCTTGAGGTGCACCATCTTTAAAACACACAAAAGGAACATTTAATATCATTAGTTCTTGGGCGCAATATGAAAAAGTTTCATTATTAATTGAACTATATATTACTGCATGGACATGATTTTTAGTCAAAATATGACCTAATTCATCTCTGGTGTAGGAGCCCACATAATCAATACAAGTATGTTCTTCTTGATACATGTCTTTACCTATCAAAATAAATTTAGCTTTAATATTTTTAGATTTAAATATTTTTGACAATTCTATAAAATACTCAGCACCTTTTTCATAACAAAAAGCTCCAACAAAAGCTATAGTTAATGGGCTATCTTTTTCTGGCATAACATACTTGCTATAATTTTCTTTCATTAAAGGTTTGTGTTCTATTATATGCGTTTTTCCCTCTATCAATGGATATACATGTTTGACTTTATTATACGAGTATTCAGAAAAACAATGAAATTCATCCACTAAATTAAATAAACTTTGCCAACATTCTCGCCAAGCATTTATATCATTTCGTTGAATAGTCTTAAAACGAGGATGTTTTAAACATTCTTCACATTGAGTAGTATCACAAAAATTGTAACAATTTTTTCCATCTTTATTTAATAAAAAGAAAGATGGGCATATCGAAAGATAATCATGAAATTTATACGTAAGTTCTAAATTATACTCTTTCTTTAACTCATTCAATTTATAAATGGTATTTTCGACGTCATTCAAAAAAGCAAAATTGTTTATTATTATTTTCTTAATATTCAAAAGGTTAAATAAAATCTTTATATCCCAAAATGTATTAAGAGGGATCTCTATTTCTGAAGAACAATTTTCAGGAATTATACTCCATTTATCGCATTTTCCGCGTTCATATTGTAAGACAATTACACTATTACCTTGTTCCTGTAATTCTTGAACCATATTACTCCTATAATCAAGCGCACCAGAAACATCATTTTTTTCTTGTTTTAAATCTATAACTAAAATTGGATTGTTTTTACATATAAGAATAGAAGCTAAATTTCTATACACTTTCCATTTGTCTAATTTAATAAATTCAGGAACTTCAATATTTATTTCGTCTGAATATTTTTCTCTTAAAATTTTTAGATGACTTTCGATAAACATTTTCTTTTCATTACTGTCAAAAGAACCTCCATGGCAATGCTGAACAAATAAATTTGGAACTAATAAATGCTTCCAACCATTTCGTTTCGCTCTAAAACACCAATCATTTTCTTCACCGTAGCCTTTATCGAAATTTTTCTCATCCAATTTTCCAATTTCTGTCCAACAATCCATATCAATCGCCATACAAAAACCTGTACCACTATATGTTTCATTCAAGGTAATATCATTTGGATTTATTAATTGAAAACATTCATCTATTTCTTTTAAAGAATGAGACATGACATTATCTTTAAAAAATAAAGGGAAAGAAAAACCTGCTGCAGAATTAGAAAAAGGAGTTGTTGTTGCTATTTTTTGTCCTATTTTAAATGGGTAAAGTAGTCTATCTACCCAATCTTTCGGAACAATGGTATCAGAATTTAACCAAATAGCATATTTAGTTTTTATAAAAGACATTCCCTTGTTAACAGTCTTTACAAAACCTAAATTAACATTGTTCTTTATAATAATAAAACGTTCATTATCTGATAATTTATCCAAAAAATCATTTATTCTAGAATCAGGACTACAGTCGTCAATAAGAACAATTTTTATATCTACTGGTGTGTTTTCTAATAAGGATGGGATTAAATTTTCTAAATGTTCCAATCCGTTATATATTGGAATTAATATCGTTGCTGAATTTGTATTATCATTTTTTGAAATTTCTTTATTTTCTGAATAATAAGACTGTATTGCATTGAGTTCGCTGTATCCATGTATGATTAAATTATTATATTTATTTGTTTGATATTCTAAATCTGTTCTTAAGATTCTGTATTCATTTTGAAGCACACCCTTTTTTGATTTAAATTTAAATTTGATACCACATATAGTAACAACTTTATGTACGAAATCATTTTTTACAGAGAAAATATCTTCTATAAAACTGTTTTTATTGATATTGTACCTTTTTAACAATTTTTTAGATTTAAACTTTATCTTAATACCTAAAAGACTAAATACTTTATGTATGCCTATAT
>CAVHEM010000060.1:743-2522 GCA_963635055.1 Bacteroidaceae bacterium | reverse complement strand
CGAACCAATGAGCGAAGCGAATTGAGTGAGACTGTATGCCGTATGGCTGGAACCAAAATCTTTGATTTTGAAGGGGAGGAAAATAATTACAATTACAAGAATGACAACCCACTTACGTTAAAAAATTTGTGATATAATTGAGGTGTTATGGAAGATAAAGAAATTGATAGATTATACGAGTTGATTGACTCAGGAGAATTCGACAAGGCAAAATCTGAATTGTCGGAAATAGTTAAAAATGACCCAAAAGATTATGATGCACAACGCCTACTAGCCTTGTGCGACGTGAATATGGAACAATATGATTCTGCACGTTCTATATTGGAAGATGTTGTAAAATATCGCCCTGATGATGCGCTATGTTGGTACTATTTAGGGTGTTGTTATGATAATTTATCTGACTTGATTGCAGCAAAGCACGCTTATAAACAAGTTTTGGAACTTCGCCCAGAATATATTGATGCCTACAAAAGTTTGACAATTGCTTATATTAAATTAGAAGAATACGACCAAGCTATCGAAACAGGCAAAAAAGCGTTAGAATTGGTAAATACCGAAGATTATTCAATATATTACATTCTTGGTACCGCTTGTATGGCTGCCAAAAAGTTTGAAGAAAGCGTTGAATATATCGAAAAAGCAATTTCAATGAATCCGGATAATTTTCAATTGTATAACAATTTAGGAACTTGTTATTTGACAATCGGAAATTTGGACAAAGCCTACGAAACTTACGAAAAAGCGTCAAAACTAGACGAAACAGACGGTTTAACATATTTCAATATGGCAACAATTTTGCAACTAAAAAATAAACATAAAGAAGCGTGTGAATTTTTTGCCAAAGCGCACAAATGCGAACCTGATGAAGACAGTTATATAACGGCTTGGGCTTTATCAGAAGTTAAGGCAGGAAAGTTCAAAGAAGCAATTGAACATTACAAATATTTATCAGCAACATATCCGCAAAAACCTAGTTATAAATATAATTTAGCGTGTTGTTATCAAGTTCTTGGAGAATTTGAAATTGCGATTGAATTGCTCAAACAGTTGATTATGTTGACGCCAAAAGCAACAAATATCTTGAAAAAACTTGCAGGGATTTATATCCAGACAGGGCAATATGGCAACGCAAAAGAAGTTTATGAACGAATAATAAAGCAAGGCACTGTTTCTTTTGAAACATATTATGAACTTGCGGTTCTTTGTCAAAAATCTTCTGACACAGATAGAGCAGAACAAATTTTGAAAAAAGTTTGCGGACTCAACCCTGAATATGTGGCAGCGCATAAGGATTTGGGTGTAATTTATTTGAACAAAAGATTATTTGATTATGCAAAAGAAGAGTTTGAAAAAGCATATTCACTAGAACCGGATAATTATTCAATTGTTGTCGAATACGCAAATTATTTGCATTCAACCTCACAATTTGAACTAGCGGACAAAATGTACCAAAAAGCAATCGAAATTGACCCAGAAATGCCAACTGCGCTTGCTTTTTCAGCATTGAATAAAACACACTTAAAACAGTATGAACAAGCAAAACAACAAATTGATGCAGTCTTGCCAAAATGTTCAGAATCTGCATTTTTACTATTCATTGCAGGTCGAATTTATCATTTGATAGGTGATTACGAACAGGCTAAAACATACTTGGTTAAGGCTTATGAGTTAGAAAAATTGCCTGATGCGCAAAATCTGCTAGGCTTGTGCTATTACGAATTGGGCAACTACGAACAAGCAAAATCAATATTTGAAAGTATGCTTGAAAAAGCACCAATG
>CAVHEM010000060.1:0-733 GCA_963635055.1 Bacteroidaceae bacterium | reverse complement strand
CCAATGAATATCAATATTTTGTTAAATTTGGCAAAATGTAATGAAAAACTCGGCAATAATGATGAAGCGCTAAAATATGCAGAAAAAATTACTGAAACATTTGATGAATGCGAAGAAGCGCACGAAATTATCCGCAGATTGTCTTAATTTTTGTGATTAATATTTATAAATATTTCAAATAAAAATAGTTAAAAAGCACTTGTCAGTTACCTTTCAGGTTTTGGCAAGTGTTTTTTATGATTATTTCAAAATATAATGTAAATTTTTTGCGAATGTATTTTTCTAATCAAAACCCTTGCCTATAAAAGCTTTTGGCACTTACTACAAAAAGAATTGTAAATCTTTTAAATGAGTATATAAAAAAGTTAGAAAAAATATATACTTTATAGTATTATGAAAGTATAAGAAACGAGATTGCAAAAGCAAATCAACGACTTAGAAATAGATACTCCTTTTGTTTTTAATAATAAACAGGGTTTACGGGTTTAAAAGTTTTAGGTTAATGTGAATCCTTTTTTGTTTCAGAAATGAAATAAGCGGACAGGGCGACTTGTCTGTTTTTTTTATGTAATTATTTTTTCTTTTGCCAATAACTTAAAGGCTTGTACAAAATATCCCATTATGGAGTATTTTTGACCATAAGTACACCTGAAGTGCCCCCTTAAAAACGGACACTAAGTGTAGGACATTAAGTGTTCTCTAAATTCTCTTGGTGTTAACATGTTTTTGTTCC
>CAVHEM010000059.1:0-5683 GCA_963635055.1 Bacteroidaceae bacterium | reverse complement strand
CGTTTTGTACCTCGAAGACAATTTATAACAAAATCTTTAATGAAAATGATATAATTTTGCTAAAATTATGGAAAAATTATCCTAAAAATTTTGAAGAATATTATTTGAGTAATACCGCCGCAATTCCGCTTGATGATGAAATTTTGGCGGATAAAATAATTTCAATTTTTAGTTAAACTTTTATGAAAAATTTCTGCGCTTCATAAATAAAACAATCGGGGCAACAAAGAAACATGCGATTGCAAAAATTCTGAAAGTATCAATGTATGCCCAAAGTGTTGATTGCTGCAAAAGTTGATTATAGAGCAAGCCTTTTGCAGTGTACGTTGCAGACGCTAAGTCTGTATTTGATAGGAAACTTCCTGTATATGCTTCCAATCTTTCCATAAACGCAGGGTTTAATTCTGTCAATTTCCCAACCATCATATTTTGGTGAACTTGTGAAAATCTTGAAATACAAGTTGTTACAAGTGATGTTCCGACTGCTGCGCCGACGTTTTTCAATAGGTTTTGAACCCCGCTGGCGTTTGTCAGTTGTTCGTTACTAAGTGTTCTGCAAGACAATTCGACAAGCGGAACCATTGCCATAACTAGACCTAATCCGAATAAGAAGTTCGGGAAGGCGATGTTTCCGAGAGCAATTTGCAAGTTGATGTCGCCAAATAGTAATCCACCGGCGCCAAGTATACAAAGTCCGGAGATAACCATTTTTCTTTCACCGATTTTTGTAATAAATATTGCACTGAATACTGTTGCAACAAGACAACCGGCACCTCTTGGTACCATTGAAATACCACTTAAAAATGGAGTGTAGCCCATCATTTGTTGTAACATTGACGGCAAAATCGCACTCGATGCCATCATTACACCCATCAAAACTATTTGAATTACCGTGCCGAAGAAAAAGTTTTTATCCTTCATTACAGACAAATCAACAAGTGTATTTTTTTCTTTGATTTGAGTAATCAGGAATATTATACCTGAAATACAGGAGATTGCAGTCATCCAACAAATCCAAGTCGAACCGAACCAGTCGGCATCGTTACCTTTATCTAAAACGATTTGCAACAAGACTAACCAAACTGCAAGGAAGAAAAATCCTAAACTGTCGAATTTTAGTCCGGATTGTTTTTTTGCATAAGGTGGATCTTCTAATAGTTCTTTAGCGGCAATAAGTACCAAAAATCCGATTGGAATATTTATATAATAAATATAAGGCCACGACCAGTTTTCTGTAATCCAGCCACCGATTGCAGGTCCGATAATCGGCGCAAATACGATTCCCAACCCAAATAATGCCATTGATTGCGGACGTTTTTCTTTAGGAAAACTTTCCATCATTATTGATTGTGATAACGGCAAAATCGCACCGCCGCCGATACCTTGCAAAAATCTTGATAGTACCATCATAATTAACGAGTTTGAAATTCCGCATAAAAATGATGCGAAGGTGAAAATTATGATACTTAGCATAAAGAAGTTTTTACGTCCCATAAATTTACACAAGAAATCAACCGCAGGGATAATGATACCGCTGGCAATCAGGTAAAATGTGATGACCCACGTAACCTCGTTGTGGCTACAAGAAAACGAACCTGCCATATATGGCAAGGCTACGTTTGAAATTGTTTCATCAAGTGCATACATAAAAACTGATGCCATTAATGGAATTGAGATTAACCAAGGGTTTTTCGATGGGTGCCATTCTTCTGCTTGTGTGGCTTTTTCTTGTTTTATAACTTCTTCGCTCATTATTTATTTTCTCTTAATTTTATTCAAAAACTATTCTACTTGTCTGCTCAATTTGTTGTCTAAAAGTTCTAAGACTTGATATAACTTGCTTAATTTCTTCATCAGAAATTGTTGCTTCATATTTTTCGATTGCCGGTTTGAGATTTTTTAGGATTGAATAATAAAGTTCTTCACCTTTTGGGGTAATATCTGCAACTTTTATCAATTTTCCATCTCGTTCTGCTACGTGGCGTTCAAGCAATCCTTTTGCTTCTAATGCCATAATAAATCTTCCGGTATGCGCTTTCCCTTTTAATATCAAACGAGCCAAATCTGCCTGTGATAATCCGGGTTTTGCAATGATTGTATCAAGGATTGTAAATTCATCAATGGAAACATCACTTGTGTAGGATTCCAGCAATCTACGAGCATTTTCGTGGCAAACTCTTGCGGTTAACTCTATTTCATAAGGAAAACTGTTTATGTAAAATTTTTGTTTCATATTTCTTCCTCAGCTTTACATTGTCAATGTATATATCTTTGCATAGATTTATCTACTTGTCAAGAACTGTAAATTTTTATTTTGTGAAAATGTATAAATCCAAAATTTTTATTGTATGAAAACACTAAAAATCCTTTAGTATACTACAATTTCCAAAATATAATTTATAAAAATAACCACTTAAAAATAAACAAAACTAACAATGCAACAAAATGGTTATTATGTTGCATTATATAGTGGTGATAATTATTGATATATGTGGGTCTACATTTTCGCTAATGATATTGCCCATGTGGCTAATTTTAATCTACCGCCAATTGTTATAACATAGACTGAAATAGAGGGATAAGCTCTTACAACATAATAACCAAAAAGTTAAAAATTAAGAATATATTATAGAGCATTTGCTAGAAGGTATTTTAGATTGTGAACGAATGTTTGCCAATAAAAAGTATAGAAGAGATTAATTTGATAAAGGATTTGTATCGTAAAAAGAAACAGATTCGAGAGCTACTAATGTTCACATTGTCTATCAATACTGGGATTGAATTGTCGAGATTGCTGGGACTTCGGGTAAATGATGTTAAAGAAAAATATTATTTGATGATTGCGCCACAAAAATCAGTTCCATTGAATGAGGAATTGCAGGAGTTGATATTTGAAGTTTGCGAAGATCAAGATAACACAGTGCCGTTATTTAGAAATAAAAAGGGTAAAAATATTGATAGAGTCACAATTTTTTATTCATTTAAAAATATTTGTTCAGAATTAGGATTGAGTGCAAAATATTCCGTTGCCTCTTGGCGCAAAACATTTGCATATCATTATTACCAAAAGTATAGAGATTTGTCATACCTGCAATGGTTGTTTAATCAAGGTTCAGTTGAACGTACTTTAAATTTTATTGGTGAAAATGAAAACATGAATTTGAGATACCGAAATGGTGTATCGCTTTGATAAAGGGTGTTTAGCAATTTGGTAGGGAGTAAGTATTAGTATGGCAAAAGTTTCAATAATTATACCTGTTTATAATGTCGAAAAATATCTAAAAACGTGTCTAGACAGTGTAATTAATCAAACTTTGTCTGATATCGAAATAATATGTGTTAATGATGGTTCGACAGATAATTCACTCGAAATTTTGAAAGAATATGAAAAGAAGGATAATAGAATAAAAATTATTACAAAAGAGAATGGTGGCTTATCTTCTGCGAGAAATGCAGGACTGGAACATGTAACCGGTGATTTTTGTTATTTTCTTGACAGTGACGATTATGTAGAACCTACTTTATTTGAATATGCATTGAATATTTTTGATAATTTTGATGTTGATTTCTTTTGCTTTGGTGCAGAAGCGTTCAAAGATGGTGAGATTATACAAAGTCTTGATGGTTTAAATAATTACCTGAAGGTTAAAAGAGATGGCGTTTTTAATTTGAATTTTGAAATAAAATCGAGTATAAATATTCACGTTTGGAATAGAATTTTCAAGACTTCTATAATAAAAAATTATGGTATTAAATTTATCGATAAGTTACTTTATGAAGATATTTATTTTACTTGGTATTACTTGCTTGTATCTCAAAAGGCTTATTTTGATACTGAAATTTATTATCATTATAGAGTTAGAGCAAATTCAATTATGGAAGTTGTAAGTGCCGGAAAAAATTTGGAAAAGGCTTTAGACCATTTGAATAATTTTAGGTGTTTATATAATGATTTAGCAATAAAAGATAAAGATATTTTTAATCAAAATTATTATAATTTAATTCACTTGCTTGATATGTATGTAGGAAGAACGAAGGAATTAACGCCAGCGAAAGATAAATATAAGGTCGAAAAGTTAAAAGAGCAATATTTGTATGAGTTGGAGAACTTACATAAAAAATCAACAAAAACTACATTTTGGGAATCTGTTTTTTCGATGAAATATTCAGAAGATGCAAGACACAAAGTGTTTAATATTTGTGGATTAAGGGTGAAAATTTTGGCAAAAACCAACAAAAAACCTGAAAGGGTTTTAGTTCATTTACATGTTTATTACAATAATCAAATCGATTTTTTTATTAAAAGATTAAAAAATATTGATGGGTGTGATTGGGATTTGTACTTAACTTATGTAAATGAAAATAAAAAAGTATTTGAAAAGATTAGAAAGTTAAAAAAAGATACAGTATTTATTAAAGTGGAAAATTGTGGGTATGATATTTATCCGTTTCTTCAAGTTTTGAGGACTGTTAATTTAAACAAATATGACTATATTTTGAAATTGCATACCAAAAATTATCAAGCAAAAGAACCTTATTGGCATGGAAAAGGTTGGCATTGGCGGAATGTATTAACCAATTCAGTACTTGGCTCAAAAAAACAATTCAAAAAATGTTTAAATGTGTTAAATAGTCATAAGGTTGGCGAATTAGGTTCTTGTGAAACATTAGTTTATATGGGAAATTCAGCCCCAGAAGATACTTCGATGTACGAAGATGTTTGTAAAAGTTTAGATGTACCAACGACGAAGGGACATTTTATTGCCGGTTCAATGTTTATGGTAAAAGCAAAACTTATGGAAGTAATAAGAGATTTGCCATATCAACATGATGATTTTTCAAAATCAGAGCATACGGGGGATAAGGCGACATTAGCACATGTCATAGAACGCTTGCTGGGTGTATTGGTAGAAAAACAAGGATATGAGATAGTAGGAGTAAAATAAAATGAAGAAAATATTACAAACAATTTTTTCAGTAAAGAACGATACGGGATACCATAAGGTTTTTACTGTTTTGGGAATTAAGATGAAATTTTGCAATAAAAAACGTTTGCTAAGCTTTGTCCGTAATAATCAGCCAAATATTAATTATACGATGCCTAACAAAAGTTATGATGATAAATTTAAATATGTATTGCCTATTGAAACAATTAAAAATATAATTAAGAATCCTAATATTAAAATAATTTCTTTTGATATTTTTGATACATTATTGTATAGACCTTGTATTAATCCTACAGATATCTTTTATTTAATTGCAAATAAAGTTGATAGATTATATAATATAGATTTTATAAAATTAAGATTAGATGCAGAAAATTTATTAAATAAACCGAATGCAAATATATATGATATTTATGCGTTTATTCAAAAGTATTATAAAATTGAAGAAAAAATAATTCAGGCAGGTGATGCGAAATTAGCAGAAGAAAAGCAAGGACGGGAAAGTCAGGCAGAAGAGAATGATGGGAAGCAATCAGAAGAAACAGAGAATGAAATACAAGAAATACAAGATATACAAAACATGGTTATAAAACACATTAAAATCCGAATTATAGCAGAACAGGCTGAATGCAGATAAGCATTCCCCCACTTCAAGTGCGGTGGGTGAGGGAGATGCTTATATCAGTGGGAGTTGAAATCTCCCACTGACAGATCGCGAAGCGGATTGCGAATGTCCG
>CAVHEM010000058.1:0-6994 GCA_963635055.1 Bacteroidaceae bacterium | reverse complement strand
ATATAATATTATATAAATATATTATAAAAGCAAAGACATAGGAGTTAAACAATGAATAAATTAGTATTACTTTTAACAGCAATAGCATTCAGTACAGTGTCTGCTTCAGCTTTGGAGCCGCTAATTTTGGAACCACTAGGAAATTATGCCCCTGTTCAAAACCAAGCATACAGCCATGTTAGTCAAGCTGTAGATTCTGAAGTTAACGCAGGTGCTGAAAATGCTCAAGAGTCACAAACAATTCATACTGCAAGATATAATACAAACCCTAACATGATTCCGCAAAATGCTGCGGCTGAAGGTTTACCTGTTGCAAGAAAACAGTATTACAAAGGTATTAGAATTGAAACTAAACAAGGCAGCAGAACTAATACTCAGTGGAATCCTGGCGGTAAAGGTACAAGATCTTATTTTTAATAAGTATTTTGTATAACTGTTGAAATTTTTGAAAAACACCTCTTTATGTGGTGTTTTTCGTCATTTTTAAGAAGTATTATCCAAAATTTTTCCAATCGAATAATTCCTATTTCATTTACAGGTACAAATTTGTATGATTTGGACTTGAATGGTTTTGCTATGACGTTTACAGGTACAGATAAAAATGTGACGATTTCAAATTTGAATATTATAGCAGGCTCAACAGGCGGTGCTATTTCCAATCGAGGTGCATTAAATATTGATTCTGCCAAATTTTAAAACAATACAGTAAGACAATCCGGTGCGGTGTCACATGTCAGAAATCAATCTTACGGGCTTATGATGGGGTTTGACTTTCCTATGTTTGTGACGAAAAATGATTGGAAACTTTTTTCTACAATTTATGGTGCATATATTGGCTCATCACAACAATATGAAAATTCGAACATGTGCCAAAATGGCGGATATGGTGGGTATTTGCTGAGTCTATATAAGAATAATTTTTATGCCGGTTGGACAATAAATGGTGGCGGAGTTGGTGTAGAAAACCATTATTTGGGTAAAAAAGATGATTATGCAATTGTAACAGCAGGTACTGTTTTGAAACTTGCATATAATTGGAAGGTTAAAAGATTAATTTTTAACCTAATTTCACAACGTCATATACCTTTTTAAATCCGACAAATCTTGTCAATTTTCAAAGCGTAAATCTCAGCCAATCGCAAGTTAACGGGCTAATGATAGCACCGTCGTTGAGAATTACCTATCGTAATGAAGATGGATTTGAACCTTATGTTTTTGGTGGTTGCGTAATTCCTATTATGAGCGATATTCGAGTGAATGCTGATAATATTTCACTTGATAAAATGAAACTCAATACTTGGGCTCAATTTGGAACAGGAGTGAGAAAACGCATAAGCGAACGAGTAACTTGTTTTGCCGAAAGTATTGTCAGAGTCGGCGGAAGAGTTGGTTGGGGTTTTATGTTTAATATCCAAATTTCTATATAAATATTTGTATATACTAAAAAACACCTCTATTGAGGTGTTTTTATCAATTAAGTTTTGCAGGTTCTTCGTGAAGAACAACATTTCCGGTTTTCAATGTTTCTTGAACATTTATGACTCTTTGGTTTGAACTTCCGACCCAGTGGAGATTGTTATCGTTCAATGCTTTTACAAATCTTCCATCTGCCAAAACGTCAACATATTGCATAACCGGTTCATCTTTTACATCTTCCCAACGGAAACCTGTGTATAACCAAACAGTTTTGTTAGGAAATGTTTCTTTAACCTTTTGGGCAAGGCTTGTAACTTCTGCACGGTTAAACGGGTGCATAGGGTCCCCACCACTGAAAGTA
This sequence comes from Bacteroidaceae bacterium, assembly GCA_963635055.1. Taxonomy (GTDB): domain Bacteria; phylum Cyanobacteriota; class Vampirovibrionia; order Gastranaerophilales; family Gastranaerophilaceae; genus Zag111. The sequence goes on along the minus strand of CAVHEM010000058.1, from coordinate 5,217 downwards.
ATTCCTGATACGTGGTCTGGAGTCAGAGCGTCCATTAATTCTTTTTCTGCGGCTTCATCAAATGGAATTCCGCCAGCTAAATCCCAAGTTATCGGGTTTTGACATTCTTCGCAATGGTGTGTACAGCCTGAAACCCATAAAACTACACGCAATCCATCGCCATTCAACATATCATCTTTTGTAATATTGTGATAATTCATTTCTACTCCTTGGAAATATCTTTCAAAAGGAGTGAGAATCCCCTACACTCCTTTTTCAAAGATTTTAAATATTTTACATAGACACTCTGTCTTTAATTTCTGCCATTTTGTGATCGGCAAGTCTTGAATCCCCTTTAACTCTTGAGTATGCAAGATAACCGTTCATTCTGTCGATTTTTGTAAGGTTTTTAGAACCACATTTTGGACAAACATCCATGTTTAATTCTTGGTGTCCGCAATCATCACAATATGATAATGATAAATTTACACCTTCATAAAATCCTTTATCCATAGCACGTTCAAGCAATGTTTCAACCGCTTTTGTGTTATAAGAAATCGGATATTTTACGTATTGAATTTTTCCACCATTGAACAAATCCCAGAATCTGCCTTCAATATCTTGTTTTTGAATTGGGCTGATTTGTTCTGAAACGTGGCAGTGGAATGAATTTGATACATAAGGTTTATCAGAAACATTTGCTACAATACCAAATTTATTTCTAAATTGTTTAACTTGTAAACCGCAAAGGTTTTCTGCCGGTGTTCCGTAAATTGCGTACAAAATACCATCTTTTTCTTTGAATTCTTGAGTTTTCTTATTGATGTATTCCATAACTTCAAGAGCAAACGCACCATCTTCAACAAGTGATTTTCCGTTATAAACTTGTTGTAATTCGTTCAATGCTGTAATACCAAATGAAGCAGTTGAAGATTCCAAAACCGGTTTAATTTTGTCATGGATACCCAAGTGACCACCCAAGAAACCGCCTTCACAGAAGCCTAATGGGTTGATGCTAGCTTTCATTTCTCCAAGATAGTTATAAGTTCTGATGTGAATTTTTCTGATTATTTCAAGATAATAATCCAACACTTCATAGAAATCTTTACTTTCTTGTTGAGCTTTTGAGTAAATCATTGGTAAATGCAAACTAATTGCACCGATGTTAAATCTACCAACAAATATCGGTTTATCGTTTGCATCTGCAGGAGCCTTGCCACCTCTTTCAAACCAAGGAGATAGGAATGCTCTGCAACCCATTGGTGATACTACTCGTTTATATTTTTTATAAATGCTTGCAACATAACCTTCACCGGTTAAACTCAACCAATCAGGGTACATTGTCTTTTTAGAGCATTCAACACCTGCGTGGAATAAGTTTTCCAACGGTTTGCCTTCACCGTGTAAATCTTTATCATACAAGAACACGATTTTAGGGAACAATACAGGTTTTTTGCAACCTTTTTTACCTTGACCGTTTTGACGAGTTTTTAAACAAGCTAATGTTGCCATTACTTCAAATTCGCTTTGTCCAAGACCTGTTGTTACTGTGATGAACGGATAATCGCCACGAGATGAAGCAACTGTGTTAAATTTGTATTCCCAACCTTGGAAACCTTGTTCCATATCGTGTTGAACATCTTTCATCGCTTCTTCTTTTGCTTTTTCAAATGACAAGCCCATGCAAATATATCTTTCATATTGTTCGTCATAAGTCTTTTTAGCATAAGGAGCCAAAATCTTATCAACTTCAGGAACTGTAAAGCCACCATATTGTTGACTTGCTGCAGCCATTACGATATCACCGATAACATCAAATGCTACATCTAGGCTCTTGGGTTCATTGTACCAAATGTTACCCATTTCAAAACCGCCTGAAAGTACTGATTGAACATCAAACAAACAGCAGTTCATTGTGTCACGTCTTGCGCACATATCATGGATATAAATGTAACCGTCTTTGATTGCTTGAATTTCTTCTACGGTCAAGAAGAATTTTTTGTATAATTCTTTGTTTAATTCGTTGAAAATCAAAGATCTTTTTGTTGAAACAAGAGTAGAATCAGCGTTAGCGTTTTCTTTATCGCCGATGTACATAATTCTTTGAGATTCTTTGTAAACTTTGTCTAACATTGAAACGAAATCCGTTTTGTAGTTTCTATAATTTCTATAACTTTTTGCAACTATCGGATTGATACTTTCCAAAGCACTTTCTACGATATTGTGGATTTCAAAGATAGAAATTTCACTTTTGTGCAAATCGCTAACATTTTTATTAACGAAATCGCAAATTCTTTTGATATCAGAGTCAGTGAATGTAATCATCATACGAGTTGCAGATTTTTTAACAGCGGTAACAACTTTTTGAACATTATAGCTTTCTTTTGTTCCGTCTTTTTTAATAATAAAAACAGTTTCTGGCAGTTTAGAAGCACTGTCAATAACTTGTTTTGAGAACATAACATTTGAATCATGAACTCTTTTTATAGCGTCAGTAACACTGGCTGAAGTTATTCCAACTACATTTCTTTCTTTATTTTTGTTGTTAACCGCATTCTGCATGATAATCTCCTCCAATTGACGAGTAGCATGCTCGAGGAAACTCCTTTTACACTTCCCGTCAGTACCTTTTTAATGATTTTTTTACACTTTTCTATCCGTAATCTCTTTCTATCATTCTAGCATAATTTAAAACAAAAGTTAACCGAATTTATTAAAAAATAAATCAACAGGTGGACATTTTTTGAAATAAAATTTCACATAAAATCCTAAAAGTTCTTCAAATCAATGGTTACAGAATTATAAAAATTTTTTGCAAAATATTAAAACATGATAAGAAGGATTAACATTTGTAAAAAATACACTAAATATTACTCATAAAAATCGGTCAAAAACCAAAAAGAGCATGCCTTTGAGCATGCTCCAATAAAGTAGGGTTCATTAATTTTATGCTGCTTTATTTTGTTGTTGAGGTTTGCCTTTTTTTGCTAATTTTGCGTTAATCATTGGTAATAAATAACCGAGTACAATTCCTGAATATAACAATCCTGAAATATGTGCAACATTCAATTTCCAAAGATTTTTCTTTGCGAATTCACTACCTTTTGCGGCAATTTCAGCATGTGTTTTGAGGTTAACGTCATTTAACCAATGTTTTATACCTTTTCCTTTTTTAGTAATATTGAATAGATTTTCTTGTTTTTTATCAAGTAAATTAGCAACACCTTTTGCTGCAAATCCGCCAAACACAAGCCAGTTCAAGAATCCAAAATAATCACGGGTTACAGATTCTCTTAGTTCGGTGTTGTTATCAGCAGCCATAAATCGACCGACAATAGTAGAAGCGTAAACAGTTTTGATTGCGTTTCCTGTTGTTACCGGTCCGGTAAATTGTAATTTTTTGACAAAATCTTTTGGAGATTTAACTTTCATAACTCCCAAAACCATTGCAACCATACCAATTGATGCTGCAATTTTTTTTGCTAATAAGAATTTATCTTCCGGTTTTGTTTCGTTGGTTTGAGGTTTTTGTGCGTAATCGGCATCACCAACAAATCCTTTTTTGCCTGTACGTTTTTCAGTCAGTTTTCTATTAATGTATTGGTTTGTTAAACCTAGAGCAGAAGCACCCGTCAATGCGCCAAAGATTTTAATTTTGTTAACTTTAGAAACTTTTTTTAGTGCTTTTTCAACATCAATATTTTTGTCAGTGAAAATCTCTTTACCCATTTCGTAGGTGTCACGCAAAATATTTTGTAATTTTTCATTCCATTTTGTATTACCGATATGAATGTTCACATCTCTATTTGCGCCAAGAGCATTAGTCAAACGGAATTCAAAAATTTTCAATATATTTTCTTTGTCAGATTTGGCAATGGCTTTGTTGTCAATAATTTCAGCCATTGTGTTAATCATTCCATCTCCTGTTTTTAGTGTTTGTGGAATATTTTTATATTTTTCGTCTTGCCATGTAATATATAACCAAGAATTTTTATCAACCCAGTTAACGTTTTTCCAATCAATATTTGTGAATTTATTTATATTGTTGCCATCTCTGCCGCTAAGATTTTCAAAGACATTACGAACATATTTTTGAGTATTTTCACCTGAATTTTTCCAAGCGGTGTTCAGCGTTTTTACAGAATCATCACTAAACCAAGAATTAGGTTTTAGTTTAATATCTGGCATGATTTTGTTTGTAACAAGGTGAGAAATTCCAAGTGCTAACAAACCTGCAGATAAACAGTTGATGAAAGTTCCGCTGATTTCTCGGAAAAATGTTTCAAAACCTGCATCAACGTTTCTGTGTTTTGCATCATAATAAGTTCTAGGACCTACCATAGCGCCAAGGTCGATGAGAACCGCATTTGCCATTTCGTTCGTGTCTAAGATGTGGAGCGCACTTGTCAAAACTCCGTCCATAGCACCTGTAAATTGTGGTTGTTTGTAATTTTGTTGGCTTTTTAAATTGGCATTTGTGTAATTGTTGATTGCTAAATTCATTTTTGTTTAAGTTCCCATTTCCCTTTATTTGCATACTAAAAAATCCCGTAAAGCGGGACTTCAAAAAATTATTATTTTAGGTAAAAATTCAAAAAGATTAAATTGACACGCTAAAACCTACAAAGTCCCGTTAGTTGAAACTTTGGAGGAGGAGTTTGAATTGTTAGTCGTGTAATTATTCATATCTACCTTTTCTATTACATACATAGTAACATTGATACAAATATTTGTCAATAGGTGTATTTTTTACGATTAAAAATAATGATTATTTAATTGTTTAGATAGATTTGGCTCTGCAAATTTTGTTCAATTTTACTATAAACTTCTGGATTACTTCGTCATTTCACTGTCTTGGATTTTGGCGGGTCGGACTATTTTGTTCGCATTAAACGGCATTATAGTTTTACAAACTTTCAGCCTCTGCTCACAAAACTCAACGCAGTCCTCCCGAGGACGTGTTTGCTGCGCAGCACACTAGCCAAAATCCGCTCCTCGTAATGACGGTATTGGCGGGTGTTTGACACCTCTCACGTCATTGCGAGACAATCGTAAGATTGTCGTGGCAATCCAGAAAAAGCATGAATTGGAAAAGTAGGTTGGCGTTGCCACACCAACAACAGTAATTTATGTGTTTGGCGGTGCCTGACCTACGTTTCATAATGTTCCCCACTTGCGGTGCTAGTTCGAACCAATGAGCAGAGCGAATTGAGTGAGACTGTATGCCGTATGGCTGTG
>CAVHEM010000057.1:0-10202 GCA_963635055.1 Bacteroidaceae bacterium | reverse complement strand
GAAAATTTTTGCGAATGCAATGAGCAAATAAATTTTCTTGTTATTCAGAATCTGCTCAACATTGAACACAAATTTCAAAGCCCAAACGTAGGTCACGGCACTGCCTGACATGTAAAATTCCACCACTAGCAAACCGGCTTTTCAAATATCTACAATTTACAAATTTATGATATAATCGAGAAAAAATAAGAATATATGGAGTGCTAAAAACTTATGAATGTAAACACAAATTACCAAAACATCGCAGACAGTTACTTGTTTTCAACTGTCGCAAAAAAAGTTGCAGAATTTTCACAAAAAAATCCTGACAAAAAAATTATCAAACTCGGAATTGGTGACGTAACATTACCGTTATGCAAAACCGTTGTTGAAGCATTAAAAAATGCTTCATTAGAAATGGGTGTAAAAGAAACTTTCAGAGGGTACGGACCGGAACAAGGTTACGACTTTTTGCGTGAAAAAGTTCAAAAGTATTATCAAAGCAACAATGTAGAATTAGACATAAACGAAATATTTATTTCTGACGGTGCTAAATCAGATTTGGGCAACATTTTAGACTTATTTTCAACAGACAATACAGTGCTAGTTCCAGATCCGGTTTATCCTGTTTATGTTGACACAAACACAATGGCTGGCAGAAAAATCGTTTATATTGATGCAAACGCTGAAAATGAGTTCTTGCCACTTCCTGACGAATCAATAAAAGCGGATATAATTTATATCTGCTCTCCAAACAACCCAACAGGTGCTGCTTATAACAAAGAACAATTAAAAAAATGGGTTGATTACGCAAATAAACATGAGGCAGTAATTTTATTCGATGCGGCTTATGAATGTTTTATCACTGACAAAAATCTTCCTAGAAGTATTTTTGAAATTGAAGGTGCAAAAACTTGTGCAATTGAATTTTGTTCACTATCAAAAATGGCAGGATTTACTGGAACAAGATGCGGTTACACAGTTGTTCCAAAGGCAATCAAAGACGGATTGCTTAATAAAATGTGGTTAAGACGCCAAACAACAAAATTCAACGGCGTTCCGTATATTATCCAACGTGGGGCTGAGGCTGTATTTACTGAAGAAGGTCAAAAAGAAATACAAGAAAACCTTAATTATTATAAAGAAAATGCTAAAATAATTTCAGATACGTTGAAAAAACACAACATTTGGCACATTGGCGGAAAACATTCACCATACATTTGGTTAAAATGTCCTGATAATATGACCTCTTGGGAATTTTTCGACTATTTGTTGGATAATGTTCAAATTGTCGGCACTCCAGGGTCTGGATTTGGCAAAAACGGAGAACATTATTTTAGATTAACATCTTTTGGCAGCAGAGAAAATACAATCAAAGCGTGCGAAAGATTAGATAAATTTTTGAAATAAAATTTAAAAATTACTATAAAAAAAGCCACCTTTTGATAAGGTGGCTTTCGATTACTTATTTTCTTGATATTCATAACGATATTTTGTTTGGAAAAATTTATAAGAACCGTCTTTTTGTTTTTCTAGTTTTAAGTGGTTTCCTTTTTCTTCCGGTAATATATAAACTTTTGATCCTTTGCCTTTTATTAAATTTCTCATTTTGTCAAAAGAATTAACTAAAAAGTTCACACATCCGAAAGACACTCTATTATCCTTTAATGTTCCGTTATGGAAAACATTTTCTCGAAGTCTTCCCATAGGTGTTGCAGGGACTCTATGTAATGCAAGTGTTTGCGTTTTTTTACTATCTTGTCTTGTGTGGTCACCACGCAACATTAATACTCTTTTTCCATATAGTTTTTCATCTGTAGTGCCTGAAATTGCCCCTTCTCGTCCGATGTAAAACTCTCCTGGTGGGGTGGTTAATGTACGTTTTACTTTTTTGTTTTTATAGCCTCCACCACGGACATCGCCTTTTTGACGTCCTAATGCGACTTCTGATTTTAACAAAACATCACCGTCAGGACTATAAACATAAGCTTTGCATTTCTTTTTATCAATCAATACATAATTTCCGTTTGATAGACCGTTTGCGTTTAACAGTTTGTTGTATTCAATGATTTTTTCTTTATCTGTCATTTTATTACTAAGTGAATCTTTTAAAATTGTTTGCAATTTCGTATTTTTTTCAATTTTAGAAAATGCGGTTTGAGTTACTATTTCTATCGGCTTGGTTGATTGTTTACAAGAATGAAGAAATGGTGTACTTGCACCAATAATTATTGTAGGTATAATACTTTTTATGTTCATTACTATTAAATCCTTTCTGAACCTATAAAGGTCAAAAAGGATTTAATTTGCTATAATGTTTAAAAATATTAACTAAATATATTTTTCCAAGTGCTAGGTTGTAATAAATGGACTTCTTTTTGTTCAGCTAATGCTCGTTCTTGTGCTTCTTTTTTCTTTTTTGCGGCAAGTTGTTTTTGAATTTTTTTATTTACAATTGCATCTTGAATTCTTCGAACTTTATCATTTTGCTTAGCATCTTTATATTTTGTCAAAAATTTGACAGTACCGTCTTTTTGTTTGGTTAATACAAGTTCGTTACCCTGTGTTTCAGGTAAAACATACAATGTGGAATTAGTTTTTATACCATATTTGCTTTCCATTTCGTTTAAATCTTTTAGTGGAATATTTATACAACCCATACTTTGTCTGTTATTGTCTAAATTTCCGTCATTATACAATTTATCACGGTGTTCTCTATCTGCAGTACCATGAATAGCTTGGGAACCTCTGCCAACCATTTTCTTTTTGCCCCAATATCCGGGCATCCATTCTCGAATTTCTACATCAGGGTCCATAGTTTCGCTATGTTCTCCAGTTGTTCGCAATCCACCAAACTGGTTTACTCGATTACTAAGTTTAAATTCTCCTGGAACTGTTCTTCGACCTGCTGCAGCTACTTTTGTATCTTTTGCGAAAGCAGTTGACAAATCATCACCTTTGGTTGCTCCAAGTAAAACTTCATAGGATTTTAACGGTTTACCATCTTTACTATATACGGTAGCCTGACATGTTTTTTTATCCAAAATTACATAGTTGCCTTTTGCATGTTTTTTATTATATTCAATAATTCTATTTTTACTGCCTTTAATATTATTTATATGAGCTGCTTCTTTTTGGAATGATGAAAGTGCAGGGGCAGAATATTTTTTCTTTTGAACGGTATCTGTCTTTACGGAATCTTTACTTGTAGTCGTTTGAGGGATAGTATCTCGAGCTACTCTTGTGTTATCCTGTTTTGTTTCAATTTTGGTAGTATCCATTCTTAGGGTATCTTTTTTCGTTTGCGGCATTTGCGTTTTATTAACATTTGCCTTTTGTTGAGTTGAGTTTTCGTCAATAACTAAATTTTTGCCGATACTTCCAAAATATTTATTATTAAAATCTTCGACAGAGTCACAATGATTTAATTTTGCCAGACGCGCCATTTCTTTCATAATTTGAGCATTAGTAACCTTACTTCCGCTATTTTTTTGTTGCAAAGTTTTCTTTGCAACTACCCAAGCACTGTCACCCGATTTAACGGTGTATTGTTTCACTTCAGACATAATATAAATTCTCCTTTATTTTATATACTATATATATATAAAGTATTTACTTCATGGAGTATTGCTCTCTCTCGCCCCGCCACACCATACCATACCATACCATACAGCAATTATATCAATGATTTCGGAGGTTTTAAATTTAATTTTACATTTTGTAATACTTCAATCTATATCTGAACTATTTTATGAAAAATTATGCTATTTTTAATAGCAAAAAATATTTTTACAAGTGTTGTTATACATACAACAAACAGATTATTTATCTTAAAAAAGTTTACAAAAATATGAAAAATGACTATAATAACATTGTCATTTTTAGTGTAAAAAATATATAAAAAAGGAGTCATCATGATTACAAAAGAAGTCAACGATTGGATTAGAAAAGTCGAAACAAAAAATTATTCTTCTTGGGACATTATGGAAGAATTTACAAGCCTATCTAAACATCTAACCAAAGAAGAATTAACGCAAATCAAAAACCGCCTTGCCAATACCACGAAAATCAGACGATAAGAAATAAAATATTCTTATCTTCAAAATTATTGCAAATTTCGATTTTGTAATAATTCTAATGCTTATAATAAATCTTAACACAACCCGACTTTTGGGTGTACAAAGCCTGTACAATATTGTATAATATTTGTATGGACAATAAGTATTTGGTCAAAAAAGTCGGAAAGTATACGTTTAAATTCAAATTAGATTTAAACCCATTAAACAACACTTACGAACCACATATTTGGCATAGACATTTAATTACCCCTGACGATGCAATTCGTGCTTTTTTCACTATCAGTGAGGAAGAATGGAATCCAAAATATAAAAGATATGAAGCCTATTCCGATATTTATGATATTTCACTATTTTATATGAAATTAAAAGAAGATAATACTTACTTGTTTATTATCACAGCATTTTCAGATTGGAGATAACTATGAAAAATAAACTTACCCAAGAGCAAATCGAAAATATGTTAAAAAACTCAACCGAAGAGATTGTTGATGGTTCTTCAACAATGGTTGATGAATTTGGCAATTCTTTTGATGTTAATCAAGTTACTAAAGACGCTGAAACTCATATTAAGAAAAAATATCCGAAAATAAATTTCCGTTGGTCTGAATTTGAAATTGCCCGAGCAAAGAAAATTGCACAAAAACTTGGTTTACCTTACCAAACTTATCTTAAATCACTTTTGAAACAAGGTATGGACAACGACGAAAAAAGACTTCGTGAAATGTAACGCTCATTTCAAGCTTTCGAATAATCGCAAGATATGTTATAATATATATAGTTGCGAGGTCTTTGAATGTCTTATTATGATGAATTATTGAAAAAGATTCCCAAAATCAAACGATTTTTGGACACTGGTTCTAACTGTACAATTTACCATTACACAAAACCGGAAAAACTTTTAAACATCTTATCCGGTGAAAACATTCGATTTTCCAATGCCTTATACCTTAACGATAAGGAAGAAATCGCATATTCTTACCGTCTGATTGTAAAACTTATTGACCAAACAGAAGGACTCAATCCGGATTTATTTATCAAAATTAAAAAGCATTTCAGCAACAAGTATAAACACATTGTTGATGGAGATAATGATTTTGTAAACAAATTAGAATACTTCACAACTTCATTTTCCACAGAAAGCGATAACCTGACTCTTTGGAACAATTACGCTAAAGGTAAAAATTACACAGGTTACAATATAGGTTTTGACAAACAGAAACTCATAAAAGAAATGAGTGAAAATGATTATCTTCCAATTTACGGAAGTGTTATCTATGACAAACAAAAACAAATAAAAATTATTCACGCAATTTTTAAAAAATGGAATTCTCTGTTTGAAAAAGAATTAAAATGCAAAAAATCTAATGAAGTAAAACTTTTTGACATACTTTTTGAACTCATTGACATTTTGAGCATTGTAAGTATATTTTTCAAAAATCCACAATTCAAAAACGAACACGAATACCGTATAGTCATTGTCAATGTTTTTGGAGCAGAAAACTCAAAAGCAACCAGCATTGTAGAAAAAAACGGGCTATTTGTTCCTTATCTTGAATACAAATTTTCTAAAGATTCCGTTGTATCAGTAAACATCGGTCCGACTTTTGATGAAAACATTTTCTACACAAGCACAAACAGAATGTTGTTGAATTTCGGTTACTGCGACAAACAAGTAAATCGTTCTAAAATTCCGCTCAGATACTAAAATCAGACAAAATACCTATTTGTTTCTAGCAAAAATATTGGTATAATAAAACCGCTATAGGAGAAATTTTATGTTAATTGAATTAAATAATGATAATTTTGACACAGAAACAAAAAGCGGATTAAAACTAATTGAATTTTACACAACATGGTGCGGATATTGCAGAAACCAACGAATTGAATTATCCGAATTTGAACAATCAAAAATTTGGATAGGACTAGTAGATGCGGAAGAATCACCACAAATTGCGCAACGCTACAACATCACTGGCTACCCTACGTTTATTTTATTAAAAAATGGTGAACAAATTGCTGAAATCTCAGGATTTCACACAAAATCACAACTATTAAATAAACTTATGAACTATCTAAATTAAGCAGAAACAGATTTTGATGACGAAGAATTAGAATCCTTGTTCGCAAAACCTGACATATCATCAAATTTATGGAAATCTATTTTCTTCATTTGCGGTTCAAGAAGTTTTTTGATAATTACATTTTCAGTAAATGAATCAATAAATTTCATAGTCAATAGCAATGCCGTAAATGAACCCGCAGATTTCCACGCTTTCAATTTGAAAATATCATTGTCAAACTTTTTGTTCAATGCATCTAAATCTTTTGCATTTTCAACAATATTTTTGAATTGTTTATTTGCAAAATCTTTCAAACGTGTTTCATTAGAATTTGCGATGGCACCTTTTCTGCAATTACCCAAAAGTTTGTCATACATTTTGAAGAAAATATTTTTATTTTTGTAAGTTTTAGAACTGTTTTCATAGAAATTGTCGAAACTTGATGAAAAATCTTTCAAAATTGCTTCTTTATCTTGATTTGGTTCAAAGATTTTTTCAGAAGCGGCATAACGTTTGATATATCTTAATGTTTGTTCTTTAGCATTAGTTGACAATTTCAAACCGTGATATTTATCAACTTGAGAAAACGTACTTGCACCAATGTGACCAAACATCATCGGCATAATAATACTTGCATTGGCTTGAAAAACTGCTTGAGAAAATGCTCTTTTAGCATTCGGGTCATAAGTGTTGCCTTTGTTTTTGTATTTGTCATAAACATCTGCACCAAAATACATCAATGCAGGAACCCAGCACAAAGTTGCAAATGTCGGAAACAATTCATTTATTGCTACACCAACATCGTTTGTATATCCGAGCATTCTCATCGGATAATTTTGCAACGGGTCTTTATATTTTTTTGTACTTTTTTTCTTTGTGCCTTCATGGCTAACATTCGCATCATTTTGAGCACCAATAAATTTTACATTGTTTGATAAAGGGGTAATTCTCATTTTTCTCCCAAGCCGAATTATAATCTTTTTCTACGTTTATTTAGCATAAAATAAAGAAAAATCTTTTACAAGACTTTTTACTACGCTCGTCATATATCTTTACGTATATCCTTTGAGATTTAACCTAATGAACATTTAAACAAACAATTTTGACAGACAATTACAAAAACAATCTCTAAACTCCGGTAAATCCGGTATCTGTTAGCAAATTTTCACCATTTGCAGACGCAACTGCCATTTCATCACATCGTTCATTGAATTCATGCCCGTTATGCCCCTTTACCCAAATGAATTTCACATTATGATTTTTTTTAGCCTCAAGCAAACGTTTCCACAAATCTTGATTTTTAACAGGTTGTTTATTGGCACCTTTCCAGCCTTTTTTAACCCAACCATCAACCCATTTTTGATTAAATGCATCAACCAAATATTTTGAATCAGAAGTCAATTCAACATCGCATGGCTTTTTCAACGCTTCCAACCCAACAATTGCAGCCAAAAGTTCCATTCGGTTATTTGTCGTAACTTCAAAACCTTGTGTAATTTCTTTTTTATGAACTTTGCCGTTATCATCTTCGGCAATCAAAATTGTTCCGTAACCGCCTTTTCCTGGGTTTCCGCTACACGCACCATCTGTATAGATTTTTATAAGCATAAACTTTCCTTTATTCTTCTGTAATATCCCAAACTTCCAAAATATCGTCAGGTATTCCGTCCAAAAATCTTGACGGCTTTGACAATACCATATTCATCGAATAATCATACATATCAACAGGATATGTAATATATAAATTATTTTTTGCTCTCGTTGTGGCAACATACATCAAGCGCAATTCTTCGTCCATTTCTTCTTCCGAATTGAATGAATAAGCACTCGGAAATCTACCGTCAACCGCACCAATAATGAAAACACTATCCCATTCCAAACCTTTCGCCGAATGAATAGTAGAAATAGTCAACGCTTCATCATCACTATTTTTCTTATACATTCCCTCAACACTTGCATCAGGCGGTTCCAGCGCCATATCACTTATAAAATCTTCCAAATTAGAATACTGTGTCGCCAAGTAACTAAAATGATCTAAATCTTTTTCCCTTTTATTGAAATCATCATATTTATCTTTCAAAATCGGTCGATAATATGCAATTACCTCATCTACAATATCGGAAGGCTTTTTCGTCGCAATAAAACTGCGCATTTTTTCAAGCATAGATAACATCGGAACAATACTGTCAACTTTTTTAGATGGCAAAAGTTTTACGTCAGGGTTCAATTGTCCCTTGATAACAGGAATTACAGAATTAACCGTTGAGGCCCCGACACCTTTCAATAATAACAAAATTCTATTTAAACTGATAATATCATCAGGATTTATCACTACACGCAAATGCGCAACAATATCTTTTATATGCGCGGTTTCCATAAATTTTGGTCCGCCAAATTTTTGATAAGGTATCGCACGTTTTGAAAGTTCAATTTCTAATGCGTAAGACATTCTTGCATTTCTTGCCAAAACACAAATATCTGATAGGTTTATATCTTCATCAAGCAACTCTAAAATTCTTTGACAAATAAAATCTGCTTCCATCTGAGTATCTTTTGCACAGATTAATGCCGGTACAACAGGTGATACGATATTTGAGAATAAAGTTTTTGCATATTTTTCTTTTGCTTTTGAAATAATTGTATTTGTAAGCTTTAGAATATTTTGTGTACTTCTGTAGTTTTGTTCAAGTTTTATAATTGTTGTATTTTCAAACAATTTAGGAAAATCCAAAATATTACGATAATTCGCACCTCGGAACGAATAAATACTTTGTGCATCATCGCCAACTGCCATAATATTATTGTGTTCAGATGCCAAAAGTTTAATTACATCTGCTTGTAATGTGTTCGTATCTTGGTACTCATCAACCATAATATATTGGTATTGATTTGACAATTTTTTACGTAAATTTTCATTATTTTCCAAAAGCAACTTCACATATAAAAGCAAATCGTCATAATCTAATACCGAATTTTCACGTTTATAAGCAACATAGGCTTTATGAATTTCAATAATTTTATCCTCACAATGTGCAAATTGCGGAAATTCTTCTTGTATAATTTGTTTAGTTGGAGTTTCTTTGTTGACACTTTTTGAATAAATTTCCAAAATTGTACCTTTTTTCGGAAATCTTTTTTCTTTTTTAGGAAACATTTGCCCAACAATATGCGAAATTATATCCTCACAATCAGACTTATCCATAATTGTAAAATTATTTTTTAACTTCAAAAATTTTGAATATTTTCGCAAAATAATATTTGCAAAAGAATGAAAAGTTCCACCGGCAACTTTTTCACAACGTTCGTCCAAAACCAATGACGCTCTTGACAACATCTCGGCAGCCGCTTTTTTTGTAAAAGTCAAAAGTAAAATATTATCAGGACTAATTCCATCTTCAATGAGTCTTGCGACTCTATAAGTTAAAGTTTTTGTTTTGCCGGAACCGGCACCTGCAATTACCAGAACAGGTCCTTTTTTAGTCGTAACAGCAGAAAGTTGCGCCGGATTTAAGTCGTTTTCATAATCGACTTTATAATCCGTTTTTACAACATTTTTCTTTTTTAGCACATATTTTTTACGTGCCGGCTTCTTCTCCTCAGTCGTAATAATTTCTTCTGCCATAACAGATTTATTATAGTTCAGTACTTAGAGTTTTTTCAATGTTGTTATGTAAATTTTTGATAAGTTTAAGAACTCTCCGCTGATAACTGTTCAACAGGTTTAAATGATGTCATTCTGAAAAGATTAAAAATCAAGCAATTTTAATTGCGTAGATTTTATCTTATTCTTCTTCGGCTTCGCCTACGCATACTCACCTCACACAACTCACCGTAGGTTCGTTGGTTCGCTTTGTAAGAATCTGTCCAAGTAAATAACAAATTTGTACAAACTTTGTAAACAGATTCCGGATCTTTCGCACTCGCACTAAACGTGCCTTCACTTCATTACGCACTCTGCTCGTGCTTGTCCGGAATGACTATTCGGTGAGCATAGCAAGGGTTACGTCATTCTGAAAACTTAGAAAATTATTGCGAATGCAATGAGCAAATAAATTTTCTTGTTATTCAGAATCTGTTATAAAGA
>CAVHEM010000056.1:0-2290 GCA_963635055.1 Bacteroidaceae bacterium | reverse complement strand
AACTTATAGATGCAAGTGTGTACACGGCAAAAGTCTTACTTTTTCATATTTAATTTTATTTGGATATATTTGCGGAATTATAAACAAACTTTTATATAATAATGACTACGTAATCTGGATATACTACGCAAACGCGGCGTTTCTGCTGGTTGATATGTTTTTGTATTACAGATACAAAAACAATCCAGCACCACAAGCAGATGTACCAATCGAAATAAACGAGGAAGTTGAAATTGACTAAATAAAAACAGCATACTTTTTATTAGTATGCTGTTTTTATATTCACTAAATTTTTACTTTACGGTATAACAAAATATTCATAGGCAGTCCCCTAACACAAATTTACAGGTTTTATCAAGTAGTGAAAGCGAATAAAGAATTTAAGCTTAATCTTTTTTCTTTATTTGTTTAGGTTGCTTATGTGGAAGAAAATTGCTGTCAGTTACAACATTCTTACCAGTTTCTGATTCCAACTTTTCTTTTGCTTCTTTAGCAATTTTACCGCCACGTTTAGCAGATTTCTTATTTTCTTCCATGCCAGTTGCATTTTCAGCCTCCGCAATTTGTCTGGTTGATAATTCTGCTAAAGCAGTAAAAATCAATTCCGCCTCTGACATGTGGTCTCTAAGGTTCTGAGATTTTAATCCCTTCAAATCTTTATGTTCTTTTACAGATAACCCAGACCATTCTTGGTGAATAATATTAGTAAGAATTGCATATTCTTCACCCTCTGTAATTTCATGGTCTTTCCAATAATCGGTCAATTTATTTCTTGTTTCTTGACCTGTCATTCGTTGCTGAATCCACTTTTCTGAACGACCTAGCTTCTGGTAAGTTTCTCTTGCTCTATCAATAGCTTTTGAAGGGTCTGCCATTTCTTGAACACGCTCTTGACCGACTTTGGCTAACCATTGTTTAATAGGTTCAGCTTTCTTGGACGGAATAGACTGGATTATACGAAAAATTGTCTTGATATCAGCAACATCAGTCTTACGCATTTTTCCGTCATCAGCTTGTAATTTCAACTGGTGACAATTTGTCACCGTTTGCTCAGAACCCTCATCACGCAAGCGTTGTGCTAATTTATTCCAATATTTTCTAGCTGATTGGTAATCTTTTTCAATCAAAATTGCAACAATATCTATAACTGAAAAATAATATACTTCTTTCTCTTCATCA
This sequence comes from Bacteroidaceae bacterium, assembly GCA_963635055.1. Lineage (GTDB taxonomy): Bacteria > Cyanobacteriota > Vampirovibrionia > Gastranaerophilales > Gastranaerophilaceae > Zag111. The sequence goes on along the minus strand of CAVHEM010000056.1, from coordinate 1,111 downwards.
TAAATATGTCTAATTCTTTTGTTTTCAAATAAAGTTAAATCTTCACCCATTCTCAAATCTCCTATTGTATCCATGCTATTAAAGCAAGGTTACATTGTCAACATGTTAAACAAAATTTTTTGGATATTTGATTTCCTAATTAAGTACATATTTAAGTTCCAAAGATTAAATTATCCATTTTCTTATTTGCTTCTTGAGGTAGTTGATTTAAGATTTGAGTATAAACTTGGCTTAGGTTCAGTATGTATTTTGTTGCATTGGCTTTGTTATTACGATGGGGATTAACTAGGAGTCCCCTTTTTATGCTTATCTTTGACTGTTGTTATATTATATTGTATAATTATTACTAAACAGCAGGTAATTATGGTGTTTACTATAAAATCATTATAGTATGTAGGAGTTACAAAATGATTAGAAAAATATTTATACTACTATTGGTTATATGTTTTATTATTTGTCCCTCGTTTGCAAGTACTAAAAAATTTATGGAACAAGCCTTTAATTCTTGGGTTGGATACTCTATAAATAATTTAATTGATAGTTGGGGATATCCATCAGATGAAAGAACTATAGGAAATCGTCATTTGTATTATTTCAATAGTTTTAGAAACCAATATGTGCCGCAATCCTCTAATACATATGGAAATGTTTGGGGTAATACTTATAATGCAACGACAACTACATATGGTGGATATACACAAACATTAGTTTGTAATAAAACTATAGAAGTTGATGATGATAATATAATTATTAGTTGGCAATGGCAGGGGAATGCTTGCCCAGGTACATATTTAACAGGGAAAAGACTTGTTAATCCTAAGAATAATGACTGGGAAAGAAAAAAGAATGCAAAAAAATTAGATAGAAGTAAAAATACTATTATATATGAATATAGAGAACCAGTTAAAACATTAGATGAAAATGAATAAATAAAGTATAAGTTTTAATATATGGCATAAAAAAATAAAAAAGGGTATCCTTTTTCTTCATTTTATCGTAATTGCATTGTTTTTCAAAATTTTTGCATTAAAAAAGGAGGTTTATAACCTCCTGATTTTAAATGGTACCCCCAAGCGAATTCGAATCGCTGTCTACACCGTGAAAGGGTGTT
>CAVHEM010000055.1:2745-10891 GCA_963635055.1 Bacteroidaceae bacterium | reverse complement strand
AGAGCGAATAACTTTAATAAAACAAAGAGAAATGTTAAGAAGTTGTTACAAAACGATTTTTGTATGTGGTAAATATTGATTCTAGCAATATTTGAACTCTTATGCTATAATTCCGATATGGAAATTTTGTTGGGTAAATATTTACGTCAGTCAGCGACTTATAAAATTTTTTCTCATTTTATGGTTGTGTTTGTGGATTTTCTAGACACAATCGGCAAGATTATACAACTTGGGCTACATGTTATTAAATGTATATTAAAAGGTGAGATAGAATGGAAAGAATTATTGACTCAGTGCGACAGATTTGGTGTAAGTTCTTTGCCTATTACTTTGTCTATTGTTGGCATGACTTCAATTATTGTTGCATCTCAAGTTGCACATGAAATGGTAAAACAAGGTGGCGGTAATTTTGTTGGAATGTTGATGACAATCCTTATTGTTCGTGAAGTTGGGGCGATTATGTCAGGATTTGCTATAACTTCAATGATTGGCTCTTCGTTGGCATCTGAACTTGCTACAATGCGAGTTACAGAACAGATTGATGCAATCGAAGTTTTGAGTGTTGATTCTGTAAGATATTTATTTGTTCCGAGAGTTTTGTCGGGTGCAATAATGATGCCATTTGTAGTAATTTTGGCATCTGTTGCCGGTGTATTGCTTGGCGCAGTTACTTCTGATATGTTTGCAGGGCTTACTTATCGTGCATATTTTGATTCCGCATATTTGGGATTGTATATGAAAGATTTGGGCGTTTGTATATTGAAAGCCATCTTTTTTGGCGCTGCAATTTCTTTGATAAGTTGTACTTGCGGATATTTCGCAAGTGGTGGTGCAAAAGGTGTTGGTTTGGCGACAACAAAAGCGGTTGTTTGGTCATTCATTGCTATAGTAGTGTTAGACATGGTTTTTGCAGTTTTATTTTTCTTTTAAATTATAGGTATAATTATGAGTATTGAAGTTAGAAATTTAGTTAAAAAATTTGAAGATAAAACAGTTATAAATGATATTTCATTTAAGGTTAAAGACGGTGAAATTCTTGCAATTGTAGGATTTTCAGGCTCAGGAAAAAGTACGGTATTAAAGCTTATTTGCGGTTTAATTCCGTTTGATAGTGGTGAAGTTTTGACTTCAAAAGGTGATATTGCAATGGTTTTTCAATATTCTGCATTGTTTGATTCATTGACTGTCGCTGATAATATTGCGTTTGCGCTTCATGAAAGAAAAGACTTGCGCAAAAAATATACCGAAGAACAAATTAAACAAATTGTTTCGCAAAAGTTGGAACTTGTTGGCTTGAAAGGTATCGAAAACAAATATCCTTCTGAATTGTCTGGCGGTATGCAAAAAAGGGTAAGTTTTGCTCGTGCGATAGTGACTAATCCTAACACAATTTTGTATGATGAACCTACGGCTGGGTTAGACCCGATGTCATCGACATTGATTGAGGATTATATTGTAACATTGAAACACGAAATCAATGCTGCATCTATTGTTGTAACTCACCAGATGTCAACGATTACACGAACAGCGGATAGAGTGATAATGTTGTATGATGGCAAAATTGTTTTTGAAGGAACTCCGTCAGAGTTGTTACAACAAAAAACTCCGTATACAAAACAATTTGTTACAGCATCACTTGATGGACCAATGCAAATGCAGGCATAATATAGTGAAGTTTTATCAAAGAATAAATAGTTAAAGGAAGATAAGAATATGATTATGGAAAATTTATTTAATGAAGATGTTATGGCTTTGGATACTTATATCATGGTTAAGCTGAAAGAAAAAACCGCACAGTTGTCTGAAACTTTAACTAAGAAAAATCGCAGCCCGATTTCACTATCAATGGGAGCGCCGACTGCTAATCCACCGGAAGTTCTGATAGAAAAATTAAAAGAGTTTTTAACAGAAGATAATATTCATTTGTATTCTGTAACAAGAGGAGAACCTTATTATAGACAGGCTATTGCTTATAGAATGAAAGAGCGTTTCGGACTTGATTTAGACGCAAATAGTGAAATTTTTTCATTATTGGGTTCAAAAGATGGTTTAGCAAATTTAATTCGTTTTATCATCACTCCTCGACATGAAAAGTTGGAAAAAGATATTGTTTTAATTCCTGACCCAGGGTATGCTTCTTATTCTCAAATGGTTCAATGCTCTGGCGGTTTGGCTTATCCTATTCCTTTGACAAAGGATAATAACTACCAGCCGGATATGGAAGAAGTTTTTGAAAAATTGGCTCAAGACGGCTTGGACGAAAAGAAAGTTAAGGCTATTATTGTAAATTATCCAAATAATCCTTTGGGTGTGTCTGCAACTAGAGAATATTTGCAGTCTGTTGTTGATTTTTGCCGCAAAAAAGATATTTTGTTGATTTCTGATGCCGCATATTGTGACATTTATTTTAATGAAGAAGATAAACCGTTCAGCGCATTAGAGTTAGATGGCGCTAAAGATGTTACCGTTGAATTGTTTACTTTGTCAAAACCTTATGCGATTACCGGTTGGAGATTGGGTTGGATTTGCGGTAACAAAGACGTTATTTCTCGTTTTGGTAAAGCAAAATCAACGATTGATAACGGAATATTCAGAGCGTTACAAAAAGCGTGTGCATACATTATGACAGCACCGGAAGGTGACGATTATATCAGATGTGCAAATCAAGGCTATAAAAGAAAACAAAATATTTTTGTAAAAGGTTTGAGAGAATTAGGTTGGGAAATTGATGACAATGATTTACCAAAAACTACTTTCTATTTGTGGTTGCCTATACCTAGAAAATACGATTCTTCTTTCAAATTCTGTGAAGATTTATTGGAAAAATCCGGTGTTGTTGTAGTCCCTGGAGATGCGTTCGGAAAATATGGCAAAGGATTTTTCAGAGTTTCTTTTGTTTGTAGCGATGAAAAGTTGCAAGAAGTTATTGATAGAATGAAAGCAGACGGGTTCAGATATTAGAAATATGAAATTGTGTGTATTTCAAGGAACTTTCAACCCTATTCATAAGGCTCATCTGAGAGTTGCTGAGTTTATTGCGGATAAAATTAAACCTGACAAATTTTTGTTTATTCCTGCATATATTCCTCCGCACAAGAATTCAGATGTCAAATTTGCAAGGCATCGTTTGAATATGGTAAGACTTGCGGTTGAGGGTGATAACAGATTTGAAGTTTCTGATATAGAATTCCATCGAGAAGGAAAATCTTACACTTATGATACAATTCTTGAGTTGTACAAAATGTACGATATTACGGGTAAAATTTACTTTGTGATAGGTACAGATGCTTTCAAACATATTGAATCTTGGTACAAAACAGATGAGTTGAAAAAGTTAGTAAAATTTGTCGTGTTTATTCGTGAAGATGATTTCAATCCGGATAACTATGAGGATTTGAAAGAAAAAGGTTATGATTTTGAGTTTCAAGTTTTGCCTTACGAGGATATTTCTTCCACGAATATCAGGTATGAATTGCATGACGGAATTGAGCAGGTACAGTTAGAATTGCCTGAAAAAGTTATGGAGTATATAGAAAAAAATGAATTATACAAAAATTGATGAAAAAGAATTAATGAAATGGTTAAAAGATAACCTTGATGATGAGCGCTATGAGCATTCAATAGGCGTTGCAGAATATTGTGTAAAATTGGCAAAAAAATACGGCTTGAATGAAGAAAAAGCCTATATTGCAGGTTTGTTGCATGATTGTGCAAAATGTTTTTCAACAGGAAAGATGTTGCGTATGATTTGCGAAAATGTCAAGGTTGAAGAGTCTGAAAAGGAAAACTACAAAACTTTGCATGCTCCTGTTAGTGCTTATGTTGCAGAACATGAGTTTGGAGTTACGGACAAGGAAATTTTGTCTGCGATAAGATGGCATACTATCGGCAAAATAAAGATGACTGATTTTGAAAAAATCGTTTTTATCGCTGATAAAGTCGAAGAACGAACAAGAGAAGTCGAAATAGCACAACCAATAAGAGATTGTTTGGTAGAAGAAAATGGGCTAAACAAGGCTTTGTTACAGTGTTACAAACAAACAATAAAAAGTTTGGTTGACAGAAATTTGAAAATTTGTACTTTAACTATTGACATCTATAATCATTTGGAAAATGAAGTTTTTATTAAATAACTTAATAAACAGACATATTTCTTAATTTTATGGTACAATTTTGCTAAATAGAGAGGGCTGCGATGAAATTACTGGAGATTAAGAATAATTTAGTAAAATTATCCTATACGGAAGGCGAAACGCCTGTATTGGGCAGGTTTATAGTATTGTCGTCTGATGCAAAATCTTACGTGGCGCAGTTCGTGAATTTGAAGTCTGATACAGTGAGTACTTTTGCTATTGCAAAATTATTGTTCACATTTTCAAATGATGGTGTGGTTGATAATTATGATGGCTCAATTCCTAGCCTAAATTCAGAATTGTCTTTGTTGCCGGCGAGTGAACTGTTGGGATTGTTACCGGTTGAAAATCCGTTGAAAATCGGGAATTTGGCTCAACAAGATGATATGTTGGTTATTGATACTTCTGTTTTTGAACGTAACTTTACCGTATTTGTCGAAAAGGATTCTAACAAAACTACTTTTATTTCGAATTCTATCAGACAATTGTTTCAAATGCGTGAAAAAAGTGTAATCATAGATGATTCAAATTTGTTTGAAGATTATGAAAAAATCGTATTTGGCAAGGATTTCAAACTTCCTCTCAATGCGGAAATGATTGATTATTTGTTTGAACATGAATTGACTGAGGTTGATGCTTCAACAAAAGCGATTATTCAAGATATATTTTATGCAGTTCAAGAATACATAAAATCTTTGGATTTCGAATTCTTACCGATTGATAATTTTGTTGATGTAGTAACAAATCAATATCGTGAAACTCAAATGCCTGAATTAGCGTTGCTAAAGAATAAACTTTTAAAATATAGAGATTCCAATATTTTTGCGAATTCTAAAGACGAAGTTTTGGCATTAAAAGAAAAATTGGAAGATAAAAATTGTTCAATTATTGATATAAAAAACATTCCGGAATCTTTGCAGAATGAAGTTTTGAGTTTTGTACACGGGGTTTTGGAGTCTTTTGACAAGTATATTTATTTCTTTGTTCCTTTGAACGATGAAAATTCTGACAAGAAATTACTTAAACGATTTTTAAATCATAATCATGTATTTACGACCATGTTGGTAAGTTCATCATATAAATATGCCGAAGAATTGAAACAACATGCTCAAAATATAGTATTATTTGCACCAAATACAATGAATCATGATTTTGCGACATATAATACTTTTTTGAATAAGTTAAATCCTGATGAATGTATTGTTTGCGGCAAGTTGACCCAAGGTATTCCGTTTATTGTGGCACTTTCCGATTTGGAATTGGATTTGACCAAAGAAGATGTATTAGGTGAAAGATATCAATTTATTCCGGTTGTAGAAGATTTGCAATTGGTTAAAGTTGACGAATTTGGTAATAAAATTCCTGTAGAGATGCCGCATGTAAAAAAAACAGAAGAAACACCGGAAGAAAAATCTTCAACAGAAGTTGATGAATCTGTGGTTGCATCAATTCCTGTGATAGAGCAAGCGCCGATTGAAGTTGTAGATGAAGTTGAAGAACCTGAACAAAATGTTGAAATTCCGGAACCGGCTAGTGTTACGGTTGACGAAACTCCAACTGGAGAAGTTTTGGACATTGAAGAAGACGATTTGAATTTGTCAGATTCCGAACCTGATTTTGTTGATTCTGATATGATTGTGGAAGATGATTATCAAGAAGATTTGTCACAACCTTCTCTTGACGATTTGCAGGAGCCGGTAGACTTGACACTGGATACGAATGAACCTGATATTGAATCTTCTATTGTTGAACCTGTAGGCAATTTACTTGATGATGAACCACCTTTGGAAGAAGATGATTTGGATTCAATTTTGTCAGAAGAACCTCAGCCGGAAGATGATTTTGTAACTGAACCAAGTGTAGAAGAACAAGGTTCACAACAAGGCTATCCGGCATATTCAGAAGATGCATTAACTGAAGATGATTTAAACTTTTTAGAAGAAAATCAATCAAATGTTCAGGAAGAGCCGTTCAATGTAGACAAAGCGGTTGATTCAATATTTGATGATGATGAAGCGTTTGATCAACCAACAGAAAACGAACCGCCGGTAGTTCCTGTTTATCCTGCTGATGAGAATACAACCAGTGGTGAGGATTTTGAGTATAAGCAAGGTGATAGAGTTACTCACCATAGATATGGCAGAGGGGTTGTTGAAAAGATTATCAAATATGGCAATAAAACTCTTTGTTCGATTTCTTTTGAAAATGTTGGACGACGTTTGCTTGACCCGACAATTACTGATTTGAAAAAATTGTCATTTTAGTTGAAAAATAATGCTATTTGTCAGGTCGATTTAAGTTAAATTTAATTCATTACAAAATGAGAGAAGGTTTTTAAGCCTTCTCTTTAAAAAATATTATGCTGCTTATTTTTTGTTAAATTTTTCCTATTTGGAAGTATTCAAAACCTTTTTCAGCCAATCTTTTCGCATCATATTGATTTCTACCGTCGAAAATAATTGGAGTTTTTAGGGCGTCTTTTAACTTGTCAAAATCAGGACGTCTGAATTCGTTCCATTCGGTTAAAAGTACTACACAGTCTGCGTTTTGTAATGTTTCGGCAGTAGATTTTGAGTAAGTAATTTTGTCACCAAAGTGGAATTTTGCTTGTTCCATTGCTTTTGGGTCAAAGGCTTGAACTTTTGCACCGTGTTCTAGGAGTGAATTAATTATTGTAATTGCCGGTGCTTCACGCATATCGTTAGTTTTCGGCTTGAAAGCAAGTCCCCAGATTGCAAAGGTTTTGCCTGTTAAATCGGTACCAAAACGGTCAAAGATTTTGTTTAAGAAAATTTTACGTTGTTGCTTGTTTACGTTGTCTGCAGATTGGATAATAGACATTTCGCAATTGTTGTCATGACCTGTTTTAATCAATGCTTTTACGTCTTTAGGGAAACAACTTCCGCCATATCCAAGCCCTGGGAAGAGGAATTTGTTACCAATTCTTGAATCTGTAGACATGCCTATTCTGACCATTTCTGCATCAGCGCCGACTTTTTCGCAGAGGTTTGCAATTTCGTTCATGAACGATATTTTTGTAGCGAGGAATGAATTTGAGGCATATTTTGTCATTTCTGCTGATTTTACGTCCATTACGATAATTCTGTTGCCTGTACGGAAAAATGGTGAATAAATTTCTTGCATAATTGCGGTTGCTTTGTCTGAATTTGAACCGATGATAACACGGTCAGGCTTTAGGAAATCGTCAACGGCATTACCTTGTTTTAAAAATTCCGGATTGGAAACGACATCAAAATCGTGAGTAGTGTGTTGCTTGATTATTTCAGTAACTTTTTGGGCAGTTCCGACCGGAACGGTTGATTTGTCAACAATAACTTTGTAGCCGTTCATTGCTTTGGCGATAGATTTTGCGACTTGAAAAACGTATTGCAAATCAGCAGAACCATCTTCACCTTGCGGAGTTCCGACAGCGATAAAGCAGACATCAGAGGCTTTGACAGCGGAATCAATGTCGGTAGAGAAAGATAGACGGTTTTCGAGAACATTAGATTTAACAAGTTCTTCGAGTCCTGGTTCGTAGATAGGAATGATACCTGCTTTTAGTTGGTTAACTTTGTCGATGTTGTTGTCGATACAGATAACATTGTTGCCCATATCCGCAAGACAAGCCCCTGCGACCAATCCGACATATCCCGTTCCTACTACTGTTACTGACATATTTCCCATTTATCTTCTCTCCTTTATTTGTTCAATATTAATAAGCTTTCCTAATTCTAAAGATTTTTCTTTAGGTTCAAACACTGATAGTCCACTGCCTGATGTAAATGTCATTTCTCTAAAATAGAATTCATTATCACACAGTATCCAATCCACTCGGACATGTACAAATTTTTCACACAAAATTTTTGTTTTTTCTATTAACTCATTTAAAAATTTAGGTTTTGTTGGAATTCCTTCAAATTCACTATAATGATTTGGACTAACTTTAAAATCTTCTGGAATCCAATTTGTAGAGAGAATACATTTTGCTGGACTTTTATTTACTTTACAAT
>CAVHEM010000055.1:0-2735 GCA_963635055.1 Bacteroidaceae bacterium | reverse complement strand
AATTCTATATTTCCATTAAAACACCACATTTGGAGTTCTATGTTAGAAATATCAGGTTCAATATATTTTTCTGCAATAATTTTTCTAGGAATTGCTGAGTAGTGCATTTCAAAACCGCATCTAAAAGCAAAATCTTCATTTAACCAATTATTTATTTTATTTCTTGCTTCGTCAATATTGAGTTTTGATTTATCCTTTACAATAATGTTGTAACCACAGCCCTGGTTGCATTTTAAAACAAACTGATTTGGCAAAGAGTCAAAATCGATATCTTCAAATCTGTCCCAAACCCCTAATAGTGGAATAAGGTATTCATCTCCGATTTTTTCAGTAATCCAGCTTCTAACTAGATATTTATCGGCTAACTGTGTTTTTATAGGAGTTGAATCATATAATTTCATCCATTGAATTTTTTCGTTGAAAGTTTGAGGATTGTCTAAATTCAGAACTTCTCCTGTTGTTTCATAGTACCAATCCGCAAGTGCAATTGGACGTTTTTCATTTGGGCAATATTTATGAATTTTGTACAGTAATTCTCTTTTAATATTTTGAATTTTGGTATTTATTTTTTTATCACAACTAATTGCATTGTTTTTTATTAATGTTTCGCATTGTGATTGAATTGCTGAAAGTTGTTTTTTTAGTTCCTCATTTTCATTTTGAAGAACTTGAAACTTATGACGATATTCTTTTTTACAATTTTCTAATGCTACTATGTTATTGATTTCTTTTTCTTTCTTTTTATTACGAAAAGACATTTTTATACCTAAAAAGCGTATAACTTTATAGTACTTATTGCACGATTCTTGATTTGTTATAGAGAATATGTTTTTTATATTCATAATTTTTCTTTTTTTAAATCCTATTTTTCAATTTTTTGTAATAATATTTCTATTTGTTCTAATCTTTTGTTAATTGTTTTTAACTCAAGATTTGTACTTCTGGCATTTTTACCATTATTTAATTTGTTGTTATCAATTAAACTTGCTAGATAGTTAATTCTGTTAATTAAATCTTGGTGTTTATCTTTAAATTTTATTTTGAGTCCACAGAAATAGATTTTCTTATATATTCCATCTTGAGTTACATGGAAAATTCTTTCCCAGATTGTCATTTTTGATAATGATAATCTATAGAATTTTGCAGGTTTTTTGATGATAAGTTTTAATTTTTTTGCTTCACTTTTTGTGAATAAATTCCAATCTATTTCTCCATTTTTTTCTGCTTTTCCAAATTCTTGAGAAAAAACTTTTAGGAATTCTTTTTTGAATTTTATATCAATACGATTGTAATTAAACATATAACTATGAAACTTTTTGTACTGATATATTTTTATGAATTTTTCTTTAAGTTCAGGATTATTGTTCAAATAATTTAGGATATAGTCATATTCTTCTTTCATACAATAAACTTTTTCTTTGTTTTTTACAGAAGAATTCATATTGTCACGTCTATTCATGTATAGTGGTTTGTTAAGGAAATAGATTTTGGTTGCTCGTGTAAAAGTTTGGAACCAAAAACCATTGTCTTGGAAACTTGCACCAGGTGTTGTATTATGTCGAATATGATATTTTTCAATAAATTGACGGTTGTAAATTCCACTCCAAGTATTCATGATAAAATTAAAAGGTGTTATATCTTCTTGTGGATTAATTATTTTGTTATAATATTCTTCTGAATTGTCTAATTTATTGTAGAATAAGCGCAAGGTGTCGATATTCCCAGTGAAGCGATAAAAATCTGCTTTGACAAAGTCTACGTCAAATTCGGTGGCTTTGTTGTATAGAACTTCGTACATATCTTTTGCAACAAAATCATCTGGTTCAACAATTCCAATATACTCGCCGGTTGCCATATCCAAACCTTTGTTCATTGAATCGCCATAACCGGAATTCGGTTTGTCAATAATTTTGATACGATTATCTTTTTGCGCGTATTCTTTGATTATAGAAAGGGAGCTATCCGTTGAGCCATCATTCACACAGATTATTTCGATGTCTTGCAATGTTTGATTAACTACGCTGTCCAAACACTCTCTCAAATATTGTTCGACATTGTAAATCGGTATAATAATACTAACTTTTGACATTTTTTACTCTCCTTCTAAATCTTATTTTTATCCCTAAAATTGTTAAAATCTTATGTGTTCTATCATTTGTATTGCGTATCGAGAAGATAGAACGAACTAATCCAGTAGGATATATTAATTTACTATTTTTGATTTTACACATTGATATGTAGTGTTTATATAATGGGCTTATATATGGCACTTCCCATAACCATGGTTTGATTGACCCAGCAAAATGCAATATCACTGATTTGTTGTACAAATCTTTACTTGAGCGATAATTCGTTTGGTAAAATTTATTTATTTCGTCAATAGAGATTTTTTCTTCAAGAAATATCAAGCAAGTGTTATTATATTTTATATCAAGATATTTCGTTTTGTCTTTGCAAACGTAATTAAAAACATCTTGATCTTGGCATTTCCATTCTGGTGGTTGATTTATTTTTGTTTGGAAAAATATATCAACGAGGTGTTTTTCTCTTATTGCTTTAAGATTCATTAGCATAACACCAGAATTAAAATATGCGTTTGCATTCAATAATTTATGGTAATCCCATTTTTCTGCACGTAATTCTCTTGTTGCGGCAAGATAATAATTGTCAATATCTATCTTATATAGTGAAGTTAAGTCTTTTTGAATAATAGTATCGCCATCTATATATAAAAT
>CAVHEM010000054.1:7635-28451 GCA_963635055.1 Bacteroidaceae bacterium | reverse complement strand
GTAGAAAAATCTGCAGGCAATTCTGTACTCATAAAATTAAACCAAATTGGAACAGTAACTGAAACACTTGAAGCAATAAATTATTCAAAAAATAAAAATTATACAACAATAGTTTCTCACCGTTCAGGAGAAACAGAGGATACGTTTATTGCAGATTTAGCAGTCGGCGTAAATAGCGGGTTAATAAAAACCGGCTCGCTTTCTCGCAGTGAAAGAATTGCAAAATATAACAGATTATTAAAAATAGAAGAACTTTTAGGTTCAAAAGCGTCTTATATTGGGCATTTTGCATTTGCACCTAAAAAATAAAAATATACACTGCTTTAAATTAAAATTATAAACAAAATAGGAGAAAATTTATGGAAATGTTTTGTTATCAATGCGAACAAACAGCCTTTGGCAAAGGTTGTACAAAACGAGGAGTTTGTGGAAAAACTCCGGAAACTGCAAACACACAAGATGAATTGATAAGTTCTTTAATTGAACTTGCTAACTGTAATCAAAGAAATGAAGCAAATACAAAACTTTTGATTGAAGGACTTTTTTCGACAATTACAAACGTAAACTTTGACACAGATTCAATCAATAATCTTACAAAAAAAGTTAGAGAAAATATAACTTGTGATAAAAAATTTGACATAAATTCGGTTTGGAATGCAGAAAAAACAATCCGAAGTTTGAAATCTTTAATTCTATTTGGGTTAAAAGGCATGGCTGCTTATGCTCACCACGCAAAGGTTTTGGGTTATGAAAACGAAGAGGTCAACAATTTTTTCTATCATGCACTTCAGATTGTTTCAAACGAAAATTCAGCTGATGAATTATTAAAAACTGTACTTGAAACAGGTAGAATTAATCTGAAATGTATGGAAATGTTAGACAAAGCAAACACAGAAACTTACGGAAATCCAATACCTACAAAAGTTTCAACAATTATTGAACCGAAGCCGTTTATTGTTGTTTCAGGACATGATTTAAGAGATTTAGCATTACTTTTGGAGCAAACAAAAGACCGAGGGATAAATATTTACACTCATGGTGAAATGTTACCTGCTCACGCATATCCTGAATTGAAAAAATATGAACATCTCAAAGGAAATTTTGGTACTGCTTGGCAAAATCAACAAAAAGAATTTATTGATATTCCTGCACCGGTTTTATTTACAACAAATTGCATTATGCCACCAAAAGAAAATTATGCGGATAGAATTTTCACAACTTCGGTCGTAGAATTTCCTGAACTCCGACACATTGGAGAGGACAAAGATTTTTCACCGGTAATTGAAAAAGCACTTGAACTTGGCGGCTACAAAGAAACTCACAAAATGACAGGGATAAATGGTGGAGAAGTTTTGACGACAGGATTTGGGCATCATACTGTCTTGTCACAAGCAAATAATATAATTTCGGCAATAAATGAAGGTAAACTTAAACATATCTTTTTGATTGGCGGTTGTGACGGGGCTCGCCCAGGGAGAAATTATTATACAAAATTTGCCCAACACACTCCAAAAGATAGTTTGATTTTGACTCTTGCTTGCGGAAAATATAGATTTAATGATTTGAATTTGGGCGAAATAAATGGTTTACCGAGAATTATCGATATGGGACAATGTAATGATGCGTATTCTGCAATTAAAGTTGCATTCGAATTGTCAAAAGCGCTAAATTGCGACATTAACGATTTGCCTATATCTTACATTCTTTCATGGTACGAACAAAAAGCTGTTTGTGTTCTATTGACTCTTTTGTCATTAGGAATAAAAAATATTCACCTTGGACCGAGTTTGCCGGCATTTGTTTCTCCGGAAGTGTTAAATATTCTTGTGGATAAATTTAATATCAAACCGATTACAAAACCTGAACAAGATTTGAAAGAGTGTTTGGGCTAGTTTTGGGGAAAATCGAACAAAAGTGAAGAGGTTTGGAAATAAATTCCAAACCTCTTTTTTGACTGTCAATCGAAATTTTTGTTAAATAATTATACAGCAACTTTCATTGTTTTTTCGATAATTTCGTTGAAGCTATCAGCTTTCAAAGAAGCACCACCAATCAACGCACCATCGATATCTGATTTTGCCATTTGTTCTTCAATAGTTGAAGGTTTTACTGAACCACCGTATAAAATTCTGATAGAATCAGCAGCACTTGCACCTGCAACTTCTGCAACAACGCTTCTAATCATTTTGATAACTCTGTTTGCTTCATCAGCATCACAAGATTTTCCTGTACCGATAGCCCAAATTGGTTCATAAGCGATAACTGATTTTGCAACATCGCTTTCAGAAATTCCAGCCAAAGCTGCTCTGATTTGAGATGCGATATGAGCATCTGTTGCACCAGCTTCTCTTTGTTCTAAAGTTTCACCACAGCAAATGATAGGAATTAAACCGCCAGCTAAAATTGCTTTTGCTTTTTTGTTAATCATTTCATCAGTTTCTGAGAAGTATTGTCTTCTTTCAGAGTGGCCGATAATTACAAATGAACAACCTGCATCTTTCAACATTTCAACAGAAATTTCACCAGTGTAAGCGCCTGATGATTTCCAGTGACAATTTTGACCTGCAACATACAATTTGCTGCCGTTGCAACCACAATCGCAAGGGATTTCTGCAACTTGGTTTATTGATGTAAATACAGGAGCGATAACAACTGTAGGCAATTGAGTTGCTGAATAGTTGCTTACGAATGATTTGATACCTTCGTACAAAGCTTTTGCATCACTTTGTAAAAGATTCATTTTCCAGTTTCCTGCAATAATTGGTTTTCTTGACATAATAATTCTCCTTTATAAGTACCACTTAACACCCCGTATTTTATATTAAACATAATAAAAAAACAAACCCGAATTATTCATTTTTTGACGGGACAAAATGATAAACAAGTAAAAAAGTTAAAAGTCCGACAATTCCAACGAGTTTGAATTTCATCACTAATAACATTGTAACGGCACCCAACAAAATTGCTAAAATAAAACGTTTAAGTCCAATCAAAAAGCCTTTTTGTACGGTTTCTACAACTTGCATTTCATGTGCCATTTTGTCGATATTTGATTGACCTTTTGCTTGTTCTTCTGTTTCTTCGTCAATCAATTCTTGTTCCTTGAGTTCTTCTATTGCTTCATTGTACGTCCGATTGACAAATCTTTCGACCAAATTCAATGTTGTAGCGTGCGGTGCTTCGTTTTTTACACAAGCAAACATAACTTCCCACATCGTGTACCAAATTTTGTTCATAACAACTTTCCAATATTTGGCAGAAATTCCGGAACGAAATAAATCAATTTCCTTGTGGAATGACCATTCACCGATGACTTGAATATAAAAACACTGTTCTTCAAAACTCAATTCACCTAAAATTTCGTTGTCACTGTAGGAAGAAGCCATCATAGTCATTGATTTTCGCATATTATTTTTAAGATAACTTGTCTGCAAAGGATTGATATCCTCTGGCAAAACAGAAGTTACCTGTTCAATCAAATTTTCGATAAAATCAGAGTATTTTTTATCAATAACTATTTCGTCCATTTTTTCATTATATGAAATAAGTTATCAGAATTTGTCATATAGATAGAGTAATTATTTGTCAGTTTAATGATTATAGATTGTCACAAAGTTTGGCGTAGCCACAACAACAGCGATAAGTTACGTGTCTGGCAGTACCGTGACCTACATTTTGGCTCTGAAATTTGTGTTGAATATTGAAAAATAATGTTCCCCGCTGGCAGGGGAACCGAAATCTATGATTTCGAAGTGGGGTAACAGATTCTGAATAAGATAAAATCTACGCAATTGAAATTGCTCGATTTTTAATCTTTTCAGAATGACGATAGCTTTCCAAAAGTCACTCTGAACTGACTAGAAAATAAGTTGAGATGAAATCGAAACGTAATTTTCTGTTCCTACTCGGTGATTCAGAGTCTGTTTTTATGTGTAGTATTGAGCGAGTTTTTACCAGATTCTGAATAGGCTAAAAATCACTTTTCGTGACCTCAAAGGATTTTTTAAGCCTTTCAGAATGATGATAGCTTTGCTATTCCATCTCTTTTGTTTCAAAACTTTAATAAACATTACAAAATGTAAAAATTATTTTAAAACCTCGAAAGCCTTGATATAATTCCTTTATTGTATTGTGCCTGAAATTTGCATCTAATGTTGAAATTAAACTTCCGGATTTTGACTTTCTTATAGAAATCATTATATACATGCAAAAGTCCTTCAAACGTATGATTTTTTTCAAAAAGATTGCAGAAAATCATCAAAAATTCGACACTATTAATAGTATATATAGCATGTAGAGGTAGTAAAATGAGATTAAATACCGGTATATATTTCAACGACAGTGGGCTAACGGCATCAATAAGAGCCATGCACTTGGACAGTGAAATTATCGGGATAACTAACGAAAATATCAATGGGTTTGATAAAGTCGGTTATCAACGTAAAGAAGCTGTTGTTTCATCTTTTGCCGAGTATTTAGGGGTTCATGCTCTTTCCACAACAAGAGATGACAAAGTTGGACGTATTGCAATTTCATCAAATCCGCTTGATGTTGCGATTGCAAACAAAGGATATTTTCAAACTCAGACTGAAAATGGTGTGAAATTGACAAGAGATGGGCGTATGCAAATTAGCAAAGATGGAACTCTTAAAACTCTTGATAATGCAGATGTTTTGTCAAATGCCGGAACACCTATAGTTTTTCCATTTATTCCACAAGATTTGGAACAGGTAAAAATTGATACTCGTGGAAAAATTACAATGTTTAATCCTGAAACTCAAAAAACTACTCTAATCGGGCAAATCGGTGTTGTAGATGCAAACGGTATGGCAGTTTTAGAGCCAAATATTAAACAAAAATATAACGAATATTCTAACGTTGCATTACAACAAGAATTCATGGCTGTAATGCCATATATAAAGAATTTCGATGCAAACAGGCAAATGTTTATGTTGCAAAATTCAGTATTAGGCAAAACAATTTCTCAACTGAGTCAATAATGAATAGAGGTTAATATGTATAACTTACAAGGTTTGATGACACAAGGTATAAATAATGCACTCGTTCAATTTGAAAAATTTGGACAGATAGCTAATAATTTGTCTAATTTCCAAACAACAGGCTACAAAGATGTTCAATTTGAACAGGTTATGAAGGAAAACGGATATCTTACAGGTTCTGTCAGAACGAATTATACTCAAGGTTCAATAAGAATTACCAGTAATCCGTACGACGTTGCAATCGACGGTGTCGGATATATTCCGGTCGTTTCTCCTGAAGGTGAAGTTCAATATACAAGAGACGGTTCTTTCACTCAAGGTAAAAACGGATATTTGACAACTCGTGACGGTTGGATTGTTGGTGAAGGTATAAAAATTCCTTCAAATTGTTATAAATTTGAAATCAAAGAAAACGGAGATGTTCTATCTTATGATACAAGAGGAACTAAGGCTAAAAAAGTTGGGACAATTCCGCTTGTTCGATTTGATAATCCGGCAGGCATGGAGCAAGCAGAAATGAATAGAATGAAGCCGTCAAGTGATGCCGGTGAAGCAAGACTTGTTAAAAATCATGATTGCTTTAAACAAAATAACTTGGAAGCTTCAAACGTAAGTATTTATAATTCAGCAACAGATTTGTTGAGATTGAATGCTTCAATGCTAGCCAGTATGCAAATGATTAAACTTGCTGACTCAATGTACAACAAAGCAATCAATATCAGAGAAGCTTAATTTTAAAGAAAGGTATAATTTATGTACACATCTTTAGACAGTTTTGGAAAAGTAACATTAATGATGGACTTAATTGCTCAAAGACAAAAGGCATTAGGTTCTAACCTTGCTAACGTGGATACCCCTGGGTATATTAGGCAAGATTTGGATTTTGGACAGTATTTGAGTACAATGAATAGTCCGCTAGAAACGAAATTGTCTGAAAAATTAGGTCCGTCAGCAATTGGGCTTGAACGTTCAGAAGAGCCGGTCAATGCAGGTAATGAGATTATGCAAATGCAAGAAAACTCAATACTTTACTCAATGGCAACACGTAGAATGACAAATATTGTTACCGAAATGAAAACGGTCATAAATGTTGGTAAATAATAACTAGGAAGGTGATATAAAATGGGTATAATGGAATCAATAGACATAGGTGCAAAAGCACTACAAGTTCATGGACGCAGAATCGATATCCATGCCAAAAACATTGCAAATCTTGATACGCCAAACTATGTCAGAAAAATTCCGGTACTTAACGCAGTTGATGATGTTTCTTTTCAAGGTGTTATGAACTCAATGAAAGAAGATGTTTTTGGCGTTGGTACCCTTCCGTATTTGCAAGGTGGAGTAACATTTTCCGGAGTTGTAGAAGATCCGACCCTTGGGCAAAAAATCTATAAACCAGGGCACCCTGATGCTGACGAAAACGGATATATAAGACAGTCAAATGTTAATGCAATGGTTGATATCGCAGATGCACTTGTTGCTCAACGTGCTTACGAAGCAAACCTTGCTGTTGTAAATATTTCAAAATCAATGGCTCAAAGAGCCTTGGAAATTGGTAAATAGAAATTTTTTGTAAGGGAAAGTATGATTAACGCAAGAGAAAGACAATTACGCCAATATAAAAATAATTTTAGTATAAAATTTGCTGAAATTATGGAAAAAGAATGTAATCATTGGAAGAAAATTCAAAGACAGGAACGTTGGAGTTTGGTCGGAATAAAAGCAATTCTTGCGTATATCGGCTTTTCTTTGCTTGCTTATTTGCCGGGGAAAAATGAGTATCATTATGATTTGAAAATTCATTTTTATTGTTCGATTGGCTTTTTTATTTATGCCATTATTCAAAATATTTATATAACAAATAAAAGATATCAAAACAAAATCAAGAAAAACGCCTTTCCGCAACTTGTCAAAATCTTTGGTGAAGATATAAATTACAGAAAGGCACGGTCAAAAAATTTAGTGGCTGCGTTATTTGGTGGCAGTGGCACAACGGATTTAAGCGTTGATGTTGATGATTATATTGAAATGGCAAAAAGCGGACAGGGTTATGCAACATGTATTCCTAATAATGTTTTTGAGAATTGTCAGTTGTATGATGGTTCGGAAATTAACGAAAGAACAGATGACGATGTTTTTTCAGGAACTTATAACGACGTAAATTTTATTATTGATGAAACTGACTTTGGAAGAGTTAGCGATAGCGGCAGAAATAGAAGTTATATTCGCATGTTCAAGGGTATTGCAATGCATTTCAAGATGAATAAAGTTATAAAAAATAGGGTTTTGATTATGTCAAAACATATATTTAATACTGTTCCGAAGGGATTTGAAAAAGTTGATGTTGAATATAATAAATTCAGTGCGAAATATAATGTATATGTAAATGGTGGAGATAAAGCCGGAGCACAAATTGAGGCACGATATCTTTTAAATACAGCATTTTTAGATAGATTTATGCAATTACATACGAGTTTTGCAATTCCAAAATTGCAATGTTCTGTGTATGGTGAAAATATGTTGATAATGCTAAGTACAAACAAAGATTTGTTTGAAATGAATCATTTGTTTGGCAAAATTGACGATGTTCATCAATATGACCATTTGTTTGACGAATTTGCATCAGTGTTGTCATTTATAGATGTATTAAAATTGTCGAGCAAAACGAAATTGTAAAATTTTGGTATTTATGATAGTATCAGGAGGTATTTTGCATCGTGTCGATGTGATGGAATGGTAGACATGCATGCTTGAGGTGCATGTGGCGAGAGCTGTGGGGGTTCGACTCCCCCCATCGACATATTTTTTAATAATACAAAATATTTATAAACCATTCAAAAATAAAACAGAGCCTTTATTTCAGCCCTGTTTATTTTTTGTAAAAATTTTGGTTGTAAGAAGGTTATAATATTGTGTCCATTCTGTGTCCATTTACTTATTTGAAATTAATATTGATTGTATGAATATGATAAGTCAATTAATCTATTCTTTGAAGTAAAATGTATGAAGTGGAACATCTGTAAGTAAGGTTATACATGCCTGTAGTATGTGATATTTATGGTATAATCTGGCTATGGGAAAAACAGTAGAAACAAACTTAGTAGATTTGCTCAGTTCAAAACGTTTAAGTTCTTATAAGTATAATGTGAATGACACTGATGCGATTGCTCTTGAAAGGTATTTGTATAATATTGAATTGTCAAAGTCTTTATACCCTCTTTTATCAATACTGGAAATTTCCTTAAGAAATAGACTTAATAAGGCTATTGATACTGTTATTCAAGAAAATTGGCTAGTAAAAGAACTTAATCAACAAAATATATTATTACAAAATGAACATAAGAAATTACTTGAAGCCAAACAAAAACTCTTGAATAAAAGTCATAGAAATATTGGCAAAGACGACTTAATAGCGGAATTATCACTAGGATTTTGGATTCACTTATGTACTAAAAGATACAAGACTTTATTATGGCATAGACAAGGCTTTTTCAGAACAGTATTTACAGATTACCCAAACTTTTCAGAGTTTGATAAACTAAGTAAAGTATTTCCTACGCTAAATCTAATGCTTAAATTAAGGAATAGAATTTTTCACCATGAAATTATCATTAACCACCCTTATGGAATAGATAATTGTTATAGAGATTTGAGAAAATTGCTTGGTTATATTTCAAAAGATAGTTTATTATATCTTGATAAAGTTTGTGATTTTAATAAGGTTATAACAAAGCAAAAACCCCAGTAACTCAACTTAATGGAAGTCATCTGAGGTTGTACATATACATTATTTACGATATTTCAACTTTTGTCAAGTGATGAGATTGTTTTATTACCCAGTTATAATATTTTGCCTATTTTAATATTGATTGTATGAATACAATGAGTCAATTGCTTGTATTTTTCTTTCATTGGAAGTGTGAGTATATCTTTGTGTTGTTGTTATACTACTATGTGCTAACAATTCTCTTACAAGCTCTAAATCATAATTTTGTTCTACTAACCTAGTACCAAAAGTATGTCTTAATCCATGAAATCCAATATTTTTAATTTCTGCTTGCTTACAAATTTCATTATATACATCTGCTAATCTTTGATCACTATAAGGTCGTTTTCTAACCTCATTTATAAATATGTATTTACTGTCATTATACCAATGTTTTTTAAATATATTGGCTACAGCTTCATGCATGGGAAGTTGTATGAATTTTTTACCTTTATTTCTGGTTTTAGGTATTTGTATAAGGTTTTGTTCAAAATTTATCCAAGATTTTTCTAACAACCTTATATTAGATTTTCTTAAACCTGTTAATAAAGCCACTGTGATAATTTCTTTAAACCATTCTGGACATTTAGAATAAAACTTTTGTTCATCTTCTATTGTCCAAAATTTTGTTTGAATATTATCTTCTACCATTTTATATACCCCTTTACAAGGATTTTTAGTTAAATATTCATTTTCAATGGCTAAATTAAACATCTTTTTCAAAGAATATAGATACTTATTCACTGTAGCAGGTTTTTTACCCGATTCTATAAGATATTTTTTATACTTTATAATATCCGCATTAACAATTTTGTTTATTGCTTTATTAGCACCAAAATATTCTTTAAAGTATTTGATTTTGCTTTTAACATGTTTTAAATCAATATTATTAGCACTTGCGTATTCCCAATATAAATCACATAATTTTGAGAAAGAAAGTTGTTTTACTTCTCTTGGAATTATACCATTTTGTATTTTTTGAAGTTGTACCATATATACACTTTCAAGATTTTTAGCTTCCTTTTCTGTTGTTGCACCCTTACAGCATAAATGTTTTCTTTCACCATTTATTTGAAATCTACAGTAAAATTTATTACCTTTTTTGTAAATCATTTTCTATATCTCCTATGCAACCTGTTTTTCTACCCATTCATTAAACTTATCGACATAAACAAATACCGAACCAGCAATTGTAACAAAAATATTAGATGGTAAATCATTTCTACGTTTCCAAGTTCTAACCGTATTAACAGGTTTATTTATATGTTCTGCAAATTCATTGATTGTAATTAGATTTTTAAGTTTTTCCATTTTTATACCTTTCTATGGTACTATTATTCATGTAACACATGATATAACGTCATGTCAAGCATTTTGAGCATAAATAATATACCAATTTCTTTTATTTTCTTTTCTAAAACTTTTATATACCATTTTCATATACCACTAAGTACATTTTCTTTTTGGGGTAAGTAAACCACTAAAGTATAAATTTTTTATTTACCACCTTATATACCAAGAGGTTATACCACTTTATATATACTTAGTAATAAAGAAGACATCTAAGTTTTAAGTCTTTTTGTACTTCATTTCTAAAAAGTTGTGCATATAATCAAAAAGTTCATTATCTGTATAGATTTTTATACTTTTTTGTTGCTCAAATTTAAGAGGATTAAACCATTGGGAGCCAAAATTCTCATTTAACCCTTGAAACTCTTTATTCGTAAGTGTATAGCAGTATTTTAAAAATTCTTTTACATAAAAATATCTGTTTTTAATCTTTTGAATAGTTGTTTCACCCATTTTGCAGGCATGTTTTTTTGCAATTTCTGGTACTGATAATCCATTACTTAACAATATAAGTACTTGAAAAATATTTCTGTCACGACTAGCTAAAGTGTTCTTTTGAGGTTTAAATAGTTCAGTTACAAAATTATTGTGTAATAATATTGATTGTTTTCTAAACTCATATTCAGGTAAACCATCAAGAAGTGCGTGTTTTTCGTGTTCAATGGGCGTAAGATTTAAAATACTATTATTGGATTTATTTTTATCTCCGTGGGGACATTCAAGCCCCAAAAGCTTTTTGTATAGACATAAGTTTAGCCTATGAATTAAAACTTGGTTATTGGTTGATTTGTATGCAGTTGAAGAATCTTTAAATAAACCTTGTTTTACAAGGGTTTTAAAAATATTTTTGTCTTGTTCTAATATTTTCTTTTCAACTCTAATATATTTATCTTTTCTATGAATATGTTTTAATTTTAAAACTTTTGGATTCTTGCAATTTTCTACAATTAGATGAAAATCCGGGTCAAATTCATTATTTGTTCTGTTCCAATCTTCCATTAAAAGAAAATAGAATTTACCAATAAAATTTTCACCTAGAATATTACACTTGCTATTATTGCAAATGTATTCTTTGTTTACCTTTGCCCTTATAAAGTTTCGGTATAGAATATTTAGTTGTTGGGTCATAATTTTGCCTCCTATTTTGTATATTTTCTTTATACAAAATTTTGGACTTTGGAGTTTAGACCCAAAATAAAATTTAATTATGTCCTAATTTTCTTTAAATAATTTTTTATATTTTTCTATAAAGTCTTCTCTTTTAAATATTTCATTTGGTTTACTTTTAGTATAAAATTCTTCATCTAAATTTTTTCGATTTATGAATTTTCTAATTGCCTCATCTTTATATTTTGCGTTATCAAAAAGTGATAAATCCCCATTTTCTTTCAATAAAGTATATACAACAGCATCTGAAAAAGTTGCAGCTTTGTTATTCAATAATAAGTCAAGATATGTTTCAACAAAAGGATACAATTCACTTAAATCTTCATTTAATGGTTCTCCAATAAATTGTTTAATGGAACCATCTTCTTCTAAGGATAGATATGTAACTTCTTTTTCAGAATCTGCTAGAATGTTATAGAGTCGTTTTTTTATATCTTTTTGATATTTAGTGGCTGAATTATTTAATAGGAAATTTACGAAGCCATCAGAAGTTGGTTCTACTGGCATGTTCATTACTTGTTTTAAGTGTGTAAATATTTGTTTAATTTCTGGATAATTTTCAAAAATAGCTTTTTTAAGTTTTTTCGTATAGTTCTGTAATCCTCTTTTTGTTTTTGGGAAATATCCTAGAATTTGTTTTGCTGGAGCTCCACTGGTATTATAAAACCTTTGATTTCTTATTTTTTTTATTTTTTCTCTAATATCTTTATTTTTAGCATTTTCTTCTTTTGTGGGGTTTTGTATTTTTTCTAATATATGTAATTTTGCTTCTATTGTATAAGTTGTTAAGATTGTATTTAAATCTGGAGATATATTACTTAAAATGGTTTCAAGGTATTCTTTGATAAGTTTTAATGTTTCTTGCAAAATTTTTCTTGCAATTATACATTTGGAGTTTAATCCATTGTTTAAGTCCGAATTAGATGATATATTTTGATTGTATATTTTTTTGCAAATTTCATTTTTGTAAAAATCTATAATAATTGCTTTATTTAGTGTTAAACTAAAATATTTTGTTTTAATGCTTTGTGCTTTTGAACTATTGAATATTTCGTTCATTAAATATTTTATGTGAAATAAATATTCATCAAAAAATGATGCACAATTCTCATCTTGTGTGTATGAATCAATAAACCAGCTGTATGTTAAAGGAAAATTAGTATTTATTTCTAAATCTTCTAAGTATTCAACAGGTAGCCAAAATTTTGTAATGTTTTTGGATTTATTTGGTTTTTCTTCTAATTTTCTATTATAAAAATTTTCAAAAGATTCGTCAAATATAAAACTTTCTAATTGTGGAAAAAATTGTTCATCAAATAAATCTTTAACTTTCATAAAATAAAAGCCCTTTTTACTACTTATATATACTTTATACCTAATACTAATTTAACAAGCCTTCTTAACCCAAGTTTTAAAACTTGCTCATCCGAGCCTTGTGTCCCAACGCTTTTCAGACCTAAAATTTTAACCTTTAATATTTTGATATATTTGTGTGTTGTGTATGTACAACTTTTTTATCAAATATATAGAATCGTGGTTAAAATCAATGTTATTGTAATATTTTATGAATAAAACTTTCTAAGACGTTCATAATTTGGGTTATTCTTCATAAGTTCAACTGTTTGCCAAATAGAATCTTTGGGTTGCTTTTTTAAAAAATTTCTAAAATCATCATCTGGCATAAAATAGGTTACTCTCAAAATTTCCTTAAACCCTAAAATCGATATACCAGATTTCCCTATTAATGAACGCAGATAAGAAAGCCAGTTTACATCATTACAACTGTACATTCTAACATTATTCTTTATTCGTTCTGGTGCGACTAAATTTTCTTCATCATAAGAACGTAATCTATCAGAAGATATACCTAATTGTTTGGCTACTTGTCCAACTGTTAAGATTGGAGAATTTTCATCTAACATATATACCTCATTATTTAATAATATGCACTTTTTAATATTCTTTCAATTTAGGTATTTTATAATTATTCATACAGATAAATTATTTATTGATATTAGGTATTAAAATATTAGTTTTCATGGTATATCTAAATTAGGGGTAAAATTTAAGGGTAATTATATGACTATTGAAACAGAAGCAAAAGCTAGAATTAAAATTAACAAATTATTAGAAGAAGCTGGTTGGCGATTACTGGATAATGAAGAGGGAAAAGCTAACGTTGATTTGGAATATTCCACCAAAATAAAACGTGATGACAAATTTAAAACAGGATTATTAGACTATCTTTTATTAGCTTCAAATGGTTTTCCGCTTTGTGTATTAGAAGCAAAAAGAGAAGATGTAAACCCTTTATTTGCAAAAGACCAAGCTAGGGCTTATGCAATGAGTCAAAATATCAGATTTGTAATTTTATCTAATGGAAATATTAGTTACTTATGGGATATTGAAATTGGCAATCCTGAAATTATAACTTCAATGCCTACTCAAGAATCTTTAGAGCAACGAAATGTTTTTAAACCTAACCCTAAGACTTTGTATTCTGAAAATGTAACAAAAGAATATGTAGCATTAATTCAAAATCCAAATTTGTTGCAAGAACCAGACTATATAAATGAAATAACAAGAAATAAATATTGTTATGATAATGGGTATAGATTACTTCGACCATATCAGTTAAACGCAATAAAAGCACTACAAGAATCTGCAAAGCAAGGAAATAACCGTTTTTTATTTGAAATGGCAACAGGTACTGGTAAAACGCTAACTTCTGCTGGTATTATAAAATTATTTCTAAAAACAGGAAATGCCAAAAGAGTATTATTTTTAGTAGATAGAATTGAACTTGAAAGACAAGCCAAATCTAACTTTGAGAACTATTTAAAAGATTATACAACTGTCGTATATAAAGAAGTTCGTTCTAATTGGAGAAAAGCAGAAATTGTAGTCACAACAATACAAAGCTTATTAGTAGATGACAGATATAAAAAATTATTCTCTCCAACTGATTTTGACCTTGTAATTTCAGATGAAAGCCATAGATGTATTGGTGGTAACTCAAGAGCTGTTTTTGAATACTTTATTGGTTATAAATTAGGATTAACCGCAACACCAAAAGATTATGTTAAAAACATTGATGAAAAGAAATTAAAATTTGAAGACCCTAAAGCATACGAAAGACGTATAATGCTTGATACTTATAGAACTTTTGGTTGTGAAAGCGGAGAACCGACTTTTCGATATAGTTTATTAGATGGTGTAAGAGATGGCTATTTGATAAATCCTCTCGTAGTTGATGCAAGAACCGATGTAACAACTGAATTATTATCAGAAAAAGGGTATTCGGTTGTTCAAATTACAGATGATGGTAATGAAGTTGAAGAACAAATGTTTTCTAGGCAATTTGAAAAGAAATTCTTTAGTGAAAATACCAATATTCAATTTTGTAAAACTCTTCTTGAAAATGGCTTAAAAGACCCTATTAGCGGAGAATTTGGAAAAACTATTGTTTTCTGTGTAAGTCAAGACCATTGTGCAAAAATTGTTCAAATCTTAAATAAAATGGCTCATTCTATCTGGAAAGATAAGTATAATTCAGATTTTGCAGTTCAAGTAAGTTCCAGTGTGCCAACTGCACAAGATATGACAACTTATTTTTCTAACGATAATTTGAATGGTAACTCTCGCTTTTTAGAGGGTTATAAATCTTCTAAAAGTAGAATTTGTGTAACCATTGGAATGATGACAACTGGTTATGATTGTCCAAATATTTTGAACCTTGCTCTAATGCGACCAATATTTTCTCCGACTGATTTTGTGCAAATTAAAGGTCGTGGAACTAGAAAATGCACATTCAAATATACTGATAGCAACAAGGAACAAATCTCATTTGAAAAGCAACATTTCAAATTTTTTGATTTTTTTGCAAACTGTGAATACTTTGAACATGAATTTAATTATGATGAAGAATTAAAACTTCCTAAAAACTCTTCAAAAAATTCTGCAAGTAAAAAGACTGATGAAATAGATGTTCCAACTATTGATACAATAGAAATTTTTGACCCTGACAAATTAAAAGAACTCACGGAAACTCCTGTAGGTTTAGATGGAATGAGGATTGATAGAGAGTTATTCCAACAAGCAAAAGATAAGTTTACACAAGATGAAGATATTGTAAAAGCCGTAGATAAAGAGGATTGGGCAAGAGCAGAACATATTGTCAAAGAAAAATATGAAAATAAACCAAACTTGTTTATAACTCTTGATAAACTTCGCAAATCTGAAAATCTTGATAGACGATTAACTTGGATTGAAGTATTACAACGAGCCTTTGGATTTATTAAAAGGTTCAAAAATCAAGATGAATTACTTGAAGATGAATGCGATAAATATATTTCTATTTATAAACCCGATGCAGAACATGTGCCATATATAAAGAATTTTATTAAGGCGTATTCTACTGACTCTAATTTTAGAAATATTATTGAGGGTAAACGATTTGCTGAACTGAATTTTTATCAAGGCTTTACAATGCAAGATTATAGAAATCTGAATGGTTATAGAGCAAGTTTACCAGAATACATAAAAGATAATATTGTACTTAACAAGTATATGAAATAGCGTTATAGCCTTACTTTAACTGTTTTCAATTTGAAATGGTTAAGGTAGGGATTTTTACATGAAAAAATATAAAGGAATACTGAAAATGATGACAAAAGATTTAAGAAAAACCATTGATAATGCAAGAGATGTTTTAGTTGGAAAAATTCCTAATCCTCAATCACAAATTGAACAAATAACTATTGCTATGATTTATAAATTTATGGATGATATGGATATAGAATCTGTTGAATTTGGTGGGGAAAGACAATTTTTTACAGGAGAGTTGGAAGAATTTGCTTGGTCAAAACTTATGTCATCTCAACTTGGGGCAGAAGCTCGAATGAATTTATATACTCTTGCACTTGATAAACTTCCATTAACAAACAGTATTCCAAAACTATTTAGAGATATTTTCAAAGGTGCATATTTACCATTCAGAGATGGACAAACTTTGACATTGTTTTTAAAAGAAATAAACGAAATTTCTTATGACAATAGCGAAAATCTTGGTAATGCTTTTGAATATTTACTTTCAATTATGGGTTCACAAGGTGATGCAGGACAATTTAGAACTCCCCGACATATTATTGATTTTATTGTAAATATCGTTAAACCAACTAAACTTGACAAAATCTTAGATCCCGCTTGTGGTACGGCTGGGTTCTTAATTTCTGCTTATAAATATATTATTGAAACGCCTAAAAAGGCAGACAAAATGTTAGCACCAAAAGAATTGAATGACCTAACCAATAATATTCAAGGTTATGATATTTCGCCTGACATGGTTAAATTAGCACTTGTAAATATGTATTTGCACAAATTCAAAGAACCAAAAATCTATGAATATGATACTCTTACAAAATTAGATAGATGGGATGATTATTTTGATGTGATTTTAGCCAACCCACCATTTATGACTCCGAAAGGCGGTATTCAACCACATAATAGATTTGGCGTAAAAGCCAATAGAAGTGAAGTTTTGTTTGTTGATTATATTATGGAACATCTGAATACTGTCGGCAGAGCTGGAGTTATTGTTCCAGAGGGTATAGTTTTCCAATCTGCAAATGCTTATAAAGAATTAAGAAAAAAACTTGTTTATGAAAATTATTTATATGCAGTAGTAAGTTTACCAAGTGGAGTTTTCCAACCATATTCAGGAGTAAAAACATCTATTTTACTAATGGATAAACAACTTGCTAAAAAGACAGATAAAATATTATTTGTAGAAGTACAAAATGATGGTTTTGATTTGGGAGCACAAAGACGTGAAATTGATAAAAACGATTTACCACAAGCAATAGAGTTTATAAATCAATGGCAAAATGCAATCAATACTCATTCTGAATTTACAATAGAATCAAAAATGATAACACTTGTAGAAAAAACAAAAATTGCAGAAAATGAAGAATACAACCTTACAGCCTCTCGCTACAAAGAAACAAAAGACTATTCAAATTGTAAATGGGATATGGTAAAGCTTGGTGATGTTGTTGAATTTATTGGAGGATATGCTTTTAAAAGTAATTTATTAACAAAAATAAAGGAAACTGAAAACTTTTTGCCAGTTATAAAAATTGGAAATATACTAAAAGATGGAACATTAGATGTAGTAAATGTGCAATATTATGATGCAACAGGCTTATATAAATATAGAATATTAAAAAATGATATTTTAATTGCAATGACGGGAGCAACTGTTGGAAAAATAGCATTCTGTGAATATGATAATTTGTTATTAAATCAGAGAAATGGCATAATTCGAGCAAAATCTAATCTCAGTCAAAAATTTTTAAAATATTTGTTATTTTCTAATAAATTTTATGAGTATTGTCAAAATATGGCAGGTGGAGGGGCACAAGGAAATATTGCACCAAATCAAATACTAAATTATATAATCCCACTTCCATCATTAGAAGTTCAAGAAGAAATTGTAAAAGAGTTAGATGATTATCAAGCAATAATAGACGGAGCACAAAAAGTCATAGACAACTGGCACCCGACAATCCCAACAAATCCCAACTGGCAAAAAGTAAAACTTGGAGAATATATATTAATTAATAATGGAGATGTCGCAACAAATTTTGAAGACAATGGAAAAATTGCTTGTATAAAAGTTGGTGATATGAATTTACCAGATAATCAAACTTACATCACAACATCTTCTCATTGGACCAATATAGATAAACCTAATAGAATTGTAAAAACCAATTCTGTCATATTTCCAAAGAGGGGAGCTGCAATTGCTACAAATAAAAAAAGGCTAAATCTTATACCATGTTATATAGATAATAATTGCATGGCAATAACTTTAAAAAATGAGAACTATATATTGCCAGCATTTTTATTTAGATTTATGCAAAATTTTGATTTAACAACTATATCAAATTCTGCAGGAATAGCTCTAATCAACAACAATGATATTAATGGGGTGGATATATTTATTCCTTCATTAGAAGAACAAAACCAAATAGTTGCTGAAATCGAAAAAGAAGAACAAATGGTAAATTCGTGCAAACAGTTAATTGAATTATATAAACAAAAAATAGATAACAAAATCAAATCAATTTGGGGTGATATAGATGAGTAATATTATACATTTGGAAGATGATTTGAGCGAGTTAAAAGAGTATTTACCTTTAAATATGAAAAATCCATATTTTAACATTATGTTTGAAAATCTTTTATTTATTGATGATACTGGTTTTTATAACAATGCAGTGATAAATTTAACTCATTTCTATAATTATACTTTACATTGTTTTTTAGTTCAAATATATTACTCTGAAGAAAATCGGAACTTACTAAAATATCTACAACATACTACAGGCTCATTAAATAGTAGAGATAACCGAAAGCAAATAGAACTTGATGAACAGTTTGATGCAAATTCTTTTTCTAATGTTGAAAAGAATACAATCAATTATTTCTTTCATATATTTAATTTGTGTAGTGATTCTCATCTTTGCAAAAATAATAATGAAATATTTGATTTAAGAAACTCTGCTGCTCATTTGAATATGGATATAATCAACGAAAATAGATTTAATTCTTTTATTGAAAAAATTAAAGATAATTTGAATGAATTACTAAATAAAACATATAAATACTCTAAAAAACTATTAGAGCAAGAATTATCAGAGGCAATAAAAGAAGGACGAATAGATGAAGGTTCATATCCTGAAATTATTGAAGATATCAATTATATGTATGGTCTATCTCAAAATTTTTATAAATTGATATTGCACCATAATAAGTTTGAACATGTAAAAATCAATTCACCACAATATTACGAACAAAAATATATTGAAGAATTTTTAGGAATAGAAAGAGAAGAGTATTAAAAGGAGGTTACAATGTCACAATTTTTTATTTCATGCAGAACAACTTTGGAGAATATTATGAATTTTATAGATAGTCATGGTGGATTTTTTACATTATTAGGAGCAATAATAACTCTACTAGGAACTGTTTTAGTTATGCTTTTTGTTGATTATCAAAATAAAAATAGATGGGAAAAGGATTCATTTCTAAAAGCTAAAAACACTTATATAATGAATATAATTAAAGCTTCTGCAAATTTGTTATACAAAATAAATAATATAAAAAATATTTCAGAAAATCAGCTTAAAACACTAAATGAATATTCTTTAAATGAATTTGAGGACTTATATAATAATCTCTCAAGTTTAAATGTTTTTTATAATAATAAAAGTTCTTTAGCAATAGAAAATTTTAATTTATTAGATGATTTACAAATTTACTTAGATTTATTTACTTGTTTTAAGTTAGCAATGCAAAATACTGAAATCAAAAAGTATTTACAAGAAAAAAAGCTTTTGATAAATGATAAAATTGATTTAACTTTGTTTATAAATATTTTAAAAGAACAAAAAGTTATACTGATTGGGGGTTATAAATTTTCTTTATACAAAGAATTCAAAACTAAATATAATGATGATTTTAATATTTTAGTTGATAAATTAGAACAACAAATACAAAGTTTGCATGAAAAATTGACAGATTTTGTAAGATAAGTTTTTAAAATGAACATTTTTAACTTCAAATCGTTCTAATATTAGGAGAAAATTATGAAAAAACTTTTTGCAATTATATTTGTATCCTTGTTATTAACTGGCAGTGCATTTGCGGGTAATACATACAACCAATACGGCAGTAAAACAGGTTCATATAGAACAAATGGCTCTACAACCACAACTTATGACAGATATGGTTCACGCACAGGAACTTACAAAACCAACGGCAATACGACGACAAAATATGACCAGTATGGTTCAAGACAAGGAACAATAAAAAAGACCTCATCTGGCTACACCACATACGATAAATATGGGGCTAGAACTGGTAGTTATAAGACAAACTCCAATGGCACAACTACATCTTATGACAAATACGGCAGAAAAACAGGCTCATTCAAAACTGATTCCACAGGTAAAACAACCCAATACGACCGCTACGGACAAAAAGTTGGAAGTTTTAAATAGGTAACTTGTATTCTATTAACTAATTACACACTAGACAAAAGGTATATAATATGTCATAATATTATTGTAAGGTTCAAGGAACTAATAAATTTAATAAAGATATACTCGCCGTGGATTTATCTGCGGTTCAAATGACAGGCTACAGGCCTGTCGTTTGCGTTATATGTGATTTTGCGGTATAATAGCAGGCATGAGTAAAAAGAAAATTCTTGTTTTAATAGACGGATTTAATTATTATCACAAATTAACTTTATACCAAAAAAGACATAATATTTGTGTAAAATGGCTTGATTATATGTCATTATTAAATGCTGCAATCAAAAGTCATTTAAAAACAGAAGAATTTGAATTAGAAGTTATATTCTTTTCTGCAATAGCAACTCATAGGGGGCTTGACTCTCAAATTAGACACAGAACTTATTTAAAAGCCTTACAGCAATCAGGAATAAAAGTGGTTTGGGTGAA
>CAVHEM010000054.1:0-7560 GCA_963635055.1 Bacteroidaceae bacterium | reverse complement strand
GTGAATTTAAAGAAAAATATATTTATCCGTGTAAAGAATGTAATCAAAAGCAACCAAATGAAAAAATTTTAAAACATGAAGAAAAACATACTGATGTAAATGTTGCGATTACTCTACTTGAAAAAGCTATGACAAATTCTTTTGATAGAGCATATTTGTTGAGTGAAGATAATGACTATGTTCCTGTTGTAAAAAGAGTAAAAGAACTGTACCCAAATAAAGAAGTCATAATTTGTCCACCGCCTCAAAAAAATTATTGTGTACATAGTTTATTAACCGCTAGTGGTGAAAGTGATTTTTATAGATTTAGGTGGAATCAAATTAGACATTTTCAATTCCCAGATGAATATAACGGACTTATAAATCCTTGGAAAGTATAAACTTGTAAGTCTTTCAGATTTTAAGCATTTATCACCCAGATATATGAAATTTAGTACCATCATTGTAAAATTTACTAGGAGGGGTGATATAATAAAATTGTTATACATAAATTAGGAGAGAGGATAATGCCAACAGGTGGGAGAAGAGCTGGAGCAGGTCGAAAACCAACAGGTAAACCAACGACTAAAGCAAATATCTATGTGGCAGATAGAAAACTTATAAATGGTTATGCTTTATCTTTAGGTATTCCAGTAAATGAACTTATGCACAGAGTTTTTACACATTCCGATTTTGAACAATATTTTCGTAAAATAAATAATATACAAGAAGATGAAGTATAAATTTTATGTCCATTCTGTGTCCATTTCATATATGATTTCGTAGATTTTGGATATATTTCATACTGTTCAAACCATTGTAAAACTGTTCAGAAGTGTAGATTTTTTCGCTGTTCGACTCCCCCCATCGACAGATTAAGTAATAACTTATAAAATATTGTAAAGTGGGGAGTCTCACATGAGTTTTTTCTGTCAGAAAAAACTCATCGGTTCAGCCGATAAATCGGCATACCTTCCGCTGTATGGCTCGAATTTCATATTCTCGCCGACACTCAGGCAGACTCCCCATCGACAGATTTTCCCATAATACAAAATATTTATAAACCATTCAAAAGTAAAACAGAGCCTTTATTTCAGCCCTGCTTATTGGACAAAAGGTTTATAATATGTCATAATATTATTGTAAAGTTCAAAAAACTAATAAATTAAATAAAAATATACTCGCTGTGGATTTATCTGCGGTTCAAATGACAGGCTGCATGCCTGTCGTTTGCGTTATATGTAATTTTGCAGTATATTGCAGGTGTGAATAAAAAATTATCAAATTTGGGAAAAGTTAAAAGTATGTTCAATTTTTCCATGTTTATTATAAAATTACAGCAAAAGGATTTCACATATTTTAGATTAGGATTTATTAAAAGGAGTAAAAATTATGTTAACTGTTAATTCATTTGATTCTACAAGTTTTACTGCGCAACTTAACGTTTCAGGCATGAAGAAAAATGCAAAAAAGTGGAAAGATGCTGCTAAAGAATTTTCTCATCTTACTGCTCGTAATCAAAATTATACGGTTTCGATAAGTGAAGCAAAAAATTCAATTTCTGTTAAATCAATTGACCCAAAATCAAAGAAAGTTCTATCTAACGATACTTTTACGGTTGAAGATGGTACCCAATCACTTATGGATAACGGTGTTACTAGGGCTGCAAAGATTTTGAAAAATGTGCTTAAAAAAGTTGTTAAAGAAAAACGCTTTACTGAACAGGCTTATGCTTATGCGGCAAAAATTGAAAAATCTAAAACGCCTGCGCAAAGCAGCAACCAAATAATGAATATTAATAGCCTTGATGAAGTTAATCAAGTTCTTGCCGATTACGGTATTCGTCAGGTGTAGTGGTTTTATATTTTAATTTTATGCTATAATTCTTTTCAAAAAGGAGAGAATTATGGCATATTTACACACAATGATTAGAGTAAAAGATGCAGAAGCTAGTTTGAAATTCTACATCGGTCTTTTTGGAATGAAACTTGACAGTATGAAAAGACTAAACGACTGCTGGTTATATTTTTTAGCGGACGATAATGGTACACCGGTTTTGGAATTGACTGAAAATGACGTTACTCCGCCGGAAGGGTATAGCCTTGGAACAGCATTTGGACACTTGGCATTTGGTGTTAAATCGATGGACGAATTTACCGAAAAAATGAAATCTTTGGGTCATGAATACTTGTATGAACCATTTGATTTGACAGGTCGTGGCAGTAATATTGCATTTTTAAAAGACCCTGACGGTTACGAAATCGAAGTTATTGAAAAAGTTAACTGGTAAGAGTTTAGAATTTATATTATAAGATTTTTATAAAACCAGAAATTTTAATTTCTGGTTTTATTATTGTTTATAACTTATATAAGAATATATACAATCTTTACATAATTTAATCTATTTACAACAAATCGCACTGATTGTATTATTATGTATAGTAAAGATATGATGAAGATTTCTTTCGGAGGCTAAGTTGGTAGAAAGATTTTATATAAAAGGCGGAACTCCGCTAAAAGGGGAAGTATCAATCGGCGGTGCTAAAAACTCCGTATTAAAGCTTATGGCTGCGGCGCTTTTGGCTAAAGGTGAATCAAAGATTTATAACGTTCCTGAATTAACAGATGTTGAGATTATGTTGAGTGTAATTGCTCAACTTGGTGCAAAAACCAATTATAACAAAGTCGAAAAATCTCTTACTATTGATGCAACAGACATTACAAGTGTAACCGCAACTTATGAGTTGGTTAGCAAAATGCGTGCATCATTTATTGTATTAGGTGCTTTGGTTTCAAGATGTAAAGAAGCAAGAGTAGCACTTCCAGGGGGCTGTGCAATTGGTGAAAGACGTGTAGATTTCCACATCAAAGGTTTAGAAGCGCTCGGGGCTAAAATCAAAATCGAAAACGGTTATGTTCACGCAAAAACCAACAGACTTGTAGGTTCTGATGTTTATTTAGATATTCCGTCAGTTGGTGCAACTGAAAATATTATGTTAGCATCAGTTTTGGCAGAAGGTTCAACTCATATTCAAAATGCTGCTCAAGAGCCTGAAATCGTTGATTTGGCTAATTTCTTGAATACAATGGGTGCTGATATTTCAGGTGCCGGAACTTCTGAAATCACAATCAACGGTGTTAAACAAAATGACCTTCACCCTATTGAATACACAACAATTCCTGACAGAATTGAAGCAGGAACATTTATGACTGCGATAATCGCAACTAAAGGTAAAGGTATTATCAAAAATATCTACCCTGCTCATTTGACATTCTTCACAAACAAATTGTTGAAAATGGGTGCAAATATCAAACTTTTAGACCCGACTTCAATGGAAGTTAGTTGCAAAAATCGTTTGAATTCGATTAACTTTGTAACTCAACCATACCCAGGGTTCCCAACAGATTTGCAATCTATGGCAATGACACTTTTGACAACGGCGAACGGTGTAGGTATTATCACGGAAAGTTTGTATGAAAACAGATTTATGCAAGTGCCTGACCTGAACAGAATGGGGGCTGATATTCACCAAGACAGAAATCACGCAATCATCAAGGGTGTTAAGAAGCTTTCCGGTACAACTCTTACTGCGAGTGATTTAAGAGCCGGAGCATCTTTAGTTGTTGCGGCTTTGATGGCAGAAGGCAATTCTGTTATTGAAAAACTACATCATATAGATAGAGGATACGAAAATTTTGAAAGTAAGTTAAGATTGTTAGGAGGGGAAATAGAAAGACGTGATGATGAACTTCCCCAAAGGAACCTAACGGAGGGTACACATAATGAGTCCTACTTATAAACGTTGGTATGATCATGACCCGTTACTACTTGAAGTTATTGAACTTTTAAGAAATTATCAACCTGAATTAAGAGCTCAGGCAGAAATATTTTTACAAAAACTTGAAGAAAAACTTTCAAAAGAAACTATTGATAAATTTTATGCTATGGCAAAGCCTGTAAATGCTAACAATCGTTGGTATGACAAAGACCCTGTTATTGCCAAAACAGTTGAAATTCTGAGAATTGTTCCACCGGAAGTTCAAAGAATTTGCGCCCAAAACTTTATTAAAACATTGAAAGAAATGGGTATCAATTACGAAAGTAAAAATGTTCAATCCTAGTGTAGAAGATTGTAGAAGGTAGATTAAAAAAGAGAACTCTAAATTTGTTTTAGAATTCTCTTTTTTCTTTGTAGGTAATTAAAAGAAAGTAAGGTAATTTTTACATAAATGATGCGTCAACAACATTTCCTTTAGTATCAAAATCTATAAACAAATGTTCTTCATTTAGGTCTTGAGAATTATATTTTGAATAGCTTCTTAAATTGCTGTTTTTGTCGTAGTTTGCGGAAGTTCGGTCATGAGTTGCATTGTTGTTTATTTGAACATATTTTGTGCCGTCAGTATAGAAGGTTGTTTCTTTTTTCGTATCTTTATCTAAGTTTTCAGTTACTGAATGGTTTACCTTGTCTGCACCGTCATTGTTGAATACGACATGTTTTTCTACACCGTTTTCGTTAGATTGAATTTCTGTCAAATTACCTCTAACATCAAAATTATGAGATACTTTTCCGTTTGCGGTTTGAGTTTCTATTGATTGTAATTGACCGTTTGAATAATATTTCTTTTCACCTTGAATTTCTGCCGGATTGTACCCCAAAACGAACGGTTGAGCAGGTGTTATGTTCGGGTCATTTGTAGGAATTTGAGCAAGTTCCGGAGCATAAGTTGTTGTATTTTGTTTATTTTCAATTTTTACCGGAATTCCGTTTTTATATGCAATAACTTGGTCTTCCTCATCGTCTTTGAAGGTTACAACTTCTGCGATTTGTCCGTCTTTAAATCTTGTAGTTTTTACTCTGTCACCATTTGGTGCATCTTCTGCGATGTAGGAATATTTTGTATCATCAACATGAGAAATCTTTTTAGAACCGTCAGGTAATGTTTCGATTTCTGTTACGATTGAGTGTTCAGGTTTCACAAAATCCTGATATGTTGATTTTATTTGGTTTCCTGTTTGCGGGTCAAATTCATCAACATAACCTGATTCGGGTTCAAAGTTGCGTTCTTTTTCTTCATTTTCATAGAACCAACCTTCACTTTTTATAAGTCTTCCAGTTGTGTTGTCATAAGTTTTAACGTTTTCAATCCCTTTGTCGCCGTTTGTTTTGTAAATCGTTGTTGTGGTTTCGCCTTTATTAACAATGGCTTGGAGTGTGCCATCTTGTGATGTTACTTTTTCGCCTTGAATATTTTGAATATCCGTAGGTTTTTCAATCGTCATCGGTGTTTTGGCTAAGATTTTAGGAGTATTATTAACAGGTTGATTGTAATTTGCTAAGGCATTGATACCATTCAAATTAGGGTTTTCAACTTGTGGAATGCCGTTGTTTGACACTTGAACAGGTGCGTTCGGCACATTATTTTGATATTGCACACCATTAATCGAATTATACGGATTGATTGAATTAAGCATATTTAACCTTTCTATTTACACTACACAAGATAATAAAAACAAAGTGCTAAAAATAATTGCTACAAAAACAATAATTATTACAAATTATTACGTCAAAGTTTCTCTATGCTCGGTGATTTTGCCCTTGTGACTTTTTATAGTATAATAAAAACAGGGATAATTGAGGAAGGAGCAAGTATGTTCGGAATTATATTAGCAGGTGGTTCGGGTAGTCGTTTATGGCCATTATCAAGAGAATTATACCCAAAACAGTTGTTGAGCCTTTATACTGATAAAAGTTTGCTGCAAGCGACTTATGAAGGCTTGAATAAACTTTTGCCTGCTGAAAATATAATCAGTATAACCAATACTAAACACTTGTCGAATGTTAAAATGCAATTATCTGCATTGAATTCTAATCCTGTAATCTTGGCAGAACCTGTTTCAAAAAACACTGCACCGGCAATAGCATTGACTGCAAAATATATTATCGAAAACTTTAGTGCTGACGAAACAGTTATTGTAATGCCATCAGATTTGATGATGAGTTATTCTCAAGAATTTATTGAGTCTGTGAATAAGGCTCAAAGATTGGCAAATGAAGGTAAAATTGTTACTTTTGGCGTTAAACCGACTTATCCTGAAACTGGTTTTGGCTATATAAATTCTGAAAATAATATCGTAAAATCTTTTATTGAAAAACCAAATCTTGAAACTGCACAAGAATTTATCAAAAATCCTAACTATTACTGGAATAGCGGGATTTTTGTTTTCAAAATTTCTACATTAATCAAAGAATTTGAACAACATTGTCCTGAAATTTCAAAGGTTTTAAAAACGATGGAAGTTAAAGATAATACTGTTCAATTTACAGAATTTGACAAAATGCCTAATATCTCAATAGATTATGCATTGATGGAAAAATGTACAAATTTGGCTATGGTTGAATTAAAAACTGATTGGAAGGATTTGGGGTCTTGGAAATCTATTTATGAAGTTAGCCCAAAAGATGAAAATAATAACGTTTTTGTTGGTCATGTTTTGGATAAAGATTCAAAAAATTCTTTTGTTTATTCGTCTTCAAAACTCGTTGCAACAATAGGTTTGGAAGATACTGTCATTGTTGAAACAGAAGATGCTATTTTGGCTTGTAAAAAAGATAGAACTCAAGAGGTTAAACAAGTTTATGAAACTTTGAAACAACAACATGACGGCACTCAAAAAGTTCATAAAACAGTTTAT
The DNA here is from genome assembly GCA_963635055.1 of Bacteroidaceae bacterium. Lineage (GTDB taxonomy): Bacteria > Cyanobacteriota > Vampirovibrionia > Gastranaerophilales > Gastranaerophilaceae > Zag111. Next base: position 884 of record CAVHEM010000054.1, on the reverse strand, counting down.
CGTCCGTGGGGATTTTATACCGTAATTGCGGAAGGCAAAGGGTTCCAAACAAAAATTATTCACGTAAATGCAGGTCAAAAATTGTCTGTTCAATCACATAACCACAGAAGCGAACACTGGGTAATTCTTTCCGGTACTGCAAAAGTTGTTTTGGAAGCAAATGACCATATTCTATCCCCAGGGCATAGCATTGATATTCCTGTCAAAGCTATTCACTCACTTCAAAATCCTTATGAAGGCGATTTGGAAATTATCGAAGTCCAAAAGGGCGATATTCTTTCAGAAGACGATATCATACGTTATGAAGATATGTACGGAAGAGTGTAGAATAATAATACTATGAATACTAAAGAATTTAGAAAACAGCGCAAAATAACGTAAGAAAAACTTGCGGAAATTGTTGGTGTTGATAATGGTAATATAAGTAAACTTGAGGTTGGACAAAACTTTCCGTCAATTAGTACTTTAGAAAAAATAGCACAAGCTTTAGATGTTGAACTTTATGAGTTTTTTCAATATACAAATATTAAATCTTCGGATTTTAAAGAAGACTTAATTAAGATATATGATAAATTAAGCAAGGAAAAACAATTTACGTTGTACCGAGTTGCCAAAGCAATGGAATAAATCTTAGATTTCTTAGTATATTTACAACTCCCAGCAAGTTTGTTGGTTCGCTTTGTAAGAATCTGGTATAAACTCATTCAATATCACACATAAAAACAGACTCTGAATCAAGTTCAGAGTGACTTTTGGGTTGGTAGACCAAAGCTTTAGTCATTCTGAAAAGATTAAAAATCAAGCAATTTCTAATTGCGTAGATTTTATCTTATTCTTCTTCGGCTTCGCCTACGCATACAGACTCACACAACTCACCGTAGGTT
>CAVHEM010000053.1:0-14427 GCA_963635055.1 Bacteroidaceae bacterium | reverse complement strand
ATTGATTTTCCAACGACTTCTTTCAAGTCGTTTTTCTTTTGCTTAAATTTAGTTATTTAGGATTAATGCACTTTATTATGGTTTGTTATATAATCTTTATATAGAGAAAGAGGTGTTTATATGACAGTAGATGATGCGTTGGTAATGATATTAGCCGGAGGAGAAGGCAAACGCTTATATCCGTTGACAAAAGACCGTGCAAAACCAGCAGTACCGTTCGGTGGCCGTTATAGAATTATTGATTTTGTTATCAATAACTTTATCAATTCAGGGTTTTACAAAATTAAAATCCTTACTCAATATAAATCCGATTCTCTGAACAAACACATCACAAGAGGTTGGGCATTATCACCATTTTTAAACCAATATGTCGATTTAGCACCTGCGCAAATGAGAACAGGTAACGAATGGTATCGTGGAACCGCTGATGCAATTTATCAAAATATTTTTCACATTAACGACGAAGACCCTCGTTATGTATGCGTTTTTGGGGGCGACCACGTCTACAAAATGGACGTTAGCCAAATGCTTAAATATCACAAAGATAAACATGCCGATTTATCAATTTCCGGTATTCCGATACCAATTGAACAAGCCTCTGAATTTGGGATTATGGAAGTTGATGACAATTGGAGATTAATCAATTTTGTTGAAAAACCTAAAACTCCACCAAAGCCTATCCCAGGAAATCCTAGAATGTGTTTAGCATCAATGGGTAACTACATTTTTGATAAAGAAATTCTACTTGGTGCATTGGAACAAGATTACAAAGACCAAAACTCACAGCACGATTTTGGCAAAAACGTAATTCCAATGTTGTTAAATCAAGGTAAAAATATTTATGTATACAACTTTGCTACAAATTCCTTCCCTGGAATGACTGATAGTGAACGAGGTTACTGGAAAGATGTCGGAAGTATTGATGCTTATTGGCAAGCAAACATGGATTTGCTTGAACATACTCCGGAATTGAATTTATATTCAAAATCTTGGCCTTTAAGAACTTTCAATTACAACTATCCGCCTGCAAAATTCGTTTGGGAAGAAGGCGATAGAGTAGGAATGGCAACAAATTCTATGGTATCAGAAGGTTGTATAATCTCTGGTGGCGGATTATCACACTGTGTTCTTTCTCCAAAAGTCAGAATTAACAGCTATTCTAACGTCACTGACAGTATTTTGATGGAAAATGTGGAAATTGGCAGATATTCTCAAATTCGTAAAACCATCATCGATAAAAACGTAATAATTCCGCCATATACAAAAATCGGCTTCGACAAAGAAGAAGATTTGAAGCACGGATTTTATGTATCAAAAGGCGGCGTAACAGTAGTTCCAAAAGGCGCTATTCTATAAAAATAGTTTTTATAAAATTTAAAAAGAGGTACAATTCTTTTGTATCTCTTCTTTTTGTAAATTTTTGTGAAAATACCCGCAAATTAGAGCAATTTCATGGTTTTATATACATTAATGTTTTGGGTAGGTAGCATAAAACATGGTTAGCATAAAGCCGATAACATCAATAGCAAAATTTCCAAGCGCCGTAACTGACGCAATGGCTTCTGCTATGCCAAATATAACAGTTTCTAGCAAACGTCTTAACAAAGTTATTGATTATGTCGGCAAAGAGTTTTCTTCTCCTGAAAACAGATTAATTTTGGGTGTTTCTGCATTGATGACACAACCATTTATTGATGCGTGTAATAAAAAAGTTGATGATGAAACAAGAAAAGTATCAGTTGCCAGAACTGTTGCAAAAATTCTTGCAGGAACGGCAACAGGATATTTTGTCAGATTAGGTTGTATCAAAGCAATTGATGCCTTTACAAAACTACCTACAGAAATAAATGCTAACACTAAATTAAAAAAATTCAGAATGCTATTTACACCGGACAAAGCAATTGCCGGTGGCTTAAAAGACCTTGGACATTATAAAAATGCTTTAGGTACAACTTTGTCCTTATTTGTAATGTTGTTTACTAATTTCTTGATTGATGCGCCATTGACTAAATTCTTAACAAATGTATTTACCGCAAAAATCAAAGAACACAACAAAATGAAGAAGGAGAAAGCTCATGAGTAGAGGTTCTCTTTTTAAAGCATTCAAAAATTATATGGCAGAAAACTATGGTCATAACCATGGGAAAATGCTTATCCATACAGGAGTTGTAGGTTGGGTTTTGTCAGCAGCAGCACAAGTCGTTGCTATTGTAACTAACGATGAAATTTCTAACAAACAAAAAATGTACCTTATTCCGCAAGAACTTGCAGATGCGGCAGTGAATATCGTTTCATTTTATTTGGTCACTCAATCTTTCAAATCCGTAACTTCTAAACTTCTCAATCGTGGTAAACTTTTGAGAAAACCTATCAGAAACTTTTTAGAAGAAAACAAAATCCAAAATGTCGGACAAAAAGGTTTTGATGTTTTGCGAGATGGAAAACTTACATCGGAAGTCAAAAAAGACTTTTTAAAATTCAGAGATGGGGTTGATTTTATGGCAACAACTGCCGGTTCGGTTTTGTCTTGCAACATTTTCACTCCGATTATTCGTAACGAAATTGCGACAAACAAACAAAAATCTCACATGACAAAATATAGCCAATATATTGATGATGGCAAACCGACTTTTTCAGGCAAAAATTATTTACCAAAACCGACAATGCAAACTTTTCAAACACAAGCCACCGGTTTAAAAATATAAATAGATAAATCCGCCTATAATCACAGTTACTAAAAGAATAAACATTGCCACAAGTTTATAGAAAAAGTTTGTTGTATACTCTTTGCCCTCTTGCAATTTGTGCAAAATATCTCTTGAGTAATCAAATTTGAAGTCATTTTTTGTTTTGTTGTAAGCATTTCCCATTGCCTTTTGAAATTTATACATTTCTTCGAGTTCTTTTCTGGCATTTGGATTAGAAATTGTTAGTTTCTTCATTTTTATGTTTTCTTTCAAATTCAACTCATTATCAACGTATGCTGACAATCTGTTTTTAAAATCATAGTTAATAACGTTATCTTGTGAAGATTGTGACTGTTGAGGCTCTTTTGAAAACTTTTTTAAAATATTTTGTAAATCAGTTATTTTCTTTCTGCAATTTGGACAATGTTCAAGGTGCAAATCAACATACTCTTTCAATTTAGAATTCAATTTACCTTTTATATAAAAACTTATCAATGCAGATACTTGGTTACATGTTAATTCTTTATTCATTATTCACTCCTTGTTATATATAGTTTTTCAAGACCTCTTGCAGTTTTGTTCTCGCACGAGCAATTCGGGATTTTACTGTCCCAACCGTCGTATTTGTAGCGGTTGCGATTTCATCGTAACTCAGTCCCTGAAACTCCCTCAAAATAATTGCAATTTTGAAAGGTTCCGGTAGTTGTCGGATTGCAGATTTTATAAGGTTTTCACATTCTGTAGAAATGCATTTTTCTATGGGTTTTACTTTGGTATCTGTAAGTTCAATTTTGAATTGAACATCTTGAGAATCTCCGGTACAGTCAATAGAGATTAGTTCAGGATTTTTCTTATGTTTTCTCAAACTATCATAATAAGTGTTTGTGATAATTTGATTTAACCAACTTTTGAAACACTTAGGATTTTTCAAAGATTGAATATTTTTCGCTAATTTTAACAAAATTTCTTGAGTTAAGTCGTAAACATTCTCATCATTTTTAGCAAAATATGCAAGTGTCGCATAGACATCTTTTTGAACTTTTCGGATAAGCTCCCCAAGAGCCTTGAAGTCCTCTTTTTGAGCCAAAACAACAAGTTCCTCAATTGACATTTTTTTGTAGAGTAACTTATTATCAGGCATTTGGCTCCTCCTCAATATAATATTAAGAAGAAACAGTTTCCAAATGTATCAGTCAATAAACTTACTGAGTAGGTAATATTCAAATTTTTATTATTAGAAAATTTATTAAATTTTCTTTTTGATAACAGTATTGCTGCCTTGTGACGAAATAAACAACATTCCGTTTGAAATATACAAGCAATAAGGGCTCTTAACGTCTGTTAAAAATTCAGAAATTTCACCACTCGTATTAACTTTTAATATATTATTTTTGTTATAATTTGCGATATAAATATTGTTATTTCCATCAATTGCAAGCCCTATCGGACCATCAATTTTTTCACTTTTTATATAAACAATTTTTTTGTTATCTTTGCCTATTTTAAAAATAGTATTTTCAGAAAAACCGGCTATGTACAAATTACCATTTTTATCCGTTACCAAACCTGTCGGACTCGAAATATCTTCGTACATTCCTTCTGTCAACTCATCTTGAGCAACAGCATCTTCTTGCGCTTTTTGTTGTTTTAACGTTGCAAGGTCAGTTTCAAGAGTTTCTGCCAAATTCTGCGCTTGAGCGCCGACAATAGAATCTAACGGAATTAATGTCAAATACATCTTTGCCTTTTCAGGTTCTCCGAGTTTTTGACTTAATTCTGCAGCCTTATATACCGCTTCGTAATCATCAGGGCTGCGCAAAATTATTTGCTTGAAAACCGCTAATGCAGCATCTTTTTGATTTAAGTATTCTAAAATTGAACCTAAATTATAATAAGCATCTATATAATTTGGATCAAGTTCTACCGCACTTCTAAAACAATTTGCAGCCTCTTCAAATTGTCCGAGTTTATAGTAATCAATACCCTTGTTATATTGAAGCTTTGCATCTGTCGAAATATCAGCAAAAGCCGGTATTGCAACAAAAGCACATACAAGTAGCGATAATAATATTTTGATAAATTTACAAGATTTCATTCAATTCCTCAATAAGTTCTTTATTTGCATTCGCAAAACTACTACCTCTTGCAATAATTGCTTTTTTCAACAATAACGGCAAGTTAATCGGTTTCATATCTTCGAAATTAGCAGGTAATCTCAAACTCCAATTTTTATCACCTGATGTCCCCGGAACATTGTAAGTTTCATTCATCTTAAAGAAATCTGTGAAGAAAATTTGAATATTTTCAGCCTGACAAGCAAATAATTCAACTAATTTTGTTTCTGTCAAGAAGTTTGCATCATTTGTCATTCTTACAATAATCGAATCCTTGTCAGGTTCTTCTGCGAACAAATCTTCTACCAAATTTTTAACATGCAAATAACCTTCATGTGTATTTATCAAAGATTTTGCCCATAATGTTACAGGTCTGTTATCGTGTGTTCCAACCATTGCCCAACATCTTTTTGTAATATTTTTACATCTGTACGGGTCATCTTCTTCTGTAGGAACAGTGAATTGAGTCAATCTCATTCCTAACAAATCATATTGTTTCATAACTGCAGCAACCGGAGTTGTTAAGGTTCCCAAATCCTCACAAACAATTGCATCTTTTGTTAAGCCTTCTTCTTCAGCCGCAGCAATAACTATTTTTTCAATCAATCTGCCATACAATTTAATTTGTTCTTCTGTTAATGATTTTACTCTTTTTTCTTTATCAGATGTTAAAGTTAAATCCAAATCACTTTCTTTAACAATGGCATATTTTTTAAGTTCAGGGTGTTCCGGAGAAGAATATAATCTACCTGCACCTTGTTCAGGCATTGGTTTTTTACCTGCTTTATATACCCACGGGTCAATAAGTCCGACAATGTGGTCAATACGAACACCTCCAGGGTTTTCACGGAACATTTTCTTGAATAAATTCTTCATCAAAATGCCGGCTTCATCAAGAGAACCATCATCTTTATATAATTTTTCAGGATCGATTACAGGGAATCCCCACGCTTGACCATCTTTTGAGAAATAGTCAGGCGGACAACCTAGACACCAACCTTCCAAGAATAATGATTGATAAGCCCAACAATCTCTATCTGAGAATGCAACTTGCCTATCTGCAATCATTTTTACACCTTTTTTGTCAGCATATTTTTTAGTTTCAGCACTTTGTTTGTACAAAACAAATTGAATAAACTTGTATTCATCAATTTCTTTAGCATATTTTTTAGAAACTTCTTCTATACGTCTTGCATATTCAATTTTTTCTTCGATTGATTTTGGATTGAAAAGATTTTTATCAGTTTTACTTTTCCAATTCGGCCAAAAATCGGTGTCATGCTCAATTGAAAGCGCTTCGTATAAACTGTCTTTATCCAGCCAAGAATCATTTTCAGCCTTATATGTTTCAAACTCAGCCATCATTTTTTTATCATTCAATTTGATAAAATTTGCATACGCTTCTGATAGAGCCTGAGCCTGTTTTTTAGTAATATAAGAATAACTTGTTCTGTTTGTATTTCGATTTGGGTTATTTTCAACAATATTATTGAATGTTTCAACTGATAAAATTTTACCCCATGCCGGTGTTGTTAACTGTTTCAAATCGATAAACAACGGATTGTTTGAAAAAATTGTACCGGTATAAGGTGAAGAATCAGAACTTTTAGTCTTGCCGGCTGGTCCCATTTGAATTGCATCAAATAAACCTGATGCATAATCAATAAACTTATGACCTGTAGACGAATTTATAGACCCAAAACCTGTATTTTCTTCGGGTACAGAAGGGAAACTTCCATTATGCATAATAAAAACAAAGTTCTTTTTGCCAAGAGCTTTTAATGCTTTTTTGATAGTAGTTAGCTTATTATTAAGTGTACAAACCATGATAAATTACCCCTCTTACTTACTTATACTAAAACACCAATCCTTGTTAAAAAATGGGCCCGGTGGGACTCGAACCCACGACCAATTGATTAAGAGTCAACTGCTCTACCAACTGAGCTACAAGCCCATTCAACAACTTTATATTATCACAAATATTCCTTATGTAAAGAGTTTGATGTGGGGAATATTTATTGAACACTTTTCATTTTAGAATACTCTGTTGTAATCGGTAAATATTGTGGCAATTCCTCAACCTTACATCCGTTCAATATCGCAAGTTCATCAAACATATCACAAATTATTCTATCATTTAATATATAAAAATCAGAAACTTTTTGTGCTAATAAATTCAATATTTTATTTACTTCAACTTCTACTGCGGGCAGTGTATATAAAATTCCATTAGTACAGTTTAGCATTTGCTCCCAGTATCCTAATGTTTTTACATATATTTGTCTATTTTGTTTGTAATTATTTATATCAAAGTGCATAATTGTATTTCTTAACTTTTTTAGTCTTGATGCATTTTGTTTTAAATCATTAAACAAAACTGGTTTGTCGTAAAAATTTTTATTAAAATTCTTATCTTTGTAAATAGCAGGATATTCCGTAATTATTTTCAATAAATCAGATAAATATGCCATTTTAATAAATTTAGAAAGTTTTTCTTCTTCGGTTTGTTTAGATAAAATTAAGTCATTCAGTTTATCTCTCGATTTTGCTCCCAGTCCTGCAACATACCGGTTTTTGAAATTTTCTTTTAAATAAGGTATCAATCGATAAAACATTTTATTTGGAAAAGTTGCCTCAAGAGAAGTTTTAAATTGAAATTTTAGACATAATTCAATATCCATTACTCGTTTATAAATTTTACTAAATTCTATAAAATCTGCAGTTGAAATATTCATGCCAGAATTTTAGCACAAATAGAAAACGAGAAGAACACTGAAGGAATTACATCCGGTTCTTCTCGCAAAATTTTAGGTAACAACGACACTGAAGGAATTACATCCGGTCGCCTTATGGTTTGAACCATATAGTTACATTTATATTATTTACTATTTATCCCTCTTTGTCAATCTGTAGGGAGTTGGTTTAGGAAGAATTTTTATTTTTGTTAATATTTCGTAACAAAAGGCTTAAAAGGTTAAAGTTATCTACTGAGTATGCCGTAAACATGAGTACGATACGAAATTAGTTGAAAGGAATTGTTAAGCACTATGGGAATGGCAGCATCACAAGCTAGATTATTAAGCATTACCGCTCGTCTTTCTAATAACGAATTAGAACAGCAATCAGTTGCTTATTCAAAACAACGTCTTGCTGATAATTCCGATCAAATCAATGACGAATACCTTGATGCAATGAACCAAACAAAATATCAATTATTAACAGGTTATAATAGCAATCAAGCAACTTATGCAGATTTAACTTATAACCAAATCACAGGTTTGAATTCAGTTGCAACAGGTAAGCAATACATCGTTAAAGATAAGCAAGGCAAAGTTCTTGTTCCATCTAATGTTGCCAAAGCTTATGAAAATAACAACGGTGATTTCAACAGATTTTTAAGAGATTTAGGTTACACACAATCTGATATAAATATTAAAGATTACAAAACATCAGAAGAATCTATCCACGATGCTTGGGATAAATATCTTGCTTCTGTCGGCAAAAGTATTGATTCTTATGATGACCAACATATTTTAGGATTTGATTATACATCATTCAGCAATGATTCTTATGACGGATATGTTACATACAATACCGCTTACGCATCTGTTAGCGGGGAAGGTAACTACGACAGCATATTTAAAGATAGCAACGGATACTACAAAGAACGCTATGCCGTTCAATATATCGAAGATGAAGACGGTAATCAATTCTGTGCCTACCAAACAAAAGACCAAGAAGGCACTGATGAATGGACACAAGTTGAAAACGTTTCGTATAATCAAGAAACTAAGAAATTCCAATACACAAATCTTGATGGTGAAATCGTTGAAGCTGATGCAATTTACGCTGACCCAGAAGAAGATTTAATCAGTGAAAATTACAAAAACTATTTGACTCCAAACGGTACATCATATATATCAGAAGGCGGAACTGCTTATGATATATACAAACAATCAAGCGCTTTGAATTTTGAAGGAACTTCAACTTCTCAACGTGAATTGTATGATTATGCCGTATCAATCACAGAGGCTTATTATAACAACAAGAAATCAGGTACAAGTCAAAACTTAACTTATGATGCACAAATCGTAAGTTATTATAAAAACATTTTCAATCAAATCAGACAATCAGGACTTTCAACAACACCTAACGAAACTAATTTGAAAGAAACAAATTGGCTTGTTAATAAATTGAAAGCCGGTGAACTTACTCTTGCGTACTATTCAATTTCTGATAAAGGTTTTGTAAGTACAACTTTATACGATGATGAATCTATTGTTGAAAAAGAAGACACCGCAGCAATTTCTCTTGCAGAACAAGTTTACCAAAGCAAAATGGATCAAATTGAATATCAAGACAAACAATTTGATTTGCAATTGAACAAATTATCTTCTGAACACAGTGAATTACAAACCGAATATGATTCAGTTAAGAAGGTAATCAGCAACAACGTTGAAAAATCATTCAACGTATTCAACGCATAATATTTAACTATTTATATTTTATTTTCCCCTACTAATTTTCGTAACTTTTCCCTGCCGCTTAAACAAAACAAGCGGCTTTTTATTTTTTATTATTTACACCGTATCCAAACATTGCAAAATCGTATTTTATAGGGTCCTCAGGACAGAATTTTTTGAGATTGTTCGTTAATTCAATAACAGATTTAAAATCATTTGCTTTTCTTGTCAAAAGCCCCATTTGACGAGAAACATTCCCTACGTGGACATCTAGCGGAATATAAAGTTCAGAAGTCGGCATAAAATTCCAAATTCCGACATCTACAACACTTTTTCTCACCAGCCAGCGCAAAAGCATACACATTCTCTTCATTGCACCGCCATTTTCAGGATTTGGTATCATGTGGTAAAAACCGTGTCCAACATTATTCTCTGCTCTATCATAAAAATATTTTGTCACAGTATGGAAGAAATTACCTTCTTCGTAGCCGCATTTAAAAAGGTCTTCCAATCCGCAATTTGAATTATAAAGTTCTTTTAGTGATATAAAAATACAATCAAAATCATTCGGTTTACCAAATCTGTAATTGAAATCGCCAAGACAACCTTCTTCGTAATTTTGAACAAAGTTCAACGGCTCATTTTGCGCAATGCAAAATAATTGATTGAGTTTTTGAATAAATTGTTTCCTGCTGCCATACGCTAGCAAAGATGCACAAAATGCAGCAATTTCGATATCTTTTTTATTTTGGAACTTGTGCAAAAACTGTACCGGATCATCTTTTATAAACTCGGCATTTTCATACTTTTCAACAAGATTATCTAATTCAGACTTCGTTATCATGCCTGAATTATCTCACAAGCACTCAAAGTTTTCTACATCTGCAACCAAATTAGTCGACAATTGTTATTCTGTCATCGTTTTTAATTTCGATTGGTTGGTCAAGTTTTTTGATGTAATCGCAAGCAAGTTTGTTTTTATCAATATCAAATTTTTTCAAAACAAAGTTTGGATTTTTGTTAGTTTCCAAATATCCGTCACCACCTGTTGCAAAGAAATCATCACACGCTACAGTATAAGATTTATTAGTATCAGGAGAATTTACATTTATCTTGTGAGTAACATTGTTTTTGTCTATAAATTCCATATCTAACAAGTTTCCGTTTTTATCAGCCTTGTATTTCAATCCTGAAACAAGCAGAATACCTGGTTTGTGAGTAGAAGCTTTCAATGATTTCAATCCGACTTTGACTGCATCAACTATTTGTTTTTCTGTTAATTGAATAATCATCATTTTATCTTCAAATGGAGTAATATCCGAAATTAATCTTGTATCAATAGGACCTTCTGAGAAAGAACCTCTAATATTACCTGCATTTAAGATTGAAATATCAGTACCGAGTTCTGAACGCATTGCATCAGTAATGATATTTGCATGCGGATTATTTTCGATAAGTCTTTGTGCAGGAGGCGGAACTGCCGCTTTTATTCTACCGATAACTTTCGGTTTACCGATAATATCTTCAACTGAATCTTTTATAAATAACGGTCTGTTAAATTCTCGGGTATTAATAATATTATTTTGAACCTTTTTAATTACACCGTTTTCATCAAAATCGACATTCAACACACCCATATTCTCACCGTCTTTGCCGGCTTGAGTAATAACTACAGGCTCACCGGTTTTAGAGAAGAACAAGTTTTCGCCTTCTTTAATTCCATGTATAAGTTCGTGAGTATGCGCCCCAAAAATAATATCAATATCAGGAATTTCTTGAGCAATTAGTTTATCATTTTTATTTCCACTGTGAGAAAGAACAACAATTTTGTTAATTCCTTGCGATTTCAATTTCTGAACTTCTTCATTTAGCAATTTCATTGTTTCCGGTAAGTCCTTGATTTTGAAAGCATCAAGTGTTTCATTATGTTTTACACGTTGCAACATATCTGATGGAGAAATACCGATAAGTCCGTATTTTTCACCATCTTTTTCAATAACCATTGATTTTTGAATTCTTGAAGCAAGTGGAGAAGCTTTATTAATATCCAAATTTATTGATAACATTTTGCAAGTTGAATCTTTCAATAACGCTGCCAAATCATCAGGGTGAGCAACATCTAATTCATGGTTGCCAATTGTTGAAGCAATAAAACCACCCCAATCTAAGAACTTACTTGCGACTTGGTTATGTACATAATTTGCACCTAAAATAATATCACCTGATGCAACTTTGAACTTAGAAACTTGAGGATTTGTTTGTGCATTAGGCTTTGTGAAAAAGTTTGCGCTATATACATAAGCAGGAATTTTATCAAACTCTCTGGTTATATTATATATACGTTCCATATTAGTCATTTTGCCGTGAACATCGTTTATATATAACCAACTTGTATGTGTCGTTTTCGGTGTTTTTTGTGCCTTTTGATTTTGCACAGGAGATTGAGTTTTATTATTGAGATTTTTGTTTAATAGCGGAGATTGTGCTAAATTTGGAACGTTTATCATTATTTTTCCTTTTCTTTTTCACTATTCTTAAAACTAATGAAGAAAAACTTTTGCGTTATTTTGTACTAATATTAAGAAACTGTAATAGGTCGCAACATTATGCCGCAGCCTTGGCTTGTTTATACATTTCAATACCTTCTATCCAACTTGGAACAATATTCATATCTTGCTCAACGACATGCTTTGGAAGTGCGGCATGGTGAATTTTTGGCAACAAATAATCTTCTGAATATTCAATAGGCTTAGACACTCCATCATCAGTATCGTTGCAAATGAAGGTTACTTTGCCGTCAGAACTTTGTTTATAACCTACAATTGTTATTTCATGCCCGTTAATAATTATGTTATTGCTATCAGTTTGTGTATATCCGATTAAAATATTTTCACCTTCATCTAAAGTTGACAACAAATGACGTTTCATTGTTCCCAAATCTGTTTCATAACCAATTAATCGAGCATTTTCATCAATTGTTTGGTAAGTTACCGACAAAATATTTCTGTCAAACACAACTGATTCAGTGAATGTTTTTTCAAATTCAATTAACCCTTTATCATTTTGATTAAATTTTCCTGTTCTTTTATCTGTCAAAGAATTGTAAGACTGTTGAGAACCTATTTCCATAAACGTTGATTGCATAAGTACATCAAGCGGAGTTCTTTCATAAGGGTCTTTGTTTGTTGTTTGAATTCTTGCTCTGATTATTGCGTTTTTATCCGGTGCAAAATGTAATTTAGCAGAATTCAAATCTTTTGTTTCCCAAGGAAGGTCAAAAGAATTAAGTAACCAAATAGCACTCAATGTATCATCAGCAAGATTGCTTAACTCAATATTTTTAGTAACTGAAAGTTGCGGAGAACTTAATTCTTGCGCAAATCTTGCAAACTCTGCAGGCATTTGATTAGCAAGTTTAAATTCAGTACTTGCAGCAACACAAGTTCCTGATTGAGTAACATTTATGTCTTGCTTTCCTTTATAAATATCTATAAGATTTGTTTTACCTTCATTGTTTGCATTGATTGCTTCTTGCTGATATTCAGGCGGAATATCGCCAAATTGTTGAGTAATTAAATACGGATACGCAATTGTTGAAATTGTATCCTTCAACATCGTGTCAGCATTCAAACCTTGCGCTCTCGGTTCTGTGATAATTTTGTATAAGTTATCAAGAACAGTACTTTTATCACCGGAATTATTGTTCAACAAAATCCCCGTTTTTAACAATGAATCAACTAACTTTTTGCCGGAACGATCCAAATGAGAAAGAATTTCTGTATACATTTTCTTTTCATCTTTACCTTCTAATGAAGTTCGAATATTGATATTATTCGTAGACTGAGCCGGAAGTTGTTGAATATTTCTTGTACCTTGCGATGGTTTGGAAGTAAAAGAAGTTTGAGCAACACCATTTTCAACACCATTGGTCTTTTTTATGCTACCAAAGTTCGGTATTGTGTTATAATTATATAGTTGATTGCAAAAACCTATTCTATCTACCATGATAACTCCACATATATAATAAAAACGAAAATAAAGAAAAATTGCTATTTGTGTAAATAAATGTTAAAGAGGAAAAATTGGAAAATATAAAAATCAAACCGTTAACCAAAGAACAATTGATAATTTCGATAGATAGACTAACGAGATTTAAAGACACTGAAACGAAGTACTTGCGAGTATTTAAAGATATTTTGACATCAAATTTAATATCTCCAAAATTCAAAAAATCGGAACTGGATAAGCTTAACTATTTGGAATTGAAAAACTTTGCAGAAGGCATAATAAACTTTTCTCTTGAACAATTAGGATACCCGATAGAATCTGATTTTTCAATAAATGAATACCTTTACGATTACGAAAACAGCGTTTTTAAACTAGATGAAAACACAAAGATTTTATTGCAAAACAAAATAAATTATTCTGCATTTGTAAAATTATTGAAAGAAGACAACAATCCACAAAATTTACGATGGTTAAAAGCAATTTCAGAAAAACAAAACATTGAACATGCCAGAAAAGAAAATGAATTAAAATTTCCTATAGAAGAAGTTCTAATCGTTGAAGGTGCGACTGAGGAAACTTTGTTGCCGGGATTTGCAAGAAAATGCGGATTTGACTTTGATAAAGAAGGTATTTATATTTTGTCAGCAGGTGGGAAAAATCAGGTTGTGAAACTTTATTATGCACTTGTAGAGAAACTTAAATTGCCGATTTTTGTCTTGTTGGATAAAGATGCTGCACAAAATAGAGAATATATTTTGACAAAATTACGAGATAGTGACAAAGTGCATTTGCTTGAATGCGGAGAGTTTGAGGACTTGCTGCCTATAGAACTAGTTGAAAGAACGTTAGAATATGAACTGAATAACATTTCAATAATTGAACAAGAAATGATAACAACAGAAGAATCCATGGTAAAAAATTTGGAAGAAGTATTCAAAACAAGAGGAATGCACGAATTTAAGAAGGTAGAATTTGCGCAAATGGTAAAACGAAACATATTGACAGATGCGGACATTTCACCTGAAATCAGGACTATAGTTGAAGAAATAAAGAAACTAAAAGAAAAGAAACAAATAAAAAAGAAAGTAGTTGACATTTAATTTTGTTCGGTCTACAATAACTCTTGTAGCGAAAAGTTCAAGCCCCCATCGTCTA
>CAVHEM010000052.1:0-15598 GCA_963635055.1 Bacteroidaceae bacterium | reverse complement strand
AACACTTCATTCAATGCCCAACGTAGGTCACGGCACCGCCTGACATGTAAAATTTCACTATTGGCGCAGCAACGCCAACCTGCTTTCCCTTATCATGCTTTTTCTGGATTGTGAAAAACTCAAACCAGTAAATTTAGTGCTTTACAAACGCTTTAAAATTTGCAAAATTAATGATTTAAACTGCGGTTTAACTTTGTTTGTCATTTCAATTACTTCTTCATGTGCCAAATTCTTTGTAGAAACACCACTTGCATAATTTGAAATACAACTTATTCCCAACACTCTCATTCCACAGTAATTTGCAACAATCGCTTCCGGAACTGTTGACATTCCAACTGCATCGCCACCCATATATCTAAACATCTTAACTTCTGCAGGTGTTTCGTAACTAGGTCCTGTCGTTGCAACATAAACTCCGTGTTTTAAATTTATACCCAACAAATGCGAAACAGAATCAGCAATTTTGATAAGCGTTTTGTCATAAATCGCCGACATATCCGGAAATCTAACACCTAAAGTTTCGTCATTCGGTCCAATCAACGGATTTTCACCCATAAAGTTGATATGGTCAGTTATCATCATAAAATCTCCGGGACGATAACTTTTATTAACCGCTCCGGCAGCATTTGTAATAATTATGGTTTTTACTCCCAACTTTTTCATAACTTTGATAGGATATGTAACGTCCTTCATTGAATGACCTTCGTAATAATGGTTTCTTCCCTGCATCATAACAACTTTTTTGCCCATAATTTCTGCAAAAACAAGTTGCCCCTTATGTCCCGGAACAGTCGATGACACAAAACCTGGAATTTTATCATAAGGAATTGCATAAGTTGAATATTCATCAGCCAAATCTCCAAGTCCCGAACCCAAAATCAAGCCGATTTCAGGAGTAAAACCATCTGTGAACATTTCAATATAATCTAACGTATCTTTATTAACCATAACCCCACACCTTAACACTAAAAAAGCACAACGGTACAACCCGTCGTGCTTTTAAAACTTTTATTAACCTACTAATCTGTTATCATCTGCTTCTGATGCTTTAACCATCAATGCGTGTTCAATAGGATTTTCTCTTGAATATGTTGTTTCGTGTACATCTTCAAAGCCAAAATCTTCACGTGCTTTTCTTGCTTGGTTTTCATCAACGATTTTTTTTGCAAGTTCAGCAATTTCATAAACAAGTTTATATCTGTTATCTGAATTTTCATTCAAATCCCATGCAACTTTAATAATTTGATCCATACTAAAAATTCCTCACTTTTACTATGTTTTAATAATATAATACAAATAAAAATTTAGCAAGTAGTGTTGTTTTGTTAAATTTTCTCTCACCCCTTCGAAATCATAGATTTCGGTTCCAGCCATGCGGCATACAGTCTCACTCAATTCGCTTTGCTCATTGGTTCGAACTAGCACTGCAAGTGGGGAACATAAAGTTTATTTCTGTTAAAAACCCTATTTTCCTGTTATTTCGTGATACATATCCATATATTGAACTGCACTACGTTTCCAAGAAAAATCTGTTGTCATTGCTGATTTTCGCATTGCATCAAACACGTATTTATCGGTATAAACATACAATGCACATTTAATCGCATTCAGCATATCCCAGCCATTGTATGCCCAGAACTTAAATCCGTTTGAATTATCCAGCGGATAACCTGTTACGGTATCTTCCAAACCGCCTGTTGCACGAACAATAGGCAATGAACCGTAACGCATTGCAATTAGTTGACTCAAGCCGCAAGGTTCAAATCTTGACGGCATCAAAAAGAAATCACTTCCCGCATACAAAAGGTTTGCCAATTTTGCATCATAACCGACAAAAGTTCTGATATTTGGAGTATTATTAGACAACCAAATGAAAAGATTTTCATAATCTTTATCTCCACTACCCATAAACACAAAATCAGCATCTAGTTTTTGCAACTCATACTGCATATCTCTAATTAAATCAATACCTTTTTGGTTAACAAGTCTTGAAATAAACGCAATCAAAGGTCTACCAGGATTATATTTCAATCCGAAATATTCACAAATTGCTTTTTTATTTGCTTCTTTTTTCTTCAAAGATTTCACATCATAATTTGCCTTCAATGACTTATCAGTTTTAGGATTGAAAACTTTGTAGTCAATACCGTTCAAAATTCCACGCAATTTATACTGAACACCTCGCAAAGTATAATCCATATTTTCGCCATACTCAGAACCCAAAATCTCACGAGCATAAGTCGGAGAAACCGCAACAACTCTATCTGAATATTGAATAGCACCTTTCATCCAGTTTACCATTCCATAATGTTCGCAACCCCATTGATTGTAAACAATATCTCTGCGCATATTTGCAAAATCCAAAACATTTGAATGCCAAATGCCTTGATATGCCAAGTTATGAATTTCAAACACACATTTTGTATTAGCCCAGAATTCATCAAACTTATAATTTGAATGCAAGTACATCGGAATCATTGCAGTATGCCAATCATTTGCATGAATTACATCGGCTCTGAAATTCAACGCTTTGGCATATTCCATAACCGCAAGCGAGAAGGAAATATATCTTTCGTGTTCATATTGAGGGTCAAGATATTTCGGATAAACCTCTTTAAAACAAGAAAAATACCAATCATTTTTTATGAAAAATACATTAATATTTGTATCAGGCAATTTTGTCATATACAAATTGAACTTGTGAGGTTGAGAACCAAAAGTCAGCCACATCTCAGAGTTTTCAAGTTCTTTTATTCCATATTTTTCCTTATCAATACAACCGTGCAAAGGTGTAAAAATTGCAATTTCTGCACTTTTTTCTAATTCTTTAGGCAAACTACCAATAACATCAGCAAGCCCGCCGGCTTTTGAAAAAGGAGCAACCTCCGCAGACGCAAATAAGATTTTCATTTTCCCTCTCTTTCTGAACATTTTATTTTAAAATTATGAGAAAAATTGTGACGGATCCACAACTTCTCCATCGGATTCAAACTTAGGTTTAGCAACCCTTTTAGTCGAATTTTGTTCAGGTTCTGTTTCTA
Organism: Bacteroidaceae bacterium; assembly: GCA_963635055.1. Classification (GTDB taxonomy): domain Bacteria; phylum Cyanobacteriota; class Vampirovibrionia; order Gastranaerophilales; family Gastranaerophilaceae; genus Zag111. The sequence continues at coordinate 12,557 of CAVHEM010000052.1, read as the reverse complement.
CATTTTTTTGAACATTTGTTTCAACTTTTTGAGGTGCGCCACCTATCGGATTTTCCAACATAATTTTCTTAATGTCAATATTCAAATTAAAATTTAATCCATATTTTTGGACAATAAATGAAGCTTGATTCATACAGATTTGTGCCTGTTCTTTAGAATTCATGCACATCATAACTTTGTACATATTAACTTTATCAAGCATAATCAAATATTCACTCATCACTCCGGTTTTTTCCATTTGAATAATTGAATTATTCAAAACACCATAAGCAAGTTCATATTTACCTTCTGAAATATACAGAACGCTCAAAACATACCAAGCCAAATGAAGTACGGAATTTAGACCTTTTTCTTTTGCGGTTTTAATAATTTTAAACAACATTGAAGAAGCTTTTTCAAAAGAACCCAACTGAACGTAAGCGTAACCTATCATCAAATCAGCAAACAACTCAACAGAATATAACATTGCTGAACGTGCAACAAGTTTTGCCTTGTACATTTCTCTTGCAAAATCTTCAGGATTACCTTTAAACGTTTCAAAAGAATTAATAATATGATAAAACAAAGTTGAGAACAAATCTTTTTCACCCATCATATCAGGTTTAATTTTTACTTCTCTACCTTTTATCAAGTTTTGCAACTGTTCAAAAATAGCATATTCTTTAGGAATAAACGGCATAAGTTTCATTGAAATTTGCAAAAATTCCTTAACATCTTCATTGAGAGTCAAAACATCAACCAATGCAATATATCCAACACATTCTGATATCAAGAATTCCAATTCATCTTTTGCAATAATTGTATATTCAATTTTTTGTAAATTTTCAGCATTCAGAACATTCAAAACATTGTAGCCTATATCCAAACAATCTCCAAACGCACCGATATGGAACAAGATTTTGACGTACAAAATAGACATTACTAAGAAGTTCAAATCAAAATCTGGAGATGATGGGTCAATTGAAGAATTTTCAAGAGAAGACAATACATTATGTGTCAAATCCATTGCATAAAGATATGCACCTTCTTGCATTGCACCTTGAATCATTTTAGAACCGAGTGCAACATATTTGTCGATTTCTCCACTATTTTTCAAATACTCTAATGATTTTGTCACAATTTTAATATTTTCTTGCGGATTGTACTCATACATATTGTCTGCAACATTTTCGTACAAAGAAATTTTATATTTCTCCAACTCTTCTTGTGACCAAGTGTCAGAATATTTTTCCAAACATTTCATAATTTCATTTGAGCAGTTCAAGTAAGATGAAAAATCACCCATCGCCAAACTTATATTTGTAAGACTTTCCCATTCAAATATAACTTTTTCATTATCGCCAATTATGTCATAGAAGAAAGTTTTTACAGGTGCAGGCATTTCTTCTGTAAACACTTTTTCAAACAATTCATTTGCAATAGAAACTAATTCTTCTTTATCAAGAACCTCTAACAGGGCTTTACGCAAGATATTATAATTAGGGAAATACACACAGTTATTATACGAGTACAAATAACCCATTTGAGCCAATTCTTCGCCAATTTTTTGCCAATCTTTGTAACCTAATGAATTTATTGTTTTTTCATCAACTCGTGTACCTAATAATACAAGCGTTGCCAAAAATCTGATACTTTCAGAATTATCTTTTAACAAATTCAAACGACGTTTGATAAGCTTTTCCAATCCTGATGGGATAATGATTGTCTTTGGATTAACCATTTCTATTGAGTTTTCTGCATACTCATAAACTCCAGATTCCAGCAAATATTGAATTGCAAAATCCAAAAACAAAGTACTTCCGCAAGCGTATTTTGCAATTCGTTGGAAATAGAAATCTGTCAAAATATTTTTGTAAAAATCATAATCCGCATTTACAATTGTTTGGAACGGAGTTGCTGTTAGAGTAACTTCGGTATAGTAACTTCTCGATAACAAGAAATGAAATTTTTTATGTAAAGAATAATCTCTATCGTAAGAAATCAAATAACTAATATTTAACTCATCTAAATAGTCAAATAGTTGTTCCATTACATAAAGCGAACTTTCATCAACTTTTTCAAAATTTTCAATATAAATCAACGAATTTGGGATAGCTTGAAGCATTGCAACAAATACATTGCAATATTTTTCACGAGTTTCGCCCATATTTTGCATAGGTCTTTGAGTAAGTTTTACTAAATCTTCAACCAAGCCTTCACTATCAATATTTCCAAACATTGAAAAATCATTTGTATCAAACAATTTTTGCGAAACTGTATATTCAAAAACCGCAGAAATCAAATCACGGAAGAACGAATACGGAGTATATTTCATATCATCATGACATGTTACCGGAATTATATTTTCATAAAGCCCCATTTCATCAACTGTTGAAAGCAGTTTCAAAGTATAAGGTTGATACATTGCAGAGGCTTTTAGTGCCAAAATACCTTTAGGAACTTCCTGCAACGTGTTAACTACAGCATCAAAAACATTCATGCCTGGAACTTTTACAAATGCACAATTTATTTCCTCAAAATCAATCACATCAAGGTCATAGACAGAATCTTCATTTGTCGAATTTTCTTCTGCCAAAACATCTTGAGTTAATTTTTCTTGGTCAACAAGCGCAGATTGAACAAACATTGGAACTTCCGGTTCTTCAATCTCTTGTTCATTTTGAGCCTCATTTTTCAAAAGTTCGCCAACATTTACAAACTCTCTAACATTTATTTCAAAATAACGTTTAACAAACCCGTCTTTGACTGTCGCATTCAAGGTTTCCAACTTGTAATGAGAACTATAAACATCATAAAAATCTTCGTCAGTAATAACCTGAAAAGCTTCCATCGCCTTCATATCAATAGAATCACTATTCGCCATTAAATTAGCGCTGAACCCAAGATCAAGGTCATAAGGATTGCCGTCAGCATCACGTTTCATTATTGAAAAATTACACTTTAAAGCGACACCTTTTTTCTTTAGCAATTTAATATTCACTTTTGTAAGCATGTTGATAAGTTCGATAGTCGCTTGAATTGCAGAATTAGCAGAAGAAGAAAATGTATAATCTCGGTTAAATCGAATTACATAAGCATCACCTTTAACGATTTGGCGACGCACACTCAGAGTTTGAACATAAGAACTAATCATTGCATCAATATTTGTCATAAATTTTCGATACAATTGATTTGAGCCAAGTTTTGCTTTTACGACATTACTATTTGGAAAATCAATCCTCACCACAGCAAAGCTATCAGTGTTCGATTCTCCCAACACTGCACTTATTTCATTAGAATACCCGCATTTTACGCACTTTTCGTTTTTCAGAAGATTAATTTTTCCGCATTTTGCACATTTTGTAACCAAAACTTCGCCACATTTTCTGCAAACATTTTTGGTATTAACCGTCTTGCAAACAGGACAAATTATTTTTAAAACCTTCTTACAATTCGGGCAAACTAATGCACCTTTATCAATTTCTGCTCCGCATTTTGGACATTCCATACCTTAATTGTACCATATTTCAATCTTTTTAATCTAGTTCAAAAAGAGGATATTTATGCTATTATACTAAGTAAGGAACTGTAAGATATGAGTATTATAGCAGACGACAACGATTTCAAAAAAAGTAAAGAAGAGTTTGAGCAAAAGCACAAAAACCCGATAATCAAACCTGAAACAATTGACAATGACAAAAAGTTTGAATTGAGTATCAGACCGAAAACTTTTGACACATATATTGGCCAATCAGGATTGAAAGAAACTTTAAAAATCACAATTCAAGCAGCAAAAAAACGTCAATCTCCGTTAGACCACCTGTTATTTTACGGTCCCCCAGGGTTGGGGAAAACAACACTTGCAGGTGTTATTGCTCAAGAAATGAACGTTGATTTCAAAATAACTTCAGCACCGGCACTTGAGCGTCCTAGAGATATCATCGGAATTTTGATGTCTTTGAAGGCTAACGAAATTCTTTTTATTGATGAAATTCACAGATTGAATAAAGTTGCGGAAGAAATTTTGTATTCTGCAATGGAAGATTTTTATCTTGATATGACAACGGGTAAAAGTCAAACTGTCAAAACTTTACGAGTTCCACTCCCAAAATTTACGCTAATCGGAGCAACTACAAAAGCCGGCGAATTATCAGGACCATTAAGAGATAGGTTTGGAATAATCCACAGACTGGAATTTTACACCGAAGACGAACTATCACAAGTTATTAACCGTACGGCGGGAATTTTAAATATTGATATTGACAAAGAAGGCGCACACGCAATAGCAAGACGTTCTCGTGGCACACCACGTATCGCAAACAGATTGATTAAGCGTGTTGGTGATTATGCTCTTGTCAAAAGTAACGGCAAAATTAACAAAAAAATTGCTGACGACTCGTTAGACATATTAAAAATTGATGAATTTGGTCTTGATACGACAGATAGAAGCCTTTTGAAACTTATCATCGAAAAATATGACGGTGGACCTGTCGGTATTGAAACAATTGCCGCAGCAATCGGAGAAGATACAAGAACATTGGAAGATGTTTGTGAACCTTATCTTTTGCAGGCTGGATTGCTCCAAAGAACGCCACGAGGTCGTAAAGTTTCACCTGCAGCGTATAGGCATTTGGGTTACAGAACTCAAACAAAATCTAATCAACAAAGTTTATTTTAAGTAAAAATTCGATTTATGGACACGGGGAATGGTTGATAATCTTGACAAAATCAAAGCGGCGATAGAAATAGAGGCGAAATACCGCTATATAGATATTCACGGAAAAAGACAAAAATTTTCGAGTTTTATCAAGCAAGAAGCAAAATCAAATTACAAAAAATCAAAAAAAAATCCCCGTTGGGCGGTCGTTATTGAAGCCTTTGAGCAGTATCCTTGCCTATCAATGCCTGACAGAAAAAAGGCAATCGACCAACTTATAAAAGTCATAAAAACTGACCTTCAACAAGAAAAAGAAGATAAAAAACAAGAAGAAAACCAACAACTACAACGCTCAAAACACCCGTCAGAAGTTGATGTAATGTACATAAAAGGAGTAGGCCCGAAAGTTGCCTACAAACTGAACAAACTAAACATCTTCACTGCTCAAGATTTGATGATGTATTTTCCTAAAAAACACGTCGATTACTCTTCAAGAACTCTAATCAAAAACCTAGAAGAAGGTCAATCTACAACGGTTTTTGGCTACGTAAAATCCGTTTCGGCATTTAATACAAAAAAAAATCTTGCAGTCATAAAAGTTGTAATCGGTGACGAAAGCGGAAGATTTGAACTAAGCTTTTTCCAAAACGGTGCAAACAAATACTTACTCGAACGCACAAAAGCACAATTCCCCGTCAATGCCGCCATTATGGTTTCAGGCATGGTGAAACGAAATGCTTACGATAACCGTCTGACAATGGACAAGCCGACATATTCGATTATGAACGGTGAATTTTTAGAAAATCCCGAGTCTAATTTGAACCTTGCCAGAATTGTCCCGATTTACACTGTCTGTGAAGGGTTAAATATAAAAACTCTCCGCAAAGCAATCTACAACGCAATCGAACTTTACAAAGACGAAATAGTTAATGTCGTACCCGACGAAATTCGCCAAAGATTAGGGATTTTGGACAAAAAAGTTGCGGTAAAACAAATCCACTTCCCCGAATCAAATGATATGCTCGAACATGCCAGATTTTCGCTGGTTTTTGAAGAACTCTTCTTAATTCAACTAAAACTAATCAGATTACGAGAAGCCACCGCAAAAAACACTCCGTCTTATGCTCTAAAAGTTCACAAAGACGGACTTGTTCAACAATTCATAAAGAACTTGCCGTTTGAACTCACATCAGGTCAAAAACAAGCCGTAAATGAAATTCTCAACGATATGAATTCTGATGCACCAATGCAAAGACTTTTGCAAGGTGATGTTGGTAGCGGGAAAACCGTTGTCGCAACAATTATGCTGCTTGCCGCTATTGAAAACGGCTATCAAGGCGCACTCATGGCGCCAACAGAAATTCTTGCTCAACAACACTACAACAACCTTGTAGAATGGCTCACTCCAATGGGTTTAAGTGTCGGATTATTTTTAGGTAGTCACGGCAAAAAATTACGTCAAAAATTTGAAACTGACCTTAAAAACGGTCAAACACATATTGCTGTAGGAACTCACGCTCTAATTCAAGAAAATGTAGAATTTAAAAACCTTGGAGCAATCGTTGTTGACGAGCAACACCGTTTTGGAGTTAAGCAGCGTAACGTTCTTAAAAAGAAATCGCAAAACCCGCAAATTTTAACAATGACAGCAACTCCAATACCAAGAACACTTGCTCTGACAGTTCACGGGGATTTGGATTTGACCGTAATAAACGAATTACCGAAAGGCAGAAAGCCTATCAAAACAATGCTTACAGGTTCTCATCAACAGGTCTGGAAACTAATAAGAGAAGAAGTTGATGCAGGACGACAAGCCTACATCGTATATCCGCTGATTGACGAAAGTGAAACTCTTTCAGCAAAAGCCGCAACAATCGAAGCAGAAAAGTTGCAAACCGAAGTTTTTCCCGAATATAAAATCGGACTTCTCCACGGAAAATTGAAAAATGATGAAAAAGAAACCGTGATGAAGGAATTTAAAGAAGGTAAATATAACATTTTGGTATCAACAACCGTTGTTGAAGTCGGGGTTGATGTACCAAATGCAACAGTTATGGTAATTGAAAATGCTGAAAGATTTGGATTATCTCAACTTCACCAATTACGTGGACGTGTCGGCCGTAATTCACTTCAATCCTATTGCGTTTTGATAACTTCATCACGAAGTCAAGAAACTCGTGAACGATTGAGCATAATGACTGAAACAAATGACGGGTTTGTCATTGCAGAAAAAGATTTACAACTTAGAGGCCCCGGAGAATTTTTAGGAACTCGTCAATCAGGTTTGCCTGACTTGATAATTTCTGACATTGTACGTGATGCAAAAATTTTAGAAATTGCTCGTAATGAAGCGATTGATTTTGTCAAAAATAATGATATAGAAAAATACCCTGCATTAAAGACTGTAACATCTCTTGAAATGTTTACCGGACTTGATATTTAACCGACAGATTGAAATAAATTTCACCCCTTGACTTTGTTAAAAAATCCATTAAAAGATTGATGTAAAAACTAAAAATATGTAATATTGTAGAAGTGGGAAATTTTACCCACAGACTTAGGGAACACAAAAGGGATAGCTTAAATAATGAGTAATGAATTAAAAAATTCAATATCTACCGACCAATTATGCAAAGAGTATGATTGGTATCAAGACAACTTTCCCGAAGTTGTTCAAAAATCTTGTGATGAATTTTTTGACCCTAATTTCAGAATGGAATTTATCGGACTCAGCAAAAATATCAACTGCCTGACAGACGATGAAGCCTGCTTTGTAACAAAAATCAAAATAGACAAAGAATACGATATGTATTTTAGATTGACCGCAAAAACAATTGATTTAATACTTACAAAAATTCTCGGACAATCAAAAACAAAATTTAATATAAACAAAATTTCAGAACTTGAGGCAAAAATTATAACTTCATTTAATGATTATCTTTTTGAACATTTGAAAGGTATGTTACAAAATCCACCTCAAAATGAATTAAAACGTAATAATTTTGACGTAATTCACCTAACGTTTATAATAAAAGAAAAAGACGATTACAATAACAAAACCGGAAAAGTTGTAATTTCTTTACCGGCAGCATTATTGAATCCGGAATCGGTAGACTCTCACGAAAATGCGTTTTCCGAAGATGATTTTCCGAATGCCGAAACTTTTGCAAAGGTTTATGTCGGAAAAACAAAATTCAAACTTCACGATGTAAAAAACCTTGAAACAGAAGACGTAGTCGTTTTTGAAAACAGTAATATAGAAAGTTTACAACTGTCAGTTTACGGGGAAACCTTCCCTGTAAAAATCAATCCGAATATGGATATATTAATACCCGCAGAAGATGACGGAGGAGAAACAATGGGAACAAACGCTCCTAATATATGGGATAGCATAGAAGTAGAAATGAATGCTGAATTTGATTCGGTAAAGGTTACTCTTGGCGAATTGAAAAGCATTGAAAACGGACTTGTCGTAGATTTGACATCACTTTACGACAACAACGTTACTCTAAAAGTAGAAGGTAAACCTATCGCAAGCGGAAGTCTTGTAATAGTAAATGACAGATATGGAGTAAAAATAAATCAAGTTCTTACTCCTGATGCGCAAAAATCCAAACAGGCACAAGTCGCAAATAATAACGATGACGAAGATGAAACATTACACGTAGATTATGATGACGAAGAGGGAAATGAAACTTCGGAAGATAACTACGACAACTCAGATGAAGAAGAAGTTTCATCTGGCGATGAAGGCGAAGAAGAAGGCGAAAATGAGGACGAAGAGTTCGATTACAGCGATTTTGAACTTGAAGACGAAAACATTTAATAACAATTAGAACAATTTTTATTAAACGGGGAGAACAACAAAATAATGGGCGGATATGTAGTAAATTTCACAGTATACACAATGGCAATGATAGGTCTAATCTGTTTTGCCGTATTTGTTTATAAAAAAATAATGAACGGTGAACTTGGAAAAAAACGCACAAACTACATTGAAATTGAAGACACACTAAACCTGAATCCCCGCAAAACTCTCCACGTTGTAAGAGCAGGAAACGAGAAATTTTTAATCGCTTCTGACGTTGATAGAACATCTTTAATTTCAAAATTGAACGATAATCAACCTCAACCACTCCCACAGCAACAGTATTCTCAAAATAATACAAGACAAAATTTCAACGAAGTGATGGATTTTGTCAAACACCAACAACCGACAAGACCGGTTCCTCAACAGAAATCAAAAACGCACGTTCACCTTGAACCTATCACAAGAAAAATGGATAGAGGGGTTGGAATTTCAAACTTGAGAAAAAGTCTTGATTATAGAGCAGGTGAAGTAAATATCACTCCGCAACCAACTCAAAAGCCAAATGTTCAACCGCAAAAGGCTGCACAAATTCAACAACAACAAAGAATAGCCAGTCAAAAAGTTCCGTTAGCACCGCAAACAACGAGAAAAACCAGCGGTTCTGCACTACGAGATATGGCAAAAAAAATAAACAAACTATAAGGACATAATTAATATGGATCAATTACAAAACCTAAATCCGGTACTACAAATGCTCATAGTTATGGCGATGTTTTCACTACTGCCATTTCTATTTTGTTGTATGACAAGTTTTTTGAGATATGTAATTGTTTTTGCAATGCTCAGAACTGCAATGGGTACTCAATCTGTACCACCTGCAATGGTTATTATCGGATTATCAATGATTTTGACTTTTTATACAATGGGACCGACTTTCCAAAAGATGTACGATATGGGTTCAATTCCATATAAGCAAAATCACGATATGGTTGCAGCAATTCAAGAAGGCTCAAAACCTTTAAAAGAATTTATGCTTAAACAAACCAGAGAAAAAGATTTGGTATTTTTTGTAGAACTTTCGCAAAAAGCAAAGCCAAAATCTCCTGATGAACTGACAATTTGGCAAGTTGCACCGGCATACATTATCAGTGAATTAAAAACGTCATTTGAAATAAGCTTCATCATATTTGTACCATTTATCATTTTGGACTTGGTAGTTGCAAATATTTTGTTGGCACTAGGTATGATGATGTTATCCCCGACAGTCATTTCAATGCCGTTCAAACTGTTAATATTTATCGCAGTTGATGGTTGGACGCTAATCGTGCAAGGTTTGGTGTCAAGTTATAACTAAAAAGATAAGGACAAATTATGGAATTATTACTCGAATATCTTGCTAAAGGATTTTTAATAATGTTATCAATATCAATGCCGTGCGTACTTGTTGCAGCAGGTATCGGGCTGGTTGTTGGTATTTTGCAAGCCGTGACACAGGTTCAAGAACAAACAATTGCCGCTGCTCCAAAAATTTTGGGAGTATTTTTGGTCATAATCATTGGTGGTATCGGATTTGTAAAACTATTAACAGGCTTGTTCCAAGAAGGAATGGTTCTGGCATTTAACACAATCCCACAAAGTGAAAGCTTTGCACTTGATTCAAATTATCACAAATACACAACTCCGTTTTCATCAGAAATGAAAGACCGATTTAAAAATGTTGATAATATCAACGAAATTATGAAAAACCCTGGAAAAGTTCCATATTTAGACAATGCACAAAAACAAAAATATTTACCGGCACCGAAAAACGCAATGCCTAAACCTGACTTGGTTGAAACAAAGAGAATTTTAGGAAGATAAAATAAGAAATGGACAATCTTTATAATGCTATAGCACAAATGTTTCCGGCAATAAACACCTACCTTATGGCAGGTGCGTTGGTTTTTGCAAGATTGTTGGGATTTTTCAGATTTTGTCCAATTTTTAATAGAAAAGATATTCCGGCATTGGTAAAAATTCCACTTGCACTACTTGTCACAATATTTATTGTGCCATTTTTGTCACCGGAAAAAGTAATGACACACTGCGACTCTTTCGCATTGTCACTGTTGCTAAACGTTGTAACAGGTTCAATTATCGGCTATATGGCTCAACTCATCACTATTGCTGTTGATTCCGGTGCAGAAATGATTAACATGCAAATGGGACTTCAAGCAGCAACGGCTCTTGACCCAACAACATCAGCGCAAGTTTCTCTATTAACAAAAATTTTCTCACTTATGGGAATAATTTTATTTATACACGTTGGTGGAATTTATTGGCTATTCAAAGCGTTAGTGAGAAGTTTTGAAATTTTTCCGTTATATTCTTCTATTTTGCCGATTGCCCAAATTGCTAAAATGGATTTGTTGATAAAATTGTCATCTAACACGTTGTATATGGGCTTGCAAATCGCAGCACCGGTTTTGTTGGCAACACTTGCTCAAGATATTATCTTAGGTGTAATTTCAAGAACCGCACCACAAGTAAACGTGTTTACCTTAAGCTTCTTGTTTAAACCGGTAATCGGTGCGGCTATTTTGATTTGGATATTGCCAATGTTGATGAACGTAATTGAAGATTACTTCTTGAGTTTTGCAAATATTATTTAAAAAAATAAAAAGTAATCGAAAAGATAATCGATTACTTTCGGTGGAATTTACCATTTGTAGAAGAATGTAAGGATATTTATTTTATGATTAGTCAACGATTGCTGAAATTATTGCGGCAATGCCTGCAACCCCTGCAACGGTTGCTAAAGTTTTTGTAGTTTTAGAACTTCTGCGTTCAACATAATAATAGTTGTTGTTGCAGCGTTTTTCCATACGAGGAGGACGTTGCCCATGATAACCGTTGTCATAGCCTCTGCCGTAAGGTGAATGATGACCGGCAGCAAAACAAGGTGTTGTAACCGCTAAACATAAAATAGTTGCAAAAATCTTTTTCATAAGGCACCTCCTATAACTTTTCCTATTGCTTACATGTATAGAACGATTTGAAATTAAAAAAGTTCATTTTTTGTTCAAAAAAATTTCGTGTTCAATGAAAAATCACTGAACACGAGGTTTTAACAGTTTTAAGACTTGAGTTCCGATTTTAGTTACTTACACCTTCGCCAGGAATTGGCCAGTAAGTACCATCAGGACCTACAAGAGCCCTAATTTTTTCTTTTAAAATCGGATATTTATCTTGAAGTTCTTTTCTTGCCTTCATTAAAGGTTCCATTTTTTCTCTAAGAGGTCCGCCTTTTGCCCATTCCCAAGCCTCATCTATTGACGGAGTGTGCGGATTACTACCGTCTTTATCACAAGCCAATGGGAAACCCTGACGTATTATCTCACGCAATTTTGCTTCTATTTGAACATAGGTCATACCATTAGACGCTTTGACTGTAGATGCAATTTTAGCACGTTCTTTTGTGCGTCTTATTTTTTGGATATCATCTTTTAACGCTTTTTTAGTATTAGCCATGAGCTTATCAAATTCTTCTTTGGGCATTACATCTTTAAAATGTTCTTCATACATTTTTCTCATTTCAGCTTCAGATTTTGGCTTTGCCTTTGCTTTAACTTTTTCCCACTGCTTTTTACGAACCCCGTTTGGATCAACCTCTTTTTGATACTCGTCACAAAGTGCAAGCCATTCGTCAGCCTCTGATTTTGTCTTTGATTTATGTGCTTTACCTTTTTTAGTAGTTTTTTGAGCTTCAGTAGTATCTGTGGCTGGTGACGATGTTGTCGTATCCTCAGTCTTTGCTTTTGGAGCAGTATTTGGTTTTAGATTTTTTAAACATCTTGCACCTGAGCGTTCCAACACCAAACCCATCATATTACCGCCGTCCAAGCGTTTTGCTTCCTTCAAATCAATGTTGAAAGTTGTAGATGTTTTTACTGTGTCGTTGTCTTTCTTTTGAAACAAATCGTCTGCCAATTTGATTTTTGATGAACTCTGTACTCTTAATACCATAAATGCCCTTTCTGTTGCCTTATTAAGCACACATTGCTTATATCTTATGTATATATAAAGTATTTACATTTTTGAGAATTGCTACCCCCATACCATACCATACCA
>CAVHEM010000051.1:0-12415 GCA_963635055.1 Bacteroidaceae bacterium | reverse complement strand
TCTTTATAACAGATTCTGAATAACAAGAAAATTTATTTGCTCATTGCATTCGCAAAAATTTTCTAAGTTTTCTCCAATGACGTATTCCTTGCTATGCTCACCAATTAGTCACTCTGAACTGACTAGAAAATAAGTTGAGATGAAATCGAAACGTAATTTTCTGTTCCTACTCGGTGATTCAGAGTCTGTTTTTATGTGTGGTATTGAGCGAGTTTTTACCAGATTCTGAATAAGATAAAATCAACGCAATAAAAAGAATTTACAATCCGGTTTTAGAATCTAAATTCAATTTTGTGATAATATCAAGAATTGTTTTTGCTTGATAAATTACGTCAAAATATGTGTTCGGGTCATTGACTGGTTTATTAATATCTGGTTCAAACATATCTTTTGACGAATGAATAAATAAATTCACGTTGTTTCCTGTAATAAATCCACTGATTTCATTTTTTGAAGTTTTACGTAGTTTTATAAAATCGTCCATCATTTTTGTATTGAAAAAATATCTCGATTCGATTTGATCAATACTATAAACGTCAAACAGTTTTTCAAATTCGTTTGATTCAAGATTTATCTTTTGAAAGCAGTCGGGAATGTTTGCGGATTTGTTTTTTGCATTGATAAATATAGGCACTTTTATATTTTTTGCCATTGTTGTTTTAAATAATGCACCGTGAAAGACTTCGTAATAGTTTGTTTGAGTTCTTCCTTTTGAATCGTGGGTTATTCTTTTTTCAATAAGACTAAATTCAATAATTTTGATGCTGTGTCCTTCGTAATTTCCGATTATAACATCATCTGTTCTGATGTAATTGTAGTACGGCAAAATTCTATTTAATTGAGTAATATCTACTTCAAAAGATGTTGGGTTTTGAAAAAATAGACGTTCCCAACTGAAAAATTGGATTGGTAATTTAATTCCTCCGGGGTAGTAAACAAGGCTTTTGTCTAATGATTTGTAAATTTTACTATATAGATTTTTTTTGACTTTTGTACAAAATGTTGCTTCTATGGTTGAGTGCAAACCCCAGCCAAAAGAAGCAAGAATCATGCCACCATATAAGCCAAACGCTATGGTATTTTTAGAACATATTAGTCCTATAGGGTAGCCCAAATAAGAAGAGCCTAAAGTTATCAAAATGATGGCTAATATTACTCCGGCGATTATTCCGCCAATAATTGCAATAGCTTTGAAAAATTTTGAAAGCCCGTTGAAAATTTTTCTTTGTTTTTCTAGTCTATTAGCAGGTTCTTTTAGTTCTTTTTGAAATAGATTTATAACATAAGTATACATTTCTTGAGTTTTATTAGTCATTAAATATTTTTCCTCTTCTTGTATATTAATATATCATATTTACGCAAACAAGTCTTTATGTTAAAATATGAGAGCACAATTTTATAAGGAGAGATTATTATGGCAGATGCAAAAATTTTAGCAACTATCGAAAGATCAGATACTGAACAATTACAAATTTCTATAAGTGAATATAAGGGCAAAAGTTACTTAAATATGAGAATATTTTATACAACTGATGATGGTGCAACTTGGTTGCCAACCAAAAAGGGTGTAACTTTCACTCCTGACCAAATTGATATTTTGACAGAAGCGATTGAAGCGGCAAAACAAGAATTCATGGCAGGTGAAATGGAAGAATAGGCGAGTTGTCTATTTTTATATAAATAATTAATAAAGAAGGATTGTCGAAAATGGAAGATAGTGTTCAAAAAAGTTTATTTGAGGTTCCTAAAAAGAAATTAACCTTGAAAAAACGTGAAACTGTTGAAGAAAACGATAGTCCTTCTTTTATTTCTCAAAATTATGCGGTTTGTTTGGTTAATATTCGTGGGCTGGGAGTCAAAACTTTCAGTTATGCAATTCCGCCGGAGATGCGAAATGTTATAAAAATTGGGCAAGCACTACTTGTTCCATTTGGTCGCCAAGGCTTGATAAATGCTTTTTGTGTCGGGTTTTCAGATTATTTACCGCCTGAAATTCGAGCAAAAAAGATTTCTAAAATTTTAGATGAAACACCTTTGTTTTCTGTTGAATATTTAAAACTTTTGGAATGGGTTGCAAATTACTATTGTGTTGATTTGATTACTGTTTTGAATACTGCAATTCCGTTAAAACTCATTGAAAAGTCTTTGAAAATTGAGCAAATAATTGAATTTGTAAAAACAGACGGTGCAACAAAGCGCCAACTTGAAATTCTGGAAAAATTAAAAGAATTTGGCAAAATGCCATTGATTGAATTTGAAAAAAAAGTCAAGACAACTCGAGCAACTGTGAAAAAACTTGAGTCTATGGGGTGTGTAAAACTTACTGATGAGCAAGTTTATCGCAATCCGTTGGATATTTTACATATTGATAAAAAGGAAGATTTATTTGAACTTTCGCCAACTCAACAACAAGTTTATGAAGGAATTTCGAACAAAATCAAAAATGAAAAAGCACCGCAAATTTTACTTCATGGTATCACCGCAAGTGGCAAGACGGAAGTTTATTTTAAATTGATTGACGATACAATAAAAGCCGGAAAAAATGTTTTGTTTTTGGCTCCGGAAATTGCTCTTGCTTCTCAGTTGACAAAGCGTTTGGCTAGAAAATTTGGAACAAAAGATGTTGCAATTTGGCATAGTAGTATTTCCGAGGGTGAACGTTATGACGTTTGGCAAAAACTCTACAAAAATGAAATAAAAATTCTTGCTGGTGCTCGTTCAGCCGTTTTTGCTCCGATTAAAGATTTAGGCTTGATAATTATTGATGAAGAGCATGAAAGTGCTTATAAGCAATCATCACCTGCACCAAGGTATGATGCAAGACTGGTTGCAAGAAAATTGGCCGAGTTTAATTCTTGCCCGTTGATTTTGGGTTCTGCAACTCCGGACATTTCAAGTTACTATAGAGCGGTTAATTCAAATCATTTGTTTGAGATGTTGAAACGTTACAATAATGCAAAAGTTGCGCCTGTTTCGGTTATCAATATGCAAGAATATGGGCGTGCGGCTTACAAAAGTTTGATTTCCAAGCCTTTACAAACTGCGATAAAAGAAACTTTAGACAATAAACAACAGGTAATTCTTTTGATAAATCGCCGAGGATTTTCGACATTCACTCAGTGTCAAGGCTGCGGGCATGTCATAGAATGTCCGAATTGTGCAGTTCCAATGATTTGGCATGCAAAAGATAATATGTTAAAGTGCCACTATTGTAACCATGTGGAATATTTCCCTGATGTTTGCCCTAATTGCGGGTTTGAGGGGTTGAAAAATTCAGGTACCGGAACTCAAAAAATTGAACAATATATAAAAGATTTGTACCCTGATTATAAAGTTGAACGTATTGATAGTGATGTTTTGGTGCGCAAAGGTGAACATATAAGACTTTTAGAACGTTTCCAAAAAGGCGATATTGATATTTTAATCGGAACTCAGATGATAGCCAAAGGTTTGGATAATCCGAACGTTACTCTCGTTGGGGTAATTTCAGCCGATGCAAGTTTTAATTTGCCGGATTTTAGGGCATCTGAAAGAGGCTTTCAATTGCTTACTCAAGTTGCGGGACGTGCAGGACGTGGTGAGTTCAAAGGAAGAGTCCTTTTCCAAACTTATAATCCTGAATTTTACGCACTTGAAAGTGCAAAATCTCAAAATTATTCTGAATTTTACGAAAAAGAAATCAAATCTCGTGAAGATTTTGATTATCCGCCATTTAGCCAGATTATCAGGTTAATTTTGAGTTCTCCGAATAATTTTAGAGCCGAAAAAGCCGCACAAGAAATTGCCTTGCGACTATGTACAATGATTGAAAAATTTGGTTTTGGAGAAAGACTTGATGTTTTAGGTCCAACTCCTTGCGTTATTGAAAAATTGAATGGCAATTACCGTTTCCAAATTATTATCAAAAACAAATTGGAACAAAAAGGACATCAGTTTGTATCTAGTTTCTTGAGCAAGATAAATTCGCCAAAAGACATAAAAATGACTATTGACGTTGACCCGTTAGATATTTTATAGGGTTAGAATTTCTTTAATCTTGCATAAGAAGCGTCCATCGCTTTTTTGCCAAGTTTGCCAAAGTCGATTGTGTACATTATGCTGTTTCCAACGTTTAGAACATCTGTAACGTGTCCGATTCCTAGTTGTTCGTGAAAAACTCGTTGTCCTATTTCGTAGGCATTGTCAATAAATTTGCTTTGTTCATGCACTTTTTGCTTTTCAATATTTTCACGTTCAGCGGCTTCTCGTTTCATTCTTCGTTCTTCTGCCATACGTTTGATTGCATTATCTTTGAAAAATGCTGCAATTTTTTCTTCTTCTTTTTTCTTATTTACTGCAGATTTTACAATCATTGTTCTTTGTGGAGTTCTGTTAGATTGCGGTTTTGAGTATCCGTAAGAAGAACTTGTACGGTTTGGACTTGACGAAGTGCTTGTATTTTTTGTGATAGTAGTTCTTGACAAGCCTTGTCTTTTCGGTGCCGTAAAGTTTGCACCAAATCCGCTTGATGGACGAACGTAGCCATCAGGTGATGAAGAAACAGATGAAGAGTCTTTTGCTCTTGAAACTGCACTTCTGAAGGTTGAAGAGCGTCCGAAATCGTTGTTTGATTCCATTGATTCAATCAAGTTTTGCGGAATTTCTTCAATAAACCTTGATGGGTTGTAGTATCTGTATTCACCCCAAGTTTGACGTCTTTTTGCTGAAACAAGGTATAATTTCTCTTCTGCACGAGTAATTCCAACATACATCAAACGACGTTCTTCTTCGACTTCTGACGGTACTTGTAGAGTTCTTTGGCTAGGGAAAATTCCTTCGTCCATACCTGCAATAAATACTGTTGGAAATTCCAAACCTTTTGCGGCATGCAACGTCATCATTGTAACGTTGTTTGCTTCATCTTCCATTGAGTCTAAATCTGATACCAATGCAACTTGTTGCAAGAATTCACCAAGCAAGTTGTCTTCTTCTTCCGGTACAAATTCTTCGGCTACGTTTACAAGTTCTTGCAAGTTGTTGATATCATCTTGAAAATCAGGATCTGTTGCGGCTTTTGTTTGAAGTTCTGCCAAATAACCTGATTTTTCAATAACAAGAGTTACAAAATCTTTGAGTGAGTATGCCGGTTGTGCATCTTTAAATTTCAAAATCAATCCTGCAAATTCTTTCAATTTTGCACAAGTTCTTGCCGGAATTTCTGATTCATCACAAATTTTTATTGCTTCAAAAAGGCTTATATCTCTTGAATTTGCAAAGTCTGAAAGGTTTTTAATCGTTGTATCTCCAATTCCTCGTTTTGGAATGTTGATAATTCGGCGTAAACTTTGTGAATCATCGGTATTATTTATCAATTTCAAATAACAAATAACAGTTTTAACTTCTGCTCTGTCATAGAACTTTGTTCCACCGTAAATTCTATAAGGAACACCTGTTGCCATACACGCTTCTTCAAGGGCTCTTGATTGGTTGTTTGTTCTGTATAATATTGCAAACTGGTTGAAATTACCGTGTGCCGTGCGTTTAATATTACTTACTATGTAATTAGCTTCGTCCGCTTCATCACTTGCGGTGTAGTAACTTAGTTTTTCGCCTTCTCCTTTGTTAGAATATAAAACTTTTTTAACACGTTCGTTATTGTTTTCGATTACGGCATTTGCAGCGTGCAAAATGTGCGCAGTTGAACGATAATTCTGTTCAAGTTTGATAAGTTTTGTATTAGGATAATCTTTTTGGAAATTCATAATGATTGTAAAATCAGCACCACGCCAAGAATAAATTGACTGGTCGACATCTCCTACAACACATAGCGAACGTTCTTGCGGAATATCTTTTGACAGATTTGTGTAAAGCATATTAACAAGATTGTATTGTGCAATGTTTGTGTCTTGATATTCGTCAACCATTATGTGTTGGAATCGGTCATAATATTGCTTTCTGACTTCTTCATTTTGTTCCAGCAATTTGACTGTCAACATTAGCATATCATCAAAGTCGATTGCATTATTGTTGTTTAATGCTTTTTCATACTCTTCATAAATTGCTGCAATTTTTTGTGATTTGAAATCTCTTGCATAAGTTGCAAATGTTGTAGCATCTTGCATTTTGTTTTTTGCGTTTGATATTACGGATTTTACCAATTTTGTTTGATAAACTTTATCATCAAGATTTAATTTTTTGATTGCTCTTGTGATAATTTGGTTTGTGTCCGAATCATCATAAATTGTAAAGTTTCTATCTAGGTGTTTGCCGGTTGCAGTGTTATATTTATCAATGTTTTCACGTAAAATTCTTCCGCAAATTCCGTGGAAAGTTCCGACCCACATGTATTTAACAGTGTCTTTGCCGATAATTTTGCCGATACGTTCTTTCATTTCTTTTGCGGCTTTGTTTGTAAATGTTACCGCCAAAATATTACGAGGTTTTACACCGTTACGTATCATGTATGCAATACGTGTTGTTAAAACTTTAGTTTTTCCTGAGCCTGCTCCGGCTAGTATCAATAGCGGTCCTTGTGTTGTTTGGACTGCTTCTTTTTGTTCCTTATTAAGATTTTCTAATAAATTTTCCATGACATCTTCCCAAATCAAAAAATATATGCTATAATCTAGAATAGTTTAAAAACGTTATTAATGCAATCAGAAGGTAAAAGAAAAAATGACAGACAGTGATATGGAAATTTTATTGAGTTCGGAAGAAAACCAAGATGACGTCCAAAAGTCAATCGTGGTACCAATAGATGATGATTTAGATACCGTTAAATCTAATGAACCTAATACAGTTGACGAATTAGCTATGGAATTGGCTACAATAAAACAATCAGCAAAGAAAATAGCAATTATCGGAAGTCGTAATCTTCCAATCACTCATCAACAAATGATTGAAACTCTTGCAACTGCTTTGGTTATGCAAGATAATACAATTATTACATCAGGTGGTTCTTCAGGTACAAATGCTGCTGCCATTCGTGGTGCAATGAAGGCTAATCCTGACAAGTTATGCGTTATTTTACCGCAAACTATCAGCCAACAACCTTCTGATGTTCAAAATCAGTTAATTGGTGTTCCTAATATTACAGAACATTTAGACAGAGCGATGATGACTTTGGCTGATGCATCAAGAGTTTGTAACAGAGAAATTATTGATGAATGTAATCAATTGATTTGTTTCTTGTCACATACAAGTAAAACTCTTCACAATGCAGTTCAATACGCTGAAGAACGTCACAAAGTTATTACAGTGTTCTATCTTGACTAGTTTTTAGGAAATTTATTTTATGAACAACTATTTGAAAAAACTTACGGGTAAAAATCCGCAAGAATTTGAAGCTGTTGCATTTAATCTTGTGAATAAACCTGATATAGATTTATTTTCTGAACTCGTTGCAAGTGATGATTATTTATTTGATTTTGTGAAACGAAATGTTGCAGATAGACTCAACAAAGTTTGTAATGAGTCGAATTATACGAATTTGTTACATTTCTTGAAGTTTTATTCTCCATCTTACGAAGATTTTATTGTTTCAAATCTTGTGAAATATGGTGGAAATGATTTATCTGAAAAAATGTTGGATTTGCTTTCAAATGGTACGGAAGAAGAAAAAACGTACTGTGCAAAATATTTTGAACTTATCAAAAATCCTAGCGCTATTGAGTTGTTGAAAAAGTATGCCTATAGTGAAAATTCTTTCTTGAGTGGAAATTGTGCGGCTGCACTTTCAGCATTGGGTGATGTTGACTCTTATAATGAAGCTTTGCAAAAACTTGAATCAAATGATGAGTTTGAAAAACTAGATGCTGTGAAGTTTTTAGTTGCTTATGGCAATAAAGATGCGGTAGAAAAAATAATTACAGGCATGAAAAAATCTTCAATGGCTGATAATATTGCAGGTGAACTTTTGTATTTGTTGGATTTGTTTGAAATTTATGGCAACGATAATATAGAAGGCTTGTATGTTTTTAATTCTATAATCAGTGGTTTGGGCGAGATTTTGGGACTTTCACAAGTGTTTGATTTCCGTCTGTACGATTTTATTTCAATGTTGTTGAAAGAAAAAATGACGTCTCCGCTTTCTGTGGTTTTGCTTTCGGCAAAGGATAAATTTTCTACATTGACTGAAAATGATGAGTATTTGTTTGACGAAACAAAAGATACAAAACAAGAAATTTACGATATTAAAAAACTATTAACCAATGCAGATGATGGAGTTTTGTATGCGCTATCAGATGAAGAATTGAATGAAAATAGTTTGTTTGTGTTTTCGGCACTGGAATTTACGGAAAACGATTTTGCGGTGCGTGAACTTTTAAAATCGTCTAATCCGGCTTTGGTATTGAAATCTTTGGAAGTATTAAAAATGCTTGAATGTATGACTCATGATGATAAAGCAACAGCGCTAAACTCTGTGGCAGATATCAATGTCAGAATGGTAATTCAAGCACTTTAGTAAAATTTATTCTATATTGATTTATTTCTTAATGCCGAAAAATACTGCTTCAGCAAAGGCTTCACCGTATTCCTCTTTATATTGCTGATATTTTGGCGATTGGCGGAGTTTGTCGGCTTTTGAGATTTCTGCTGAGTTTTTCGAAATTTTTGAAGTTTCTTCGTTTGTAGAATTTTGTACAACATTATCGTTGAAACTCTTTTCGTACTTGTGTTTTTCTTTTAATTCTCGGGTCATTCGTTTTTTGTTTTTGCCAATTTGATTGTAATTTCTTGTATCAAGTTTTTCTTTTATATAAATGTCTAACTTGTCTTTTTCTATATTTTCGCCTTCAAATTTTTGGAAAATTTTGTAGCCGATTGTTTTTAATTTTCTTACAAAGTTTTCATCTTCATTGTCTGCTACTGATATTCTTGCGTTTCCAACTTTGCTGTTACCGATAAGACCGTTTGGATAACTTCCGATTAACTCTTTTAATTTTGCTTTTTTCGCTGCATTTACTCCAGGTTGAGAAATCGGAATTCGATAAGTTGATGTAAAATTTATTTCTGTCATATTTCCCCCTTTTGGGTATTAAAATCCCAAAATATAAAATTTTGCGAAAATGTTTCTTTTTGTTACAAAACGTGAACTGAAATTTTGTTTTACTAGCAAATTTTTTTGTTTACATTCTTTTATAGTTGCAAGAAAAATATAAAAGGATAGTAACATGTCAATCTCTGCAATACCCCAATTTAAAGGAATTAAACCTCAAAATAGTGTACAAAGTTATTCAAATAATTCTATAAAATTACATTCACAACCTGTTTCAGATTGTGTAAGTTTTACCGGTCAATCTGCGCCGTCTATGTACAAAACGACATTTCAGTATTTAGCAACAAAAATTATTGACGGTAATAGGCGAAAATACAAAGTTGATGGTAGTTTGTTGTCAGCATCAAAGGTTACTGATGCGATTGAGCAGTTGAAAGAAAAAGGTACAATGTTTCTGGATTTTAAAAGAAGTCAATCCTCAAAAATTCGTTGGAAACAATATATTCCACAAGATATTAGGGACTTTTCTATTGACAAAATCAATGAAGCCCGTGTTGATAGAATGGAAAAATGGAAAAACTTTTTAGATATTGATAATCCTGATTATAAAAAGTTAAATGCTGATAATTTTGATTCGGAATTGTATAAAAAGTTAAAAAATGATGACTCTTTACGTTTTGTTGTTTGGAATGCAGTAACTGGTGAACTTGGTGACAACAATAGACACATTCCGGTGCCATTGAACAAAACTGCATTGTTAGAAACGATTAAAGGCTTTGAAAACATTTTGCCAAAAGATAGGGCAGTAAGATGTTCGGCTCCGTCGTTCATTGATATTTATACACACAGACTTCGTGACAATCTTTTGATTGATATGGGATTGTCTGAAAAAGAATCTGTTTGGGTAAAAATCCCGTCTTTTGCTCACGATAAACAACATAAAGAAGAAAATATTAATAAACTTGAAACTTTAAGTTGCAAGAATTGGTGTACTCGTTCAAGTGTCGATAAGGCTATTGCTGCACTCGAAGATGGTGATTTCCATATCTATTTGGAACGTAATAAATATAATTTGTGGGAACCTATGGTCGGCATGACTTCTTGTCGTGGCAAGATTGACCAAATTCAAGGTGTGGAAAATAATAATATCGTTCCGCTAAATTTGTGTGATGAAATCGAAGATTATATAAAAAGTTCTAAACTTTCTTGTGCGTCCGGAATCATTGATGAAGGTCCTAAAGCAAGTGTAGCCTTGATGATTTCTCGCAAATTGAACGAAGTTGACCCGCAGACGAAAAAATCTTTTGCAAAAACGATTAAAGAAGGTAATCCGCAAGAAATTTTCAAATTTTTAGGTGTGAAAACTAATGTTGCTGGCGATGGTATGTTGGAAATCGGAACGTATAAACCTTCTTACAATACCGGAAAAGGTGGAATTATTGTGCCTTATTCAATGTATGGAATTGATGAAGACTTACTATTGAAAAATGTTCGCAAAATAAATGGTGATTTGATTTTGGATAATGTTAATTTTGTTCAAAATTCTCGTATCTCAAAATTTCCACCAAATTTAGAGTCTGTAAAAGGCAAAGTTACTTGTACGAAAGAACAGTTTGAACGTTTTCATGATGATATTCTTCGTGTTTTAGGCGGACAAACAAAGCGTTTGTTTGTCCACATATCGAATAGTTAAATTTTGGTAATAATTTAAAAAAAAAGAAAAGGAGCAATTATGCCCCTTTTGTGTACAGTTATTGGTAATGTAAAATAAGGTAGTGTTAGATTTACCTAACACTTTTGTCGTAAAAAATGAGCTTCTTTTTCGTTTTTAGCTTGACCGTTTCTGTAGCCAATGCCTGCACGATATCCTGAAATTGAATATAATAATGGTAATGAAGGTTCAATCCATTTTAGACCGGATAATAAAGATACTGTTGCAATATCATCTGTATGTAGTCCTAGGTCTAGTAATTCAGGAGTTCTTGTTTCTTTTTTGTGTTCTTTCAAGACTAACGGATTGATAATTTTGTTACCGATAAAGTTAGCGATATAACTTCCGCCGATTACACCGGTTAGCAAAATTCCGCTTACCATTCCGATACATCTTGCAGATTTAGATTTGATGTTAAATTTTTCTAAAATTCCAAGCGCAACACCGGCACCGATATTACACATAAAAATGTTTGCCAAATATTGATAAATTCCTTCTTTGATTTTATTTGGAACTTTTTCTTTCCAGTTTTTATCAGTTACTTTGTCGGCTACGATTCCACCTGCAATGCCACCACCTACAGGAATTGCGCCGTACAATGAAAGCCAGCCGATTTCTTTAAAAATATCTTTGGCTTGAATATTTTGTGGTGGCGGAATGAGTTTGTCTAAGAATTCTTTGTGTTCAGGCTTGTTTATTTTATCAATTTCTTTTATTGACAAGATTTTGCCCTTTGCTTTTTCTAAGATATTTGAAATATCTTGCGACAACTTGTTGTTTTGTAAATATTCATCAACAACTTTAGCATTGTCTTTTATTATTTGAGCAAAAGGTTTTGTCATTTCTTTTTTAGTAATGTAGGCTGCAATTTTGGGAGCATTTATTGCAGAAATACCGGTTGCACCAAGAATAATTGCCGATTTTATACCGTGTTTAAGTCGTTCATTTTCCGGAGTTTCGTGTAGTTGTTTTGCTAAAAATATTCCTGAACCTACTGTCAAGATTTCCGGCATGTGCTTGTTTAGTTTGGCGGTTAAAATAGGTTGGTCTAAAAATTTTCCAATTGAAGATATTTTTGTCATTTGTTAATTTTCCTCTTGAAATTCGGAGATTATTTCGGGGTGTTCTTGGATAAAGTTTGTGAATTTTATCATTCTATCCAAAATGTTTTGAGAAATTATGTGTTCAATTTTGCAAGCATTTTCACCGGCATCGTTTGCTGGTATATTCAGAACTTTTTCAAAAAATTCTTTCAAAATGTGGTGTTTGTTATAAACTTTTTGCGCAAGTTCCAGACCTTTTTCAGTTAGTGTAATTGCTTCGTAACTTGAATAATGCACAAGACCTTTTGCTACGAGTTTTGTTAATGCTTCTGATACAGATGCTCGAGAAACGTTGAGTTTGCGAGCAAGTGCAGCACCTTTTAGCAAAGTGTCGTTCAGGTGTGCTATGTAAATGGTTTCTATGTAGTCCTCTAACCCCGAGGATAATGCTTCTTCTTTTGTCATAATATTTACCTTTGACATGAGTGTAAGGCAAGCCTAACAATTTGTCAAGTGTAAATTTTTTTACGATTATGTCAATCCGGAAAAAGCAAGTATTGGAAAAGTACGTGTGTTGCTACACTAGCAGCGTAAATTTTACATGTCAGGTGGTGCCGTAACCTACGATTATAATGTTCCCCACTTGCGGTGCTAGTTCGAACCAATGAGCGAAGCGAATTGAGT
>CAVHEM010000050.1:0-24967 GCA_963635055.1 Bacteroidaceae bacterium | reverse complement strand
GATTGGATTAACTCCAGACCTATGAAAGTTCTTGGCTTTTCTACTCCTGCTGAGTGCTTTTTACAAAATGTTCCACTTGCTTCTTGAATTCAGCTTCAAAGTTTTTATAAATATAGTAAGAGTATAATAGAGAGTTTCTATGGCAAATATAGAATTTAAACCTTCATCAATAAAATATCCAAATACTGTGAAACCTCAGCAAGAGCAAAATAACAATACTTCAACTAATGCTACTGAGGATAAAACCCAAGGCAAAGAAGCTACAAAACAACAGTGCGAAACGAACTGCAATGAAGTAAAAGCGCTTAGGAGCAAAGAGAGCGAATACGGTAAGGTTTCTGCTCAGAATATTGTTACAATGAGCCAAAAGGGTATGAATAAAGAGTTGTCAATATTTGCCCCACAGCACCGTCAATTATCACAATCTTTAACCTCTTACAATTTCGCCAATGCTAAAACTGATGCAGAGCAAAAAGCTGCAATTAGTGAAATGAAAGCAAAAACAGCCTATGTGATACCGCGACTTAAAGATTTAATACAAAATGAAAATGATGCATTGAAAAAAGCAGAAAAGAACGGTCAACAACAAAATTTACTGGGAAGTAATGATTTAAGAAACAATCCTTCGGTTAGCAAGAATTCAATGAGTATGCAAGGTTCATTATTCTCAAATAGAAACTTTACCTAAGAATTCATATCTCTGTGATACTTTCTTATTTGTTCAGTTAATTCGCCTGATATTTTGATATTTTGAAGAGCCATGTGGTATTTTCGCAAATTTGCAATACTTTCTGATTCTTCAAGTAAATTTCGTTCAGGCTTCCCATTTGAAACATTATCTTTAACTTTTTCAAATTCAGTTTTTGCGCTTTTGTTAATAATTTTTGCAACAACTTCATCTAAATCATTTCCACCGACACCATATTTTGCTGCAATTTCAGGAACAGTCTTGCCTTGAGGGAAAGTATAAAGCCAATTAACAGACAATCTGTCGCCTTCTCCAACATGCATAATTCCTTTTTGGTGCGGAGTGTACATAATATCATGTTTGAACGGACTATGACCTAAACCCACGGCATGACCGATTTCATGCAAAATTGTATGATAGACGTCCGATTCGTCCATATAATCAGCATGCACAAGTCCGTCTGTTAAGCCTATCCAAACGTTTGCACTATAAATCCTGTTTGCTTTGTCATAATGGAAATAACAGTATCCGAGTGTCTGACGTTCAACTCTTTTCCACTCAATATCGACATTTGAACTGCTTAAATTATCAACAATAAGAAAAGAAACTTTACCGTTTGAAACTTTGTGCCATTCATCTAACGCTTTCTTTACCAAGCCCCTGTATTTCAAGTCCTGACCTTGTTTTGAGTAGAATTTCATCGGAGCAATATAAACCTTCAATGGCATAAATGTCCAACGGACTAATCTTCCGTTTTTTACAGATTCTTGTAAATATGTTTTCTTCTCCATATTTTTATTGTATAATAAACTGTACTATAAGAAAAGTAAGTTAGGTTAGAGTAAATAAACACAGACTAAGGAGAAAAAATTATGGGTATGAATTTAATGAACATCATGAAAACTGTTCAAAAAGCACAAAGCAAAGCTGTTGAAGTTCAAAAAGAACTAGAAGATTTGGAAATTACAGGTGTTGCCGGTAATGGTTCAATTAAAGTAGTTTGCAACGGTCAAGGTAAATTCAAATCAATTAAAATTGCTCCGGAAGCAATTAATCCTGAAAATCCATCTTCAGTTGATGCTGATTCAATTGAAATGTTAGAAGACTTAATCACAACTGCTATGAAACAAGCTAACGACCAATCTTCTAAAATCATGTCAGACAAAATGAAGAAAATCACAGGCGGAATCAGTATTCCAGGGTTGAATTTCTAATGATTTATCCAAAATCCATAGCGGCACTTATCGAACAATTTCAAAAATTTCCTTCGGTAGGTCCAAAATCAGCACAAAGAATGGCATTTCATCTATTGAGAATGTCAGCAGTTGATGTGGAAAATTTTGCAAAAGCAGTGATTGAAGCAAAGAAAAATACGCATACTTGCGAAGTTTGCTTCAATCTTTCTGCGCAAAGTCCATGTGAGATTTGTTCATCAACTTCCAGAGATAGGTCTGTAATTTGTGTTGTTTCAGAAACAAAAGACCTTATTGCAATTGAAAAAACTAACGAATATAAAGGTCTTTACCATGTTTTGCAAGGTTTAATTTCCCCAATGGACGGAATTGGGGCTGATGACATTCGCATAAAAGAATTGTTAAACAGATTAACAAGTGATGAAGTTAAAGAAGTTATTTTGGCGTTAAGCCCATCTGTTGAAGGCGAAGCAACAAGCCTTTATCTCACAAAATTGATAAAACCTTTTGGCATCAAAGTTTCAAGGATTGCCTTCGGGCTCCCTGTCGGTGCTGATTTAGAATACGCTGACGAAATTACTATTGCCAAAGCTATTGAAGGCAGACATGAAATTTAATTTTTTGCAAAAGAAAACCTGATTTCTAAAGAAATCAGGGAAAAATTTGTAGGGGAAAAATTAAATTGGAGTTATTAAAAAACTTATGCTATATGCAACAATTGCTTATTGTAACTTGCGATAAAACTCATTTGTTCCAATAATAAATCTGATCTGTCAACATAAGGTTGAGCAGGTGCAACTGCTGTAGTTACTTGGTTTTGATATATATCGTTTAACTTTTTATCAATCTTTTTTAAATTTTTAAGTGCCATAATTATATCTCTCGTTTCTTATTTATTTATCTCTTATGTATATATAAAGTATATACAACTTTAAGAATTTCACTCTTTGTTTTATTTGTTACAAAACTTAATAATGCAATTTAAAAAGAATACTAGTGCCTATAAACAGACACTTTTAGAAATTTATTTCTTATAATACGGTGTCAAGTCGATATATGTTAGAATATATAGCACTCAATTTTGCAGGCGAAATGTTAAAATACATAGTTTATACTATATCCAATATTTAATTTTATTATAAAATAGTAGTATAATAGGAAATAAAACGAGATATGTTAAATATGCAAGATAGAAATAATAAAAAGAGGGTATCTTCGTATTCTAAAAAACGTAAATATTCGACAGGAACTGCCGATAGTGCTTTTGAAGCATACCCTACTTATAGAAGAAAAAAACAAACGTCATTCCGCAAGGTTTTAACTTTGATGACTATTGTTTTCTTTATATCAGTGTTTGCAATTTTTCTTTTTGCAAGCAATAAAGATTTTTTAAATGATAAATTTGGCGAAAACTCTTTCTTATCAGGAATTTTAACAAAATTATCAAGAGGAAACAGTTCAAAAGAACCTGGATTTACTCTCCCTTTTGGAATGAGAAGACAAAATATATTATTATTAGGGGTCGACTCAAATGGAGCGGATTCAGATTTATGGGTTGGAACTCGTACAGATACAATGATTTTATTAAACATTGACCCGAGAACAAAAACAGTCAATGCGCTGACTATTCCTAGAGATAGTAAGGTTTATTTGCCCAATGGTATGGGAATTCAAAAAATCAACGCAGCACATGCTATCGGTGGCGTTGAGATGACTAAAAAAACAATAGAAGATACTCTTGGAGTTCACGTTGACAGATATATAATGTTCCATGATGATGCGGTTCGTGAAATCGTAAAAGCCTTGGGCGGTGTTGATATTTATGTTGAAAAAGACATGCACTACAACGACAATGCCGGACATTTACATATCAATCTATCAAAAGGTAAACACCACTTAACAGAAAAAGACGTCGTAGAATATTTAAGATTCAGACACGATGCACTTGGTGATATAGGTAGAACTCAACGTCAACAATGGTTCTTGAGAGGATTGTTGGCAGATTTACAAAAACCTGAAACTATTGCAAAAATTCCACAAATTATTTCTGTAGCTAATAAATATGTAAAAACTGATATGTCAGTTTATGAAATGTCACAGTATGTTGCACTTGCAAAAAGCTTTGACAAAGATAATATCGAAAGTGCAATGCTTCCTGGGGCTCCAAATAAACATGGTTATACAAGTTATTGGATTCTTGACCCTAAAAAGACTCAAGAAGTTGTTGACAGATTAGTTTATCGTCAAATGGCAAATGAAAGAAAAGAAACATATACCGCAAGTATAATGAGCGCTCCTGGCAATACTCAAGAAGCAAAAGCGCTAAAAGAAGCATTAGAAAATGCCGGAATTCAAGTAAAATGTTCAGGAACTCTAAGAACTGCTCATTCTCAGTTCATTGCTCATTCTAAATATGTAACAATTGATTATTATTCTGATTTAAAAAAAGAAGTTCCGGAAGTAAAATCAAGACAATTTGTATATGACCCTGCAACTTATATGTGTGCAGATACTGATTTCACAATTGTTACTGGCGGAGATAATAATATTTAATCTTTATTAAGGAGATATTTTTATGGTAATGAATGCAATAATAAACAGAAAAAGTGTTAGAAGATACACAGAACAAGCAATTCCTGATGATGCTTTGGCAAAAATTTTAGAAGCCGGCAGATTAGCGCCATCTTGGGTTAATGTTCAACCTTGGAAGTTTATTGTTGTTACCAATCAAGATGTTAAAGATATCTTATGCGAAGCGTCAGGTGGTCAAAAACAAGTGAAAACCGCTCAAGCAGTAATTTGTTGTGTTGCGGATTTAGAGGACTGGAGCCACACAAAATTTGGTAAAATTTTGGCAGAAAAGGGCGTTGATGATGCAACAATTACCGCATATTTATCTTCCAAAACCCTGAATCCTTCAAACTTAGGTGAATACGAAGTGTTGCTACGTAGTGTAGAACAAGTTACTTATGCAGTTGCATATATGACTCTTGAAGCGCAAGAACTTGGAATTGGCGCTTGTGTTGTTGGTGCATTTGCTAATGAACTAACTAAAAGCGACGAAACATTAACTAAAAAAGTAAAAACTGCATTGGGTCTAAATGATAAGCAAATTTTAGTTGATATGATTACACTTGGCTATGAATTAAATCCTAAAGAAACTAAAAAATTTAGAAAAGAAGCAAAAGACGTAATTTTCTTTGAAAAAATCTAAATTAGCATCAAGGATTGTAAATGCTTAAACAATATGTTATAATAATAAATAGAATTTAAAACGAGGATACAACTATGATTTACTTAAATGAAGGAGATTTTACAATTATGGCAATTTCTGTAATCTTATTGGTTTTGGCACTAATTTTGGTTATTGCATTCTACGGAATGTACACTAACTTAATAAAAATGAAAAACAAAGTTAACGAAGCAATGAGCGGAATTGATGTTCAACTAAACAAAAGATACAGTTTGATTCCAAATATTTTAACAATTGCTAACAAATTTATGGAACACGAAACTGAATTGTTTGGACAAATTACAGCGTTGAGAACACAAGCTGCAGGCATTCGTTCAACTCAAGATACAATTGCTAAGAAAATAGATTTAGATAATCAAATTGCCGCTAAAATGGGTCAGTTTATGCTTAACGTGGAAAATTATCCACAACTAAAATCTGACCAAACAATGATAAACGCAATGCAAACATATAATGAAGTTGAGGAACACATCGCTGCTGCAAGAAGATTTTACAATAGCGCAGTTAATGAAATAAACAACTCAATTGAAATATTTCCAAGTTCACTTGTTGCAGGAATGCTTGGATTAAGTGTTTATCCGTTCTTTGAAGCAAGTGCCGAAGCGAAAAAAGAGATAAATGCTTCTGATTATTTAAAATAAATTTTATCAACGGATAGCCTAAAGGTTATCCGTTTTTAAGTGCTCGTAGCTCAGGAGAATAGAGCGTGAGTTTCCGAAGCTCAAGGTCGGGGGTTTGATTCCCCCCGAGCACGATTATTACAGAAAAAGTGCTATTTTATAGCACTTTTTTGTTTATAAAAAATAATAATTATGCTACAGGAATAAATATTGCAGCAATGTTTGGTTTAATATTGTTTGTAATACCATCAGAAACTGCTCTGCCTGTACCTGTTGTAATTTCAGTGTGACCATAACGTTTGCTATAGCCGGCTTGACCTTTTCCGTAAACCAAAATACAACCGGCAGGTAATTTTTTAGGATCAACACTGCCAACAGGAATTTCTTTAAAGTTTTTATTAGCTCTTAAAATGCTAATCATTTGGTAAGCATGACCTTTTACATAACTTCCAAGACCTGCAGCAGCGATTGCATTTTTAACGTATTTAGCACAAAATCCGGAAAAACCTACTGCTTTTTGAACAGCTGTTTTTGCAAGTCTTAAACCTGAAGTTGCACAATATCCTAATCTTTCCCAAAATGAAAGATTTTGAGTAGAAGTATTAAGTGAATTATTAAAAAATCCGGTACTTCCAAATCTGTTTGTGGTCAAACTTCCAAATTTATAGTTTGATACAGAAGGTTTGAAGCTTGAGAAAAATTGATTTTGTTGTCTTATTCTGCTTGCATAACTCGTCAACATATTTCTCATATTTTGAAGAAAAATATTAGTAGATGCCAAAACAGGACTAACCATTGGCATTGGTGCAATAGCAGCCATAAATGGATTCATCATAGAAAATGGCATTACAGGAGTCGGACAACATACCGGCATACTGAATGATAAAGGCGCAATTGGAGCAGAAATAGGCATTCTGGCAATGATTGGTCTTGCAACCATTGGTCTAAAATAATTTGGTCTAATAACATGCGCAAACATTTCTTTATAATATCCCCTTAATCGTCCCTTAATTATATAAAGTATATAAACCTTAAATAATTGCTATTTCAGATGGGTATTATTAAGAAATATAAAGTATTAATTAAAAGTTTCTTCATCAATCATTAGAACAGGTTTTGGAATAGGATCTGTAGAGAGTTCTTCTGCAGTAGCGCCGGCACTTTCGAGATCAGAATTCATTTGTTCTATATTTTCAAGTCTTTTGTTCACTTGAGCACGCTCTAGATATAAACGATCTTTGAGCAAGAAAATTATATCTTCATCAGCATTTACAATCAAGGTATCATAAATATCGAGCGCCTCTTCTAGCATTCCGATATTGTATAAAAATTGCGCCTTACCCCATAAAAACTGGTCACGTTCATTTGAGTTTGTAGATTTTGTAATTTCGTTGTCAAAATCTTCCAAGGCACTAGTGTAGTCACCAATATAGTATTTTACATAAATTTTATTATCAAAATTCATTATATTAAATTCATCAGCGCTGAGTTTATATGCAGTATCGTAATCTGCAATTGAGCCTGAGTAATCACCTATTTTGAACTTAGAATAACCTCTTAGTGCATACCACTCTTGCGCTATCGGAAACACCTTAGCGCCCAATGTAGTTAATTTTATCGCTTCATTATAACGTTCATTTGTCACTAAATTCTGTGCAATTCCAAATGGGGAAATATAAATAAATGCAGAAGCAACAATAATAATTACTGTTAACGCCTTGATAAGTTCGATTTTAAATATTGAATAGTACTTATTATCAATTTCTTCAGAAATAGGAAACTTTACAATTTCATACTCGCCGTAGTGTTTTAGCAATCTTTTTTGAAAAATATACTTACATAATAATGTACTCAAATTACAAACAACCAAAAGCACAGAAAGCATCAACAAAGCATTGATAAACCACGTATTGTTCACAAACAACGAAAAATGAGGAAATATTAACTCATATAATGATGCAATGAACAGTAAAAATATACAAATCGTAGAAATTCTTTTGTGAAATCTGATTTCCTTCCACACTGCAAGAATTTCATCTGTAGTGAACAATCTTGGAAAACTATACCCTACAGACGGATTATGAGTAGATTTTATAATTGTATGATTGTCTATATTCGTATAAAAATTCAATGGCGAATATTTATATAGTAAATTAAATATATTTTTCTTTGACATGAATGTTTCCTTAGAAGTTATAATAGCATAAAATTTAACAAGTTTAGCAAGCCCAATCTATAAAATTTTCAATTTGCTATTATAGTTCGAGTATAGCCATATAAAAATTTCAATTCATCTTAATACACTGTAACAATTACAACAGAGCGTGAATTTTATCGGTAATTTCTTTTTCCGTAGAACCTTTATAATTTATTCTGGAAGATGTAATCGGCTGTTTGTAGTCATACTTATTGATAGAACGAGAATCTACAATCACTGATGGCGGCAAAATTGACCACTTATATAAAGCGGTTGACATACGTCTGTAGAATTTGTCCAGCCATTCTATTTTTTGTTCTTTAGAAACATTATTTTTCTTTTCATACAAAAATTCAGAATTTAGCATATCTTGATAATATTCTTTACGATTTTCAATTCTCCAAATTATTTCGTCCAAAAATTCATAAGGCATTAATGCATCTTCTGCAATCAACGGCTTGCCGGTTTTCGGGTCAATCGCAAGTTCTGCTCCGGGTTTTTTCAGAATAACCGCTTCCGGTATTGCATTTTTAACCTCTCTATTTGCGTTCAGCCAACGAGCCAAAGCAAACAATTTAGTTTTCGGGACATCTGCAATCGGTGCAAAACCACCTGACATATCTCCATTTATTGTTGCATAACCCATATAAAGTTCGGATTTGTCAGAAGTTGCGATTGGCAAACATCTGCCAAATTCATTACTAATTCCCCAAAGGAACATCGCTCTGGAACGAGCCTGAATATTATCAGGAGTGAAGGATTTTGTATATCTTCCGGCCCATTTTCGTTCAACTTGCTTAAATAAATCATTTAAACAAGATGTTGCAGTTTCAACCATTGGTTTTATTGTTGCTTCCGTGAAGTTAATGCCTAAATTATTTGCAAGTTCTTCTGCATCTGATTTACTTTCTTTACTCGTCAATTTTGAAGGCATACTGATACCAAAAACATTTTCCTTACCAATAGCATCAGCAAGTAAAACGGCACAAACAGTAGAATCAAGTCCACCGGACAAACCTAAAACTGCACGTTTAAAACCAGTTTTCGAAAAATAATCTCTAATCCCTTGAACTATAGTTTTATAGGTTCTTTCCAAATCCGGTTCATACTCAAGGGTGTAAATCTTTTCTTCGGTTAAACTTTTTTCTAAACCTTTTGTCAACGGATAAATTTTTCCAAGACCTTTAAGCGGATTAACAATTAAAAATTGCTCTTGAAAAGATTTTGCTCGGGCTAAAAGTCTGCCATCTTTGTCAAATACTCTGCTAGAACCGTCAAAAGAACTGTTATCAATCGCACCAACTTGATTTACATAAACCATTGGAGTTGAGTACTCTTTAGTAATATAAGATAGCATATTGTGTTTTAATTGTTCTTTTTTTGCTCTAGTTGGAGATGCGGAACAATTTACAAAAACATCGGGATTTTCTTGTGACAATTCTTCAATCGGATCTTTTGAATACATTGTTATTTCATTGAAAAATTCTTTGTTATTCCAACAATCTTCACAAATTGAAATTCCATATTTCACGCCATCAATCAAATTTGTTTTTGAACAATCCGTAACGCTGTCATCATCAAAATTACCAAGAGTATCTTCCGGTTGAACACCAACAACAGGAGAAGGTTCAATATATCTG
Organism: Bacteroidaceae bacterium; assembly: GCA_963635055.1. GTDB lineage: Bacteria > Cyanobacteriota > Vampirovibrionia > Gastranaerophilales > Gastranaerophilaceae > Zag111. The sequence continues at coordinate 15,376 of CAVHEM010000050.1, read as the reverse complement.
TAATCGTTAAACTCGGAATATGTTGGAAGCAACGATTTTCTGATAATCCCTTGAATTTTACCATCACCTAAAATTGCCACAGAATTGTAATATTTTTTACCTGTCAAATGTTCAGGTTTTCTAGGTTCTACAAAACCAACCAAAGCCGTCGTTTTTGTCGTAATTTTAGCAATTTCTTTTAGCCATTTGACATTTTCAGAAACAATAATCGGGTGACGGTCAATCGTATCCTCAATCGGATACCCCATCAAAATAAGTTCTGGGAAAACTACCAAATCCAGCCCGATATTTTGTGCATGGACAATATTTTCGACAACTTTTTTTGCATTGTATTCAATATCCCCAACAATAGGGTTAATTTGTGCTAAACCGATAGAACCTTTTTTAAAGGGTACTAAAAGTTCTTTTATTTCCTTTTCTATTGAAAATTTTTCATTTTTATCTTGGCAATTGTCATATTTTTCGGACAATTCGTAAATCTTATTAATATTTTCGTTATTCATTTTAAACCTCGTGATAATTATATATAAAATGAATAGATTTGTCTAATTTCTAATAAAAAAAACGGCATACTTCTTTCTGTTACTTACAGCGATTAGTCATTAGGATACTTCATGTTGCCATATTTAATTATATGTTGTGAACAAGAAGCTCCAGTATTACGTTTGGTGCAAGAATTACCATCATCTGGACGCAATCTATTATCACTAAGTATTGCAAAAATAAAAACATCTTTTCCATATACATTTGGCTTCTTACTAAAACCGTTAGTATCATACCAAAATGCCCCACAAACATCATTGCTAGTTGTACTGCAATTCCCATTAGTTCTTAAAAAGAAACTAGAACCATCATTCATAATTATACGAATTCCATAGTCGGCAGCATATCGTCCTACAATTCTTGAAGGATCACTGAAACTATAAACATTGTAAGGATTCTCACCACATATAGGGGAAGAACCCGCACTTTCTGATTTTGTGCATACATTTGCAACTTTTAAATATGGAGCCAATTTAGACCATAAAAATTTCCCCGATTCGTATGATGCTCCTTGCCAATAACTTCCCCCCGAAAATTTACTAGCTTGTTCAGCCCAAGTGAGTACATCTTCTCCGCTTTCTTCTACTGCCAATTTGATTGCTTGACTCATTGTGCTATAAAATTTTTTGACTTTAGAAACAGTTTGTATTTCATTAATTTTATTTATTAAAATAGGAATTGTCATTGCTGCAACAACACCAATAATTCCAAGAGTTATTAATATTTCTGCTAAAGTAAAACCTTTTTTATAATTTTTTGCCAAATCTCGCTCCTTAATAATTAGTCTTAAATAAAAGGCAAATAACTCATATTTCTACTTAATTAAAACTAAAAATCTCATATTTGTCAATATATACTTAAAAAACATATAATTATCTCAAATATGAGGAAACAATGTCATCAAAAGAAGAAGTCAGAATTTTAATAATGCGTGAAGCGCTTACCGTACAAAAGCTTGCGGATTTATTAACTCAAAAAACAGGCAAAGTCTATACCCAACGGAGTTTGCAAAATAAAATTTTTCTAAGTTCTTTGAATTATGATGAAGTCGAAACTATTGCAGATTTGCTCGGGTATGAAATAAAAATCGAGAAAAAACGCCAAAATTAATATTGTATTTTAGCTGTTTAGTGTTAAAATACGAGTACACATAGCGGTATCGTCTAGTGGTTAGGACGAGAGATTCTCATTCTCTAAACAGGGGTTCAATTCCCCTTACCGCCGCCATTACTTATTATTTGAAGATTTTTGTAAAATATTTTTATGTCGGCGGTTGGGTAATTGAAACAATAAATTTTTTGTTGAAAAATTTATTGGGTTAGCGTTCCGCATACTTATTCGTATGGCTCAAATTCCACATTTTCGCCTACGATAAGTTAAATTCCCCTTACACTATGTTATAGGCAGTTTTTTAGGGAACTGAACCCTAAAGGGTTCAACCTCTCAAAAAAATACTCAACGGTTCGTATTTTTTTTCGGAAGAGTCCTTACCGCCGCCATTACTTATTATTTGAAGATTTTTGTAAAATATTTTTATGTCGGCGGTTGGGTAATTGAAACAATAAATTTTTTGTTGAAAAATTTATTGGGTTAGCGTTCCGCATACTTATTCGTATGGCTCAAATTCCACATTTTCGCCTACGATAAGTTAAATTCCCCTTACACTATGTTATAGGCAGTTTTTTAGGGAACTGAACCCTAAAGGGTTCAACCTCTCAAAAAAAATACTCAACGGTTCGTATTTTTTTCGGAAGAGTCCTTACCGCCGCCATTACTTATTATTTGAAGGTTTTTGTAAAATATTTTTATGTCGGTGGTTGGGTAATTGTACCAATAAATTTTTTGTTGAAAAATTTAAATTCTGTTACATTTATTTATATAAAGGCAAAAATTATTTTTACGAACCTTATTATAAGAAAGTAACAAGGAGTCTTATGATTACGCTTAACAAAACCCCAAACAACAATATCGCATTTGGTGCACTTATCCCTAAAAAAGATTACACAGGTCCAATATTAAAACTTACAAAAAAAGAACAAGCAAAAGTCGACGAATATTACCATAAAATCGGCGAATTAGAATTAGAAAAAGCAAAATTATGCGACTTACGACAAAAGAATATAAAAAATAACAGCAATTGGGAATATTATGTCAAATCTGTATCTCATACTACAGACAAAATATCCTACTATCAAGACCAAATCACAAAAATTAAAACCGAAAGATTAGCAAAACAAAAAGCAAAACTTGAAGCAAATGCCACAAAAAAAGCACTTGATATAGAAGGTTAAACATGCAAATTCAACCAAAACAAAATCAAACATTTACCGCAAGAAACAGTGAAATTCGTTTCGCTGATAAAATCATGCGCAATATGATGAACAAATATCCCGCAAGATCTACTTCAAGAGCAGATTTTTATACAATTAGCAAGAAAAAACCTAACCTTTTAGAACGTGCAATTTATTATGCTGATGGGGAAATATCTTATTACAGAAGTCTGAGAACTACATTACTACCTCGTTTTTTCATTGATAGAGTGCTTGAAGATACACAACTTTCCGGTGTTGCAAATTGTGGCGAACTTGCGATTTTATCAAAAGCAGCATTTTTAGCAAACGGATTTGACAACGTAAAAATTGCATCTTTACAATTGATAGAAGATTATGGCAAAAAATTAGGCAAAGTCGCAAACGATATCGACCATTGTTTTTTACTGGTAAACAGAGGAAAAAATGCAAGATTAAATAACGTAAAATCAATCGACAAACACGCTATAATAGTAGACCCTTGGCTTGGTTTTGTGGATTATCTGCACGCAGGTTTGAGCAGATACGAAGGTTTATTTATGAAAGGTCGCAAAAACGGACAATATAAAAAACAAAGATTTTCGTTAAAAGAAGTTCCTATGCCAAAATCAACCGCAGATAATTGCAAAAACTTCAAAATTAATCACCCCGAACTAATAGTTGACAATAATTGTCCACCGAAAACTAGTCTTTAGTATTTATTGGAGCAGAACCCAAAACAACCTTAGCAGCATTTGTCAAAGGTTCTATCGTTCCATCATGAATTGCTACAGGAAAAATATCACCCATATCTACAGAATTATTTCTGACAATACAATTACCGGCTTTTCTTGTAATTTCAGTATCTACATTACTACAAGATACCGTTTTATTAGGAGCAGAAGTTCCATTCACATCAATAAAGCCATAACAAATAGCAGGAAGCGCTATTAAATCAGAACCAGGCTCCAATGTACAACTGGAAATATCTTTATCATAAGCAAACAAAGAGCCGTCAGCGAATAAAAATATATCTTTTTTTGCAGTAGAAATACCAAGTCCGGTTGGTGCATACTCACCTACCCCAGCCCTTGAAGGAATAGTATCCGAGGTATAAAACGTTGCACTGGTAATAGACCCGTTAATTATCGCACATAGCGTAGAATGAGTTGTCGGATTATCTGTCGAAGTGACACAGCCTTGAGCAATATTTGCAAAATTCAAATCGTAATGCGCCTCTGCCATTTTAGCCGCCTGATTCAAATTCGAAAGAGTCTTTTTATACTGAGTTCTGAACTTTGAAGTATTTATATGAACAATCAACACAGGAAGAACCAATGCTGAAATTATACCAATTACTCCCATTACAATAAGAATTTCGCCCAAAGTAAAGCCACAATGATGCCTATTTTTAAACAATTTAATAAATTCCAAAACAAATCCTCGCTAAATATGATATCTTTATTATATGCTATTTTATTATTAATTTCAAGAAATTAATCAAAAAGGACTATTTTGCTTAACAAAACAGTCCTTTTTTTTAATTTATATTTATGACCTCAAATTACATATCTTTAAGAAAAGATTCGTAATTTCTAGCCAACAAGTGAGTCTTAACCTGATTGATTAAATCAAGAGCAACACCAACCATGATGATAAGGGAAGTAGCCCCAATACCTTGCAAGGTTTCAATATGTGTTGCATAGCTGGCAAATGATGGTACCAAAGCAATTATACCTAAACCGATAGCACCAATGAAGGTCGTTTTAGATAAAATTTTATCCAAGGCTTCTGCAGTAGGTCTTCCAGGTTTTATCCCAGGAATAGACGAACCGTATTTTTTCAAGTTGTCAGCAATATCTTTTGGCTGCATATTTGGCATAATTGATGCGTAGAAAAATGTCAACGCAATAATCAATGCCACATAAAGAAGATAATACATAATTCCGTTTGGACTCATGTACTGAGTCAAAGTCATAATAAAGGTTTTTACCGATTCAGACTTGAAATTTGCTTGACCGACAATAGTCAAAATTGTTGACGGGAATAACAAAATTGCAATCGCAAAGATGATTGGCATAACCCCGCCCGGATTAAGTTTGAACGGAATAAATGAATTCATACCGCCATAAACCTTATTACCGATTTGTCTTTTCGGATTAACGATTATAACTTTTCTCACCGCTTCTTGCATTATAACAATAAAAATCATTGCAATAAAGAATATCGCCAATAAAATCAACAGATTTAACTGCATACCCGCATTAGGTTCAACTAATTTTAAAGTATTTTTAGCATACAATGGAATACCTGCCAAAATACCACAGAAGATAACCAAAGAACCGCCATTACCGATTCCTCGTTCTGTTATTAGCTCAGATATCCACATTACAAGGACAGCGCCTGCAGTTAAAACACAAATCGAACTTGCATAAAATGCAACAGGATTTATTGTTGTAACGATTGCAGACGGTCTTGAATGCAAAAATAGCATAAAAATTACTGACTGGAATACAGCCAAAACAACCGTAAATATTCGGGTATATTGTGCTAACTTTCTTCTTCCTGCTTCGCCATCTTCTTTCTGCAATTTTTCCAATGACGGAATTACTACAGAAATCAATTGAACGATGATTGAAGAAGTGATGTAAGGTCCGATTCCCAATGCAACAATTGACACTTTACCTAACGCACCACCTGTAAATAAATCCAAAAAACCTAATAGGTTATTTTGTCCCATATTTACAATTGAGCTACTGTCAATACCATACAAAGGCAATTGAACCCCTAATCTCCAAACAGCAATCATAATGAATGTGAAAATAATTTTTTGCTTCAAACCTGAAGCATTCCACATTGACATTAAATCTTCTGGAGATGGTGCTTTTATTGCTTGTGCCATTATACTAACTCAACCTTTCCGCCGGCAGCTTCAATTTTTTCTTTTGCAGATGGTGTTACATAATTTGCTTTTACTGTAACTGCAGATTTGATTTCACCATTACCCAATACTCTTAAACCAACGCAAGTAGGGTGAATAGTCAAAACTTCTTTCAAAGCATCTAAAGATACTTCTTTAAGACCTAAATCATCTAATCTGCCAACGTTGATTTGAGCATAGTTAAGTTTTGAATATACTTGGAAGCCTTTCAATTTAGGCAATCTTCTGTAAGCTGGCATTTGACCACCTTCAAAACCTCTTTTGCTTGAGTTACCTGATCTTTGACCTTCACCGTTATGACCACGGCAAGAAGTTTTACCATGTCCTGATGAACGACCACGACCAACTCTTTTTGATTTAGAAGTAGAACCTTCAGCAGGTCTTAAATCTGATAATGTTATATTTGACATATTATTTTCCTCTTTCTTTGTATATTATAATATATTCGTCTTAGGGTATATTACCTATTTTACTATTTCTAACAAGTGAGAAACTTTGTTTACCATACCCATAATTGTTGCTGATTCATTGTGTTCAACAACTTGATCTTTTTTAGTAAGACCTAGCGCTCTAACAACTCTGCGTTGTTTTTCTGATGAGCCGATTAAACTTTTAGCAAGTTTAATTTTTACTGTATTTGTTTTATCTGTCATAATTTAATTTCCTTTTTATAAATAATATTGATACCTAAATTAGTTTAAAAGTTCAGCCATTGTTAAGCCACGTTTTTTAGCAACATCGTTGAACGGAGTCAAAGATTTCAATGCTTCAATTGTTGCACTTGCAGCGTTCAATGGAGATTTTGAACCTAAAGATTTAGAAAGGATATTTTCGATACCAGCAAGTTCTAATACTGAACGAACAGCACCACCTGCAATAATACCTGTACCTTCTGAAGCCGGTCTTAACATTACAGCACCTGCACCTGATTTACCAGTGATTGGGTGAGGAATTGTAGTTTTGAAGATAGGCACTGTGATAACATTTTTTCTACCATCAGCAATTGCTTTTTGAATAGCAATAATAACTTCTGAAGCTTTTGCACAACCGATACCAACTTGTCCTTTTTGGTTACCAACGATAACGATAGCACGGAAGCTTAATTTTTTACCACCTTTAACAACTTTAGTTACACGGCTGATTTGAACAACTCTTTCTGTCCATTCAGATTGTGGTTTTTCTTCAGTTGTTTCGATTTTTTGTTTTCTGCCACGGCCTCTTCTTCTTGAAGGTTTTTCTTCAGAAGCTGCTTCAACAGTTTCTTCAGCTTTAACTTCTTCTGTAGCTTCTACAGATTCAGTTACTTTTAATTCTTCATTGTTTTCCATTGATTTTTACCTTTCTTGTAAATATTTTACTAATTATATTTATTTGGGTACTTACGTTAAATACGCCAAAACAAAGCCTTTTAAAGCCTTTTGGAAATCGTATTTGAACTTTTACTTCTGACAAGAAAAATATTATACCAAACACCAAGCCACGTCAAGGTTTATGTAAAGTTTTCATAACAAAAACCCAAAACCTCAAAACAAATAAAACGAGCATTAAGAAATCTCAACGCTCGCTTTATAATTATTTAAAAAGTAAACTATCTGCTTACCAATGCCAATTTTTTACCTTGTTCACAAACTTTTGTATTGTAAGCACTTGCAACAAATTTAGCATTTGGTTTGAAGTTTGCAAAATCACCTGTAAACGAAGGTTCTTGTTTTTGACTATTTTCATTTTCCGGTTCATGGTACAAAATCAATGCCGGAGTATCCAACATAATCGGTACATCACAACCATCAACGTGACGTTTCAAGAAGTATTTTCCGTCATGTTCTCTTACATAATATACATCTTCAGGTTTTTCGGCATTTACAAACTTTGTATTTTTTTTAATTCCGTTTACACCAATTGTCGAACTAATAGAATTTAAACTAATAGAATCCACATAAGCGGCATGTTCCATGCCGGTTTCGTAAGGATATTTATTATCCTTTGGAATACCTAACGGATTAAAAATAGAAATAGCCATGTGACCATCTGCACTTTGTCTTAAAATCGAAGCAACAGGTATTTTATCACCTTTTGTACTACTCAACGGTAATGTAAACACGGCACCGTTATTCAACGCTTTACATTTAGGATTACGACGAATACCCATTATCCAATCAAGTTGTTTTTTATTTTCAGCAACAAATTTGCGATACTTCGGATTATCTTCATCTATCCACTCATCGTGAACTTTTTGACGACCTTGCAAGTACATATTTTTTGTTTTTGTATCATAACCGCTATTGGCAGTATCATCACCATCAAACAATGTCGGCATTCCAGGGAGTGCAACCAAATATTTCATCATTGCTTTTAGTTTTGACATTGCAGGTGTCATAATTTTTTCAAAGGCACCGTCTTCATAATCCTTATTCAATTCTTCCGGCAAGTTGAACCCATATTTAGCTTTTGCTTGCTTAATTGTCATTGAAATCGCTACGTCAATCGGTTTAACACCAAAAGCTTCAGGATTAAAACGAGAATCCATAAACTTACCGTTAGCCAAATCTGAAATTGATTTACTTATTGCGATTAAGTTTCGAGTCTTGTCATCTTCTGATATTTTGTTGAAATAACAATAATCATTCAATTTATCAATAAGAGCAGGTCTAATCGCTTCTGCCATCGCAATAGCTTTTGCGGAAACTCCGGAAAAGTCAAAATTATTAACTTCATGCGGCTCGATATTATCCATATACTTATCGTTCAAAACTTTGTAAGCAGTTTTTCTGGCTTCAAAATTACCATCAGCATAAGTTAAATCATTATAGAACAATTTCATATCTAATGCCGCACAATGCAATGCTCTAGGTTTATCATGATTACCGATAAACGTATACGCAAATTTCATAGCATCTTGAGCGCCCATTTTGATAAAGTTTTTATCCCCAGATATCATTTTGTCATAAATCATTTTACTTGCATAAGTAGTATCAATATTCATATCACCATTTTCAAATTCATTAGAAAATGCTTTTTGAATACCACTAAAGAAATATGAATACTCTGCAATTGCAGACATGCCTGTTTCTCTCAAAAATTTTGGAATAATATCAGGCTTTCCTGGAAATCTTTTTGAGTAACCGCCCCAGCCTTTATCGTATAGATTTTCTTCATCTGTAACTTCTGCAACAGTATAAACATTCGGGTTTTTCTTTTGGATTTCAGTCTGGAACTTCTTCCAAAAGTCTATTATACTTTCCCACATTGTGTTGAAACTTTCCATACCGTTTCTTAACGCTTCAACATCTGCAATATCTTTTGTCGCATCAATTCTCCAATCTAATCCTGATTGAGTTTTATCAACGATTAAATCTGCAAGTTGGAAAGAACGTAAATTTGTTCCCTTCAAAGATTTTGAAATACTGTCAACAATAACGTCATCGGCTTTCGGTTTAATCTTTTTGATACCACTTTGAAGTTCACTCAAAACAACACGAGCCTCATCTTCCGGTGATGCAAATTTTGTAATACCAAAAGATTGAAGATGAACATCATTCAAAGCCTTGTAATCATAATTCAATTCGCCGTTTTTATCATTAACAGAAACATCAACTTTAGGTGCTAAGGCTTTTACTACAGCATATTTTGTAATCTGCGGTAACAACAATGGCAAAACGTATTTACCATAATCAGTAACTTCATCACCTTCAAATAATTTTTGATTTTCCGGAAGTTGACTGTCTACTTTGTTCAAAATCTTTTCTGCATAACCGGACAAATCTTTTGCAAAAATTTCGTCCATTTTTTTGTAAGTTTCTGCATATTCTTCCGGTAAATTTTTATCTCCGTTTTTATAAATCTCAAAACGAGGAACTCCAACTTCTGCTTTCACATTCGCTCTTTTTGAAATCAATGGAGAAGCTAAAACAGAAGTGAGGTTTTGACCAAATTCAATTGCATCAAGCGGAGTATTCATAACTCCTTCAAGAATTTCATCTTTTTTATTCAAGTCAGACAATTCTCGTTTGTTGTTATACATATCATCTAAGATATTTTCGACTTCTTCTTTTGATACCGAGGTTTTCACTTCTTTCGGGAATACTTTATTATTAGACAAATCCATAATTTTTTTATAAACAAGAGATGGATTATCATCATCAACATTTTTCAACTGTTGAGCAACGTAAGTTCTCAAAATGTCGTCTGTTTTTTGTGTCCAATAAGAACCGGATTGAACCGTGTAATCTTGAACCTGATAATTTGCACGAACCATTTTTTCCATTACTTCTCTACGCTTGTTGAGAGGTAAATTTTTCAAATCTTTTGCATCTGTATTTGAGAATACAAAATTCAACTTCGCAATATCTACGTTTGCGTCCCAAGTTTCAAAACCACTTTCGAATTTTCCATCGACATTATAATATTCTGATTTAGAAAGTAATCTTGCTGCTTTCGGACTATCCAAACGAATTTCAGCATCTGGATTGTCAGAATTGTAAGCAATTAAATTTTTCACATTCTTATTATAGATTTCCGGTTTAATTTCAAAATAATAAGGGAATATTGAATCGTTATGAGTGTGAAGATCATAAACATTCGGTGTGCTTAAATTTGAATAAGATTTGATTAAATTTGAAGTATCAGTTTTTTCGGCCTCAGTAACCAAACGTTTGTCAAAGAACTGAATATACGTAGGTTTTGTTTTGTCATAGTTTGGATTTGATGAAATTTTGATTTTTCCGTTATCTTTTTGTGTGTAAGAATACGGAGAGTTTACAATTTTGTGTGAAATAAAATCTTTGTTCTTAGAAAATACACCCAATGACAAAGGACCATTGTTTAATCCTGATGCTCTGAACCAATAATAATAAGGAGAATTTTCACCCCATTTCAACAAATCGCCAAAGTGAGTACCTTCTAACCCTTCATTTACAAACGCACCATCTGATACTAAATTCAAACCGTGTGCAAACATTTTTCGCTGTAAAGAAGCATAGTTATTAATATTACCAAAAGATTTTGCCATTTGCATGCAGTTTTTGTTCCAGTAAGCATGTGCAGAAAAATCATCATCAGTAAATATCGGTAAAGAAATAATCCTTGAAAAATTGTCATATTCGCCATTTTCCACGGCATGTTCAAGCCCTGCAAGAGTTCCCCCGAATTTGTTTGTTAAGGTTTTAATACCGTTTTCTCCTCTTTTTGCAAGCGCTTCATCTTTTACGATTAAATTTTTGTCATTATAAACATATCCGACTTTTTGCGAATCGATAATAACAAGTTTCATTGAACCACCTTTGTTCATGCCGGATTTTGTCGAAGATATTACATTGAACAGTGTTCCATTTTCATTGATAGAATCACCGCAATCGATTTTTACTTCTTCACCTCGACCATCTGTTCTTTTTACTAAGAAGTTATATGCAAAAGGCTGATCTTCTGAAAATCCGTAAGTTTTTTGCATATCTATAGACAAACCGTTCGGCGGAATAGCAATGCCGTCTCTACCGTCATTTGAATACGCTATGCCGTCTGTATAATAGTTGCCGTTATCATCGGTTCCAACTTTATAAACCTTCAAATAGCACTCTTGCTTTTCCGGATCATACGGATATGCAAATCTTAACTCCTTAAAACCTTCTGCCGATTTTGTCGGCTCTACCCCTTTAAAAGATACAGTATTATTTCTTTGTGGACTGTTCTTTTTTAAATCAAAACTTACTTTCACACGATACTCCTTAACGATAATTATAACAAGTCTAAAGATTATTTTTTGTTACCTAACCGAATATTATTAAGAAAATTTTACAATAAATTTTCTATTATTAGTATTCTCGGATTGTCTTGAGTATAATTGAAACGTTATAATATACATTTATTAGTATAAGGAGAAAATAATGCTAATGACAGAAATGAAATGTGACATAAAAGACATTAACCTTGCAGAACAAGGTAAAAAACAAATTGATTGGGCATTTAAAGACATGCCGGTACTAAAAACAATTCGTGAAAGATTTATAAAAGAACAACCGTTCAAAGGTTTAAAATTGTCAGCATGCGTTCACGTAACAAAAGAAACCGCTGCACTTTGTACAGTAATGCAAGCAGGTGGAGCTGATTCATTACTAGTAGCATCAAACCCATTATCAACACAAGATGATGTTGCTGCAGCATTAGTAAAATACTATAACATGCCTGTTTTCGCAGTTTCAGGTGAAACGGTTGAACAATACAAATCACACATCAATGAAGCACTTAACCATAATCCGGATATCATTATTGATGACGGCTGCGACATGGTTTCAATGATTCACGAAAAAAGACCTGACTTGATTTCAAAAGTTATCGGTTCAACAGAAGAAACAACTACCGGTATTATCAGACTTCAAGCAATGGAAAAACAAGGTACATTAGGATTTCCTGCAGTTGGAGTTAATACAAGTTTGACAAAACACTTATACGACAACAGATACGGAACAGGTCAAAGTTCTTTTGACGGTGTTTTACGTGCAGCAAACATTCTTATTGCAGGTAAAACAGTTGTTGTATCAGGTTATGGCTGGTGCGGTAAAGGTGTTGCACTAAGAGCAAAAGCGTTGGGTGCAAACGTTATCGTATGCGAAGTTGACCCATTAAAAGCGCTTGAAGCTGCAATGGAAGGTTATAGAGTAATGCCGATTGCAAAAGCTGCACTTGAAGGCGATCTTTTCTTAACCGTAACCGGTGACAAACACGTAGTTGACGTTCAACACCTTTTAACAATGAAAGACGGCGCCTTTGTTGGTAATGTTGGACACTTCGACTGGGAAGTTAACGTAGGCGACTTGAAAAAACACGTTAAAGAAATCAAACAAATTCGTCCGGCTCTTGAAGAATACGTTCTTGATAACGGAAAATCAATTTATGTAATCGCAGAAGGTCGTTTGGTTAACTTAGTAGCAGCAGAAGGACACCCTGCAAGCGTAATGGATATGAGTTTTGCAAACCAAGCACTTGGTATTGAATTCCTTGTTAAAAATAAAGGAAAATTGGAAAACAAACTTTACACTCTTCCTTATGAAGTTGATGTTAAAATTGCTGAATTGAAACTTAAATCAATGGGAATTGAAATTGATACATTAACTCCGGAACAAGAAGAATATCTAAACAGTTGGAAAATCGACTAATCATTGAATAAGAAATACGAAAAAGAGCAAGTTCATCAAAACTTGCTCTTTTTTATTATATGATTTTCCCTAAATTTTAATTTTGATTTTCTTGTTTTTTGTTGTGGATAATAGATGAAATTAACGCTGCAACAATAAAGAATAAACCGATTAAACCAGTCACAACTTCCGGTACTTCTTTTACCGTTGAAACTAACATTATCACTGATAAAGCACCAATTGCCCAATGAGCACCATGTTCTAAATATATAAACTGAGCAAGAGTTTTCTTTTCAACAAGCAAAATTGTCAAAGACCTTACAAACATTGCACCTATAGCCAAACCGATTGTAATAATCAAAACATCATTACTTAGTGCAAAAGCGCCCAAAACCCCGTCTAAAGAGAATGACGCATCAATAAGTTCCAAATACATAAAACTAATCAATCCGGCACATTTAACACCTTCAACACCACATTTTGCATTACGCATTTCTTCGTGCTTTTCTAAGAAATGAGCAACACCGTCAATCGCTAAGAATATAATTATACCTGCAAGTCCTGAAATCAAAACAGAAAGCTTTTGTTCAGCAGGAATTACAGTTTGCAAACCAATCAAGGTTAATAATGAGATAATAATTTCAATTCCGCTTATGTGATCAAGATGAGATAATGGCTTTTCAATTGGCACAAGCCAGTGAACTTCTTTTTCATGATTAAAGAAATAATTAAGAAAAAGCATAATCAAAAACATACCGCCAAAAGTCACGATTGGTGCGTGAGTTGCGTGTAAATATTCTGCATACTTGTTCGCATCAGTTAGGGCAATATGCGTAACAGTCAACATATCTAAATTGGAAAATATTGAAACAACAAGCACTGGGAACAAAAAACGCATACCAAAAACGGCAATTAAAATACCCCAAGTTAAAAATCTATGACGCCAAACGTGCGACATTTTTTCTAACTTCATAGCATTTACAACAGCGTTGTCAAAAGACAAACTTGTTTCAAGAACTGCTAAAACTAATACAATAAAAATTGAGGCAAAACCGGCACCGTGATGAACGTGCTCACCCCACAAATACGCTCCAATCACACCCAAAACGGTGATTATATAAGAGCCTGAAAAATATTCCCACATAATAAAATTCTCCTTCTGATTATAATTATCAGAGAAATTCTATAATATAATCACCATTTTTCATACATACATATAAATGAAATTGCCAAAACTATCTTAAATGCTTTAAGGCTTTTAATTCAACATCAATATGCAATTTATTTTTAATATCTTTTTTAACAACTTCATACGAATGTTTAAAATTATCCAAAAAATCGGTTTTATCCCCGTCATTTTGCCCCATAGCATACGAGAATAAATTTGCATAAACTTCTGTTCTTGCAGATTCTGCCAAATCAACGACCTCTGGTGTTATTTTTTTAGAAAAATCAACCCCATCAGTATAGTACTCAATGTTGCAAGCCAGATGAGAAGAGTTTTCATTTTTAAGCTTTGCAATATGCTCAAAATCTTTCAAAATTGCTTCTTGAAATTTCGGTTTGTCGCTCATTGCAGAATTCCAAAAATATTCTACTCGAGCATCTTTATCTTTAGGCAAAACTTCCAAATCATAAGCAGACATATTAGGATTTTTTTCTTTTTGAGCGATAATAGAATCCCATTTTTTAGCAAACTGAGCATTATGGTCATGTCCAAAGTATTGGTCAAATTGATGACCGACTTCATGCATTAATGACTGTCGCATAGACGGAATTGCGGTATATTCTCCTGTAACACTGGCATATAACGCTTTATCAGATGCACCATGTGCACCTTCTTGTATTACAATTCGTTTCTTTAAATTTTTATCAGAGTAAAAACTACACCCTTTATCTAATTCCGCATCACCTTCAGCTTTCAAAAATTTTCGGAAAGAATTACCATCATCTAAATCATCGTAAGATTTTGTAATGTCAATTTCTAAATTATCAAGAAAATTATTTTCAGGAGTCAATTTGGACTTCAATGTAATTAACGGTGTCAAAATTGAATCTCTGGTTTCTTTTTCAACATTAAAATAATTAACAGATAAATCTCCTAATTTTTCAGAATCATAAACTCGAGGCTGAGAATTTTCACATGATGCTACCCCAGCTAAAGTGAGCAATCCTGTAATATACGTTGCAACCTTTTTAATAAAAGGTGATTTTAGTGGCTGCTTATTTTTTAAAATAACTTCATCTGTTTTTGTACCGATAAATGGATTTTTATGATATTTTTCTTTTCTTTCATTGCCGGTAAAGGCAAAATTTACATAATTATTTTGAACTTTCATACCTAAATTTAATAAGTAAAATCCCCTCTAAAAATTGTCATTCATATTGCATATCGTTCATATTTTGTTACAAAAAGCCGCTTGACAAGTTCAATAAAAAAGTGGAACACCTAAAAAGAGAAATAATGTAAACTAAAA